>CAZJRM010000070.1:0-22380 GCA_964547975.1 uncultured Vicinamibacterales bacterium | reverse complement strand
CCGTCGATCGTCATGTTGTTCGAATTCGACCGCTGGCCGTTCGCGTTCAGGTTGCTGACCTGGGTCGGCGTGTCGGAGTTGGTGACGACGCCAGGCACGAGAGCCGCGAGGCCGAAGAAGCTGCGGCCGTTGACGGCGATGTTCTGAATGGTCGAGGTCTGCAGAGTGAAAGCGCGTTCACCAGACCGCAGCTGAATGTCGTTTGCCGCGCCGGTGACGGTGATGCTTTCGCTCAACTGCCCGATGGTCAGGGTGAACGTGCCCGCCGACAGGCGGTCGTTCGCGTTGACGACCAGCTTGGGACGCTGAATCGTCTGGAATCCTTCGAGAACGACCTTCAGCGTGTAGCTGTCGGGCCGCACGTACGGGAACAGGAAGTTACCGGTTTCATCGGTAACCACGCTGGATTCGGTGCCCTGAGTTTCAGACACCAACGTGACGGATGCGCCTGGAAGCACGCCGCCCTGGGCGTCCTTCACGATACCAGCCACGGATGCGCTGGTGGTCTGCGCGAAGAGCGGGACGCCCGCGGCGAGACAAAACGCCGCAGCTAGCGCCACGCTCACGAGCATCTGCCGGAGACGATGGAAGCCAGACATACAAACCCTCCTCCTGAAGTCACTACCACTGTGAGCGGGGCATTTCGACGTGTTAGTTCGGGACACGAACAGTAACAAACGGCCTTCTTATACTCCCTCCTCCGTGGGAAGTCAAATGTTGTTGTGGCCCCATTTGGCGGGGGCCACAACCGGTTGGGCCGAGTTTGTTTTTGTTCCGAACGCTGTAGGTCTTACCAATCGTGCGCGGAACCGTCCGAGAGCCTTGCGAAGGGTAAATAGGCGCGCTGGTAAGGGAATTGCCGAGCTAATTGGTCATCGAAAGAAATTCCGAGGCCCGGGGCGTCTCCAGGGTGCATGACCCCGTCCTGGAATGTGTATGTACGCGCAAACACTCGATCGGTGTCCGCCGAGTGCGGCATGTACTCCTGAATGCCGAAATTGTGCACACTCAGGTCGAAGTGCAGTGCCGCCGCCAGGCTCACCGGGCTCAGGTCCGTCGCCCCGTGGCAACCGGTCCGCACCTGGTGCAGTTCGCCGAGCGCCGCAATCTTCCGCAGGTGCGTGATGCCCCCCGCGTGCGTGACCGTCGACCGGATGTAGTCGATGTACTGACGCTCGATGAGCGTCTGACAGTCGAAAATCGAATTGAACACCTCGCCGACGGCAATCGGCGTCGTCGTGTGGTGCCGAATCAGCCGGAACCGCTCCTGGTCCTCCGCGGGCGTCGGGTCTTCCATCCAGAAGAGGTGATGCGGTTCGAGCGACCGGCCGAGCCGCGCTGCCTCGATCGGCGTCAGCCGGTGGTGCACGTCGTGCAGCAGGTGCAGGTCCGGCCCGAACTCGGCCCGGAGCCGCTCGAACAGCGTCGGGGCGAAGTGCAGGTAGCGGTCGGAATCCCAGCGTTCTTCCGGGGCCAGGCCGGGCTTCGCCGGCTCGTAGTGGTCGCCGGAGCCGATGCCGTACGCGTGCGAGACGCCCGGAACGGCACACTGCGCGCGAATGGCCTTGTACCCCTTCGCCTGGTACCGACCGACCGCCTCGACGGCCGCGTCGAGGGTTGCGCCGCTGGCATGGCCGTACACGAGAACGGCGTCGCGGGACGCCCCGCCCAGCAACTGGTACAGCGGAACGTTCAACGACTTGGCCTTGATATCCCAGAGCGCCATGTCCACGGCCGCGATGGCCGTCATCGTGACCGGTCCCCGGCGCCAGTACGCGCTCTTGTAGAGGAACTGCCAGGTGTCTTCGATCCGGCGCGCGTCACGGCCTTCGAGCAACGGGAGCAGGTGGTCGTTGAGGTAACTGGCCACCGCAAGTTCCCGCCCGTTCAGCGTGGCGTCACCCAGACCCGAAATCCCGTCTTCCGTATCCAGGCGGAGCGTGACGAAGTTGCGGCCCGGACTGCAGACGAAGACGTGACCTGCTGTGATCTTCATGATCGACTCCTGCGCCAGGGCGCGTCGGTCGAGGGACGTCACACCCAGGCCCTGATGGCGCGGCTATAATACCGTGCGATGAAACTGCGACGCCGCGAATTCCTCCATCGCACCACTCTCGGCGTCGGCGGCCTGCTCGTGGCACCGACGCTCGCATCGGCGCGGCCACGCGCGTCGTTCTTCGACCCGTACGAACTCGTGCCGCTCGGGCGCACGTCACTGAAGGTGTCGCGTTTCTGTCTCGGCACCGGCATGCGCGGCGGCAACCGCGCGTCGAACCACACGCGGCTCGGCAAGGACACCTTCGAACGGCTGATCCGCGGCGCGTTCGATCGCGGGACCCGCCTGTTCGACCTCGCCGACCTCTACGGCACGCATCCGTACGTCGTCCCCGCCTTGAAGGGCATCAAGCGCGACGCGTTCCAGATCGTCACGAAGGTCTGGTGGATGAAAGGCGGCCTTCCCGAGCCCGAACGGCCGGACGCGGACGTCGCCGTCCGGCGGTTCCTCCGCGAACTCTCGACCGACTACATCGACCTGGTGCTCCTGCACTGCGTGACCTCGCCCACCTGGCCCGCCGAACTGCGCCGCCAGATGGACCTGCTCTCGGCGATGAAGGCGAAAGGCCAGATTCGCGCGCTCGGCGTCTCGTGCCACTCGCTCGCCGCCCTCGAAGCCGCAGCCGCCGAACCGTGGGTTGAATCCGTGCACGCGCGTATCAACCCGTACGGCATGAGCATGGACGGCCAACCCGACGTCGTCGTGCCCGTGCTCCGCAGGATCCACGACGCCGGCAAGGGCGTCGTCGGCATGAAGATCATGGGCGAAGGACGCCTGCGAGACGATGATGAGCGGCGGGACGCGTCGGTGAAGTTCGCGCTGACGCTCGGGTGCGTGGATGTGCTGAACGTCGGCTGCGAAAGCCTCGCGGAAGTGGACGACCTCGCCGCGCGCGTCCGCAGAGTCGCGCGAGTGTGATCCGGGCCGGCTTCAGCCGGACGCCGTTGCCGTCATTTCGCCGGATTCGCGCCCTTCACGCGCAGTTTCACCGCGTAGAGCCCCGTGCTCGCGGTGATGAACAACGTCTGGTGGTCCCGGCCGCCGAAGCTGACGTTGGCCGTCCAGGGTTCCGGGACGTCAATGCGCTCGGCGAGGCGTCCCTCCTTGTCGAACACCATCACACCCTTGCCGGTCAGGTAGAGCCGCCCTTCCGCGTCCAGCGTCATCCCGTCCGATCCAGACTCGCAGAACAACCGGCGGTTCACGAGGCGGCCGTCGGGCTGGATGTCGAACACGTACGTCTTGCTCGCGCCGATGTCCGCGACGTAGAGCGTGTTGCCGTCGGGCGTCCCGATGATGCCGTTGGGCTTGACGAAGTCGTCGACGAGGCGTGTGACGGTTCCGTCGGCCGCGCGCCGGTAGACTCCCTGTACGGGCTGCGGTGGTGTGTCGTGGTTCCACCATGGGCGTTTGTAGAACGGGTCGGTGAAATAGACTGCCCCCGACGGATGGGCCCACACGTCATTCGGGCCGTTCAGCGCCTTGCCGTCGTAGGACGAAAGCAGGGACGTCTTCGCCCCGTCCGTGGACACCGCCCACAACTCGGTCTTCTGGTCGGCGCAGACGATCAGCCGGCCCTTCGCGTCGAAGTACATCCCGTTGGCGCGGCCGGCCGGCTGCATGAACGTGCTCAGCACGCCGTCGACGCTCCACTTCAGGATCCTGTCGTTCGGCTGATCCGTGAAGTAGACGTTACCGTCCGTGTCGCTCGTGGGCCCTTCGGTGAACGAAAACCCGCCGGCGAGTTTCTGGAGCCCGGCACCCGGCGCGATGACGGTGGCCGGCGTCTGGGCGGACGCGACCGCCACCACGACGACCAGGGCGGCGACGAACAGGGGCAGGACCGACGCAGGATGGTGCATACCGTGCCTCATGACTGGCGCAGCAGTTCCAGCATGCGCCTGTCGAGTTTGTGTCCCTTGTACTCTTCGTACGTCACATCGTCACGCCCGCTGTCGAGCACGCCGAACGACCCGCGCAGGTTCCAGAGCGAGAAGCCCCAGCCGGCGTCCTTCCAGAGCGACAGGCTGTCGGCCATCCACGCGAGTGCGACGGCGTGCGGCGTCCTGTTGAAGCAGCCCCATTCGCCGACGTGCACCTGCACGCCGCGGGCGACGAGCGGCCGGTACGGCTCGATGTACTCGCGATGGAGGCGCGCCTTGTCCCAGACGTCGCCCTTGGCGTCCTTCAACGGCCAGGTCGGAAGGAGCGTGGACTCGAATTCGTCGGCCGGGACCCACGTGGCCGTGTAGTGGCTGACCGCCTTCGGGAGATACCCGCGGGTGCTCTGGACGATGCCGAGTCCCGCGATGCCCATCACCGGTGACTGGCCGATGTTGATCCCGTCGGCCACGATGAGCCGGCCGGGATCCACCTCTCGAATCGCCGCGACAAGTCGTGTGACGATCTCGACGTACCGTTCTTCGAGATACCCCTCGTAGGACCGCATCTTCGGCGGCTCGTTGATGAGGTCGAAACTGACGCGGCGATTCGGGATGCCCTTGTAGCGTCTCGCAAACGCCTGCCAGTGCAAGACGACGGCCTCTTCGGCGCGCTGGCGCTGGGCGGCGGTGCCGGTGAACAGGTCCGCCTGTTCGAGTTCGCGGCCGTTGATGCAGTAGCCGGGGCACCGGTGGAAGTTGAGATTGACGTGAATGCCGTACTGGCGGCCGAGTTCGATCGCGCGATCGATCTCCTTCAGCGGCGCCTCGCGGATGACCGACCAGTCCTTCGGGTCGCCCCACGCCCAGTAGTTGAGGGGCAGGCGCACGAAGTCGAATCCCCACTCCGCCATGGTGGCGAAGTCGAATTCGTCGAACGCCGGGCCCGTGGGCGCCGGGCGATCCGGCATCGCGAACCGCCCCTGGAGGTTGAAGCCCCTCCAGCGCGGAATCCTCGCGGCGGTCAGATCGGATTCCTGGGCGAACGTTGGTCCGGCGCCGAATCCCACCGCTGCGCCGACGATCGCGGCCTGTGTCAGAAACTCACGGCGGTCCATCTCAGTGATTCCCCCCGGCTCACGGCTCGCGGCCCTCGGCTTTCGGCTTTCGGCTCTCGGCTCTCGGCTTTAGGTCACCGGACCGTCGTGGCGCAGGGCTTTCAGCCCTGCGTGACAGGCAGGCCCGAAGGCCTGCCCCGCATCACGTCCCAAGCCCAGTCCCCAATCCCCAGTTCCCAGTCCCCAGTCCCCAATCCCCAGTCCCCAATCCCCAATCCCCAATCCCCAGCCCCATGCCCCTACGCGATCACGTACGGCGTCCGCTGCGCCCGAGACAGCATCGCATTCGCTTCGTCGTCTCCGATGAAGCGTTCGGTCTCGGGATTCCACTTCAGCCGGCGGGGCAGCTTCATCGCGATGTGGTGTAACAGGCACGCGGAGCACGACCGGTGGGCGACTTCGACGGGCGCGATGGGGGCCTTTCGCGAGCGGATGCAATCGAGCCAGTTGCCGTGGTGATCCGTGCTCTCGTACAGATGCACCTCGTTCGGGCCGATGACGGACGTGATGATCGCCGGGTTGCTGGCGGCAAGCGCCTGTTCGTCCTTGAGGCGCGACTGCGGGTCGCTCGCCGTGACGGCTTCGTTGCCGCGCGACACGAAGATCCAGCCGTCGGTGCCTTCGAAACGAATGCCGTTGGGGAAGTCCCCGCTGACAATCATGTGGACACCGTTCGCGTAGAGCGCCTCGGTCTTGAACGCGCCGTGGACGTTCCACAAGCCGCTCTTCGGGAACTCCGCCGTGCCCCACAGCTCGACGGGGCCCGTGTGCTCCGTGTCCATCGCCCAGTGCGCGCAGTCGAGGTGATGCGACCCCCAGCCCGTGATCATCCCCGCGCCAAACTGCTCGCAACGGAGCCAGCCCGGGCGTCCGTAGTCGGCTTGCGGATGGACACGTTTCTCGGTGTAGAAGACGTTCGGCGTCGACCCGAGCCACGCGTCGTAGTCGAGATTCGACGGCACGGGCATCTCCGGTTCGACTTCACCGGACGGATCGCCGGGCAGGCCGATCTTCACGGTCTGCAGCTTCCCGATCCGCCCGTTGCGCACGAGTTCGGCGGCGTAGCGGAACTGGGGAGACGAACGTTGCTGGCTGCCGATCTGGAAGATCCGCCCGCTGCGACGCACCACGTCCGAGACCGTCCGGCCTTCGGCAATGGTCAGCGAGGCGGGTTTCTGCATGTAGATGTCTTTGCCCGCCCGCGCCGCGGCCACCGCAATCAGCGCGTGCCAGTGGTCAGGGGTGCTGATGACCACGGCGTCGACATCCTTGTTGGCGAGCAGCTCGCGGTAGTCGGCGTAGCCGGTCACGCCGTCGTACGGCGCGCCGGTCACCCTGGCGTAGTGCCCGTTGACGAGCCGCTTCGCGTCTTCCAGGCGTTTCGCGTCGAGGTCGCAGACCGCCATGATGCGGGCGCCAGGGTCCTTCCAGACCCCGGGCATGTCATGGCCGCGCGAGATGCGGCCTGTACCAATCGCGCCGATGTTGATCCGCCGGCTGGGGGCCTGTGGCCCCAGGACGGACGCCGGCACGATGGCCGGGAACCCCGCGAGGACCGATGCGGCTGCCGCGCCGGTCCCTGCGTGTTTCAGAAAGTCCCGCCGCGAAACGGCATCGGGGCGGCGGGTCACTTCGTGCCCCTTCCGCGAATGGGCCTGGCCGGCGCCGGCGGCTGACCGGCGTAGGCGCCCGGACCACGTTTCGCGTCCGGAGCCCAGCCGAGCAGTGCTCGTACTTCTTCAGGCAACGGGTCTTCGGTGACCACGGGCGCGATGGGCGCGGCCGGCCGGTAATTGTGCAGTTCGGGGCTCTGGAAGAACGCGCCCGCGAAGCCGTCCTTCACGGCGCTGTGGGCGTCGAACCCGGGCACGATCGCCGTGAGGGCCGACGGGGTCGCCAACTGGGCCGTGCACGCCGTGCCCTCGGCCGGGCTCCAGCGGATGAGCGGCTTCGCCGCCGCGTCGCCGCGCCGCACGTACATGTTGCCGTCGACTTTGGCCAGCGGCGAGTCGGTCAGCTTCCCGCACAGCACGGGCGTCTGATCGACCGCGAGCAGCGGTCGGCCGAAGGTCTCGTCCCCGTAGAGCAGGTTGCCAACGAACACGTGACCGGTGCGCGCGTCGACGTCCGGCCCCGTGGCCGGGTGCCAGCCGAAGTGGTCGTTGGCGGCGCTGCGCGGCGTGCGCTCGAACGACGCCACGCTGTTGATGAACGTGTTCTGGTAGGCCCGCACGCCGGAGGCGTTGAGCGCGTGGATGCCCTTGTCGCAGTTCACGAAGACGTTGCCGGCGGCAATGGCGCCTTTCGAGATCTCGAAGAAGAACCCGTCGAGAGCGCCTTCGACCCAGTTGTTCACGAACACGCCGTCGATGTTGCCCACGTCGTACCAGATCCCGTTCGAATACGGGTGTTCGATCACCAGGTTGTCACGGCAGATGACCCGCCGGGTCTGGTTGAAGATCTTCACGGCCGACGGGTAATAGCCGGTGATGCGCTCGATGTTGTTGCGCCGGAAGATGTTCTTCTCGAGCAGCACGTCAGACGAGGAGATGATGTAGATCCCTTCGGTGCTCGTGTCGCTGACGAGCGACCGGCGGATGACGAGGCCGTCTCCCCGCAGGTACGCCGCGACGCGGGAGCAGTAGGTGATCGTGACGTCTTCCAGCGTCGTGCCGACGACGTCCTTGCCGAAGGTCGCGGGATCGGCCGGGCCGTCCGGTTCGATGCCCTCCACCTCGAGCGCGCGATACGCGTACTGCGTGAACGTGATGCCGCGGATGGTGTAGCCCTTCTTGTCCGACGCCTTGCCGTGCACCGGCCTCGTCGTGCGGACGATGGCCGAGTCGTACGCCGTGATCTCGACGAGACGATCTTTCGGATCGACGCCGATGTAGACGTAGCCGCCTTCGTAGTCGATGGCGTACGAATGGGCGTCGAGGGCCCCTTCCCAGCCGGCGGACTGCAGGAACTCGCCGTCGACGAACACCATGTCGTTGTTGAACCGGTGCAGCGGCGTGCGCATGCCTTCGCGGTTACGCTGCCACCAGTCGGCGGGCCGCTGCGGGAAGAGGGTCTTCCACGGCGTGCGCCAGACACCACCGCGCAGCGTCTCCCACTTCGCCGCGACACGCGTCCCTTTGAGGATCGGCACCTCATCGCGGTAGGGCTGCATCGTGACGCCCTGGTTGAGCACGAGCCCGCCCGTGCGGTACGTGCCGCCGCGCAGGATGATCGCATCGCCGGTCACCACCTTTTGAATGACCGCCTCGAGCGTGGACGGCGCCTCGAGCGTGCCCGCGGCATCGGCCTTTCCGTCCGGCGCCACGTAGTAGACGTGGGCGGCGGCCTTCGGCACGTCGTAGGTCTGCGAGATCGGCCCATAGGGACCGCCGGAGGGTTGAGCCGCCACGGGGCCGGCCGCCACCAGACAGAGCAGCGTCACTGACGCCCATCCGCATCCAGACCGCAAGGTTCGACGGACCATTACGACTCCTCTCCTGCGGCGGGGGGTCGGCCGCTTGACATCGCCCGGCAAGCCGGGAATAGTGCTGTCGCCGGTTTTGTTGCGCACGCGCACAAACACGAAACGTCCAAAGAATCGCCCCCGACGATGCCAGCGGGACGGCTGCGTGAGCGGCCTGTCCCCGGTGTCGAGGTGCACCATGATGCCACAGTCCCGCCGCCAGGATCGATGCCGCCGGAGATTCCCGTTCGCCTCATTTGTTCGACCCATCGTCGTTATCGGAATTCTGGTCGGGCTGGTGCCGCCCACGTGCGTGGCGCAGCCCGCCGATGAGGGCGCCGGGGCCTGGGCCACCGGGAAGTACCGCAACATCTTCGCGGAGGCCGGTTACCGTCAGGCCGACATCGACGCGCGTATCGACCGGGCGTGGAACCAGCTGTTCTACGGCAACCCGGAGACCGAGCGGCTCTACACGCCGGCCGGCCGGAACGAGAACGGCCCGCTGGCCTACATCCCCGACATCCAGCACACCGACGTCCGATCGGAAGGGATGTCCTACGGGATGATGATTGCCGTCCAGCTCGACAAGAAAGCCGAGTTCGACGCGTTGTGGAACTGGTCCATGACCTACATGTACCAGTCCAACCCGGCACACCCGACCTACGGCTTCTTCTCCTGGCAGACGAACTACGACGGCTCGGTCATCTCGGAACTCCCGGCCCCGGACGGCGAAGAGTACTACGCGATGGCGCTGTACTTCGCCGCCAACCGCTGGGGCAACGGCACGGGTATCTACGACTACAAGGCGCACGCGGACCGCCTGTTGCGCCACATGGTGCATCGCCAGCCCATCAAGGGCCCGGTGCGCGAACGCGGCGGCGTCCGCGAACACACCGTGGGCAAGGAAGTGAACGACGAGCACGGGATGATCCTGTTCTCGCCGGACGAGCGGAACACCTTCACCGACGTGTCCTACCACCTCCCGGCGTTCTACGAGCTGTGGGCGCGGTGGGGACCCGAAGAGGACCGGGCGTTCTGGGCCAGGGCGGCCCGCGTCAGCCGCGACATGTTCGTGAAAGCTGCCGACCCGAAGACGGGGCTCGTGCCGAACCTGAGCCAGTTCGACGGCACGCCGTACGGCTCGAGCCGGTTCCCCGCGTCGTTCCGCGAGGACGCGTGGCGTGTCGCCATGAACTGGACCGTGGACTGGTCGTGGTGGGCCAAGGACCCGCGTCAGCGCGAGTTGAGCGATCGGCTCCAGGCGTTCTTCGAGAGCCAGGGCCTCGAGACGTACGGCGACAACTGGAATCTCGACGGCACGGTCATCCGCCAGCGCCATTCTCCGGGCCTCGTCGCGACCAACGGCCTCGCGTCGCTGGCGGCCACTGACAAGGCGAGGGCAAAGAAGTTCATCGACGAACTCTGGAAGCTCGACGTGCCGTCGAGCACCGTGTTCCGCTACTACGATGGGCTGCTCTACCTGATGAGCCTGATGCACGCGAGCGGGCGTTTCCAGGCCATCCGCCCGGCCAATCCCGCCGTGGCCGCAGCCGCCGCGGCGCGCGCGGCCGCGCAGGACGAGCGAGTCGGCGCGTCGTACGTGCTCGCGTTCGGACGGACGCCGTCCGCCGCCGAGCGAAGCGGCCCGTTGTCGCAGAAGCCCTCCTCGATGCGGGAACTGCTCGACGGCCACCGCGCGGCCATCAACGCGGACGCCGCCCTCGAGCGGGCGGTCATCGTGCGCGCAGGCCGCGACGCGCTCGGCGTGCTGCCGTCCGACGCCGAGATCTCCGCGCTTCGCGGCACCGGAACCTACGTCGACCTCGTGCGGCGGCACGTCACATGGCTGGCCGAACACCCGGCCGACTACGAACGCGTCCTGCAGCGGGCGTACCGCATGCACCTGGCGCGCGACCCCTACTCCATCGAGATCGACTACTGGAAGAAATACCCGGCGCTGCCGTATGTGCTGCTCGTCGGCTGCGTCGAGAACTGGGCGCTCCGCAACCAGCCTGGCTTGATGGCCACGGCTGGTGTGCCGTCGGTGTCCTCGACCAGTGCCTACCTGTCCACCGTGAGGTTGTCGCCGGCCGTGGCCGCTGAAGCCCGGGCGGCCGTGAACCTCGCGCTAGCCGGACCTGCCGATCTCGCGCGGCACATCGTCGCGCCAGGCGCCGAGGCGGTGGTCTCCGTCGGCGGGATCCACTTTGCCGCCGCGGGCTCACCCGACTGGCTCACCCCGAGCACCGACACCGTCGGGGGAGCGTCTCTACTCGCCCGCGGGCGGCTCGTGTGGAGCGACGAGTTCGACGGGAGTATCGGACCTGACTGGGGGTTCGACATCGGCCGCGGCAGCAACGGATGGGGCAACAACGAGAGCCAGTACTACACGAAGCGGGCCGAGAACGCCCGCGTCGAGAACGGCGTGCTCATCATCGAAGCGCGCAAGGAATCGTACGAGGGCGCGGCGTACACGTCGGCCCGGCTGACCACCGAAGGACGCCGGGCGTTCAAGTACGGACGTTTCGAAGCACGCATCCAGGTGCCGCGCGGGCAGGGCCTCCTTCCCGCGTTCTGGGCGCTCGGTGACGACCGGCCGACGGTGCGCTGGCCGGCATGCGGCGAGATCGACGTGATGGAAGTCGTCGGGCGTGAGCCGGGGAAGGTCCACGGAACGATCCACGGCCCCGGTTATTCGGGCAACAAGGGGATCAGTTCGTCGTATGCGCTGCCGTCAGGCGCCTTTGCCGACAGGTTTCACGTCTATGCCGTCGACTGGACCGCCACGAGCCTGGTCTTCAGTGTCGACGGCCATGCCTACCGGACCATTACGCCGGCAGACGTCCCGGGACGCTGGGTGTTCGATCACCCGTTCTCGCTGCTCCTGAACGTCGCCGTCGGCGGCAACTGGCCTGGTCCGCCCGACGCGTCAACGCCGTTTCCCGCGCAAATGAAGGTCGATTACGTCCGCGTGTACGAGAGTGTGCCCCCGGGGAGATAGCCCATGCCGTTCCGTTCCACGAACCGCCTGTTGACGGTCGTCGCCGCCTGGTTGCTGGCGGCGGGCATCGCCTCTGCGCAAGGCCGCACGCCGACACGCGTGGAAGCCGAGGTCCTCGCCGTCCATCACGCGATGACCAAAGCCGCCGAAGCCCTCGACATCGATGGGCTCTTCTCGCACATGCTGGAGACCAGCCTGGGATCGATCGTGCAGAACGGCGTCGTCACGCCGACGCGGCAGCAGGCGCTCGAAGACACACGGAAACGATTCCAGGGCGTGGCCACTCTGGCGTACCGCTGGGACCGTGAACTCGTCTCGATGGTGTCGCCGGACGTCGCCGTGCTCACGGCGTCCGGCACCTCGTCGATCACGACGACGACGGGGAGTTCATTCACGGCCCCCTTTGCACAAACGGTCGTGTTCGTCCGCCGCGACGGCCAGTGGAAGGCCCTGCACGCCCATCAGTCGAGCCCGCGATAACACGGGAGCCGCTACGGCACTATCACTTCCCGTCGTTCAGCAACCGGTCGGCGGCGAGCACCAGCAGCAGGTAGTCCGTTGTACCGCCGCCGAGCACGTACTCGGTCTGCTGCCAGAGGAATGGCCATTCGAGCAGTTCCGGGAAGTCGGGACGAATCAGGGCCGTACCAGAGACGCTCCCTCCCGGGATGTGACCCCAGTCCGCCCGGTTGAGGCCGTACCCGACTTTGACCGACCGCGCGCCCACACCCGACACGAACGACGCGGTGTTCGGTCCCGGGTGGACGCCGAGGATGAAGTTCAGCGCATTCAGCACGGGTTCTTTCGGGAAGATGCCTGGGAATGCCGCGTGCAGGAAGTACTGCTGCATGCCGAACCGCTGGATGCCCCATCCGGCGCCCCACACGTCCGGTTCGTACGGCACGCCGTACGGCGTCTTGTGTTCGATCGCGGCCACGTCCGCCCGGTACTTGCGTGCGGCCTCGGTCATGGCCGCCGTGAACGCGGGGTCGTTCACGAGCGTCAGTACCCGGCCGACCACCCAGCCCGTCTCGCGGAAACTCGCCGCGATAGCCGTCGTCTGGCTGACGAGGTACTCCGCGTAACGCCGGTCCTTCGTCGCGGCGAGCAGTTCGACGGCAAGGCCGACACGCGGGCCGGCCCGGGGCGGCCGCGGGGGTTGGGTGGGCGACGCGGGCGGGGCCTCGTCTTTCGTGCCGTCCCACACGGCCACCGCAATCTTCAGGCAGTCGGCGGCCATGGCATCGTCATATCCGCGCAGCACGCGGGCGGCAGCGGCCAGGCCCGCCGCGGCGGAGAGTTCACGGCGCGGATTCTGCTCGGTGAACACCCACCGGTCGTCCGGGGACCCCGGCACGCCCGTGCCAACCGCGGGCGGTTTCGCGGGCGCCTTGGCGGGATCGAACACGACGTTGTCGGTCTGCGCCCCGAAGTCTCCAACGTGCACGTACTGCCGCAGCGTCGGCGTGATCATGCCGCGGTAGAAACGTCCGAGCGCGTGGTAACTGCCCGCCACCGTGAGCACGCCGTGTTCGATCTGCTGGAGGAGATCGGGCTTCCCGTCCGGCTTCTGGATCTCGACGACGCGAGCGGCCTGGTCGATGGTCGTGTTGTCGTAGCGAGGGCCGAAGGCCTCGAACGCCAGCGCGAGGCCGCGCACCGTGTCGGCCTGCGACTCGATGCGCAGGTCGTCGTCTCCGGCGTCGTGCCAGCCGCCGCGGTCGAGCCCCGGCACGTGCTGACCCGGCTGGAAGGGCGTCAGCGTCGACGGCCCCTGCAGGTACCCGTCGAAGTGGTTGTAGCCCACGGGCGCCATCCGCGCATCGTCGAGATGGCAGACGTCGTGCCAGACACGGTACCGGTCGTTGACGCGCATGTGGCACATCTGCACCGGCAGGAAATACTCGAGTGTCGGCTGCCATACGCCGCGCCGGTAGACGTCGGCGCCAATCCTGAAGGGATCCGAGCGGACGTCGCCGTAGCGGACGACGTAGAGGCCGGGTGTCGTGATCGACGAGAAGTCGAGGCGCAGGTAGTCGAAGCGCAGGAAACGGCCCCACGCGTCGGCAGGCCGCTCGAGCACCGGTTCCAGCGTGCCGCCCGGCGTCACGCGAGACACGACGACCGGCGGACGCCGCGCATCGGCACGGTCGAGTTCGATGATGGCCCACTTCTGCTGGGCAGGGTGATACCCGACCTGTGAGACCTGGACGACCGGAGGGGAGATCCAGCCGGGAATCGAATGCGGCGACACGAGCCAGTTGACGGCGCCAGTGGTGGCGCCGCGCGCGATGCGCGACCGCACGACGAACCAGCCGTTGGTGTGCTGGCCGCGGCCGTCCACGAGTTCGAGGCCGCCGCCGGTCAGGTCCTCAATCGTCATGCGCTGGCGATCGACCTCGGCGGCCACCGTCAGGCGGCGACCCGTCGCCATGGCCTCGGGATGGTACTCGCCAGACGCGTCGAGCGTTCCGGGACCCTCCGGTTGCAGCGGGAACACGCCGGACTGGCGCTCGGTCGCGTACGTCTTGCCGAAGAGCAGGCCGGGAAAGAGTTCCATGTTGAAGCCGACCTTCCCGATCCACGCGTCGGGAAGCGGCTTCTCGAGGTCGACGGTGATCCGGAAGGCCGCGCCTTCGGGCTTGACGCGGACCGTGTAGGCGAACGCCAGGTCGGGGTAGTCGACCGGGTTGAATCCCTTCCGGTTCTTGGCTTCGTCGGGGTACTCGGCGCGGAGGCTGATCTCGCCCGTCGCGCGGTCGACGACCCGTTTACCGACCTTGGGCACCGGCTGCCACTGTCCGGGCGTTCGGTCCAGACGGATGTCGCCGTTAGTCGCGACGCGCTGCCCGTTCTGGATGATCCCGACGCCGCCCTGGTGTCCTTCGGGGTAGTAGTCGTGGGCCAGCATGACGTTGAGGCCCTGCATCTCGAGGTACTCGAGGTCGTTCAGCCGCAGCGTGGCCGCCGGAGCCGGCGCTTTCGGCGACTGGCCCGTGACGACCATTTGGCCGGTCAGGAGGAACGCCATACCCAGTAGGAGTGCGACGAGAGATGTGCGCTGCGTGACGGCCGCGTGTGTTGTCATGCCCTGGCCCCTGTTCCCCTTCCCTCTTCCCTATTGCTGGTCCCTGTTCCCTGTTCCCTACGCAGTGTTCACTGCTGCGCAGTGAACACTGCGTAGGCGCCCGGCCTGGTGAAGGTGTCGAACACCATCCGGTCGCCGCGCGGCTGGCCGGTCAGTTCACGCCCGGTGACGAGGTCGCGGAGTTTCGTGATGCGTTTGTCCGTGACGATGCGCGCCGATCCGGAGGTCTCCCTGAACGACTCCAGGATGAAGGTGTCGTTGTCGTACACGAACAGGCTGACCTGCGCCGGCGCTTCGACCCGCACGTACATGTCGCGGCAGATGACGTTGCGAATCGCGGTGAGGACCTCCGGCGGCAGGCTGTAGAAATCGCCCTGCGCCTGGGGAATCGCCAGAACGTAGAGGATGCCCTTCGAGTACTTCGCCGAGTGCAGCACGGGCGTGCCCGTCGTGCGCGACGGCGACGTGAGAGCGCTGATGACCTCCCACGAGTCGTTCGTCGCGTACCGGATCTCGGGGAAGAGGATGTCCGTCTCGGCGCGAGCGTTCACGCCTCGGCCGAAGAACTCCCGCGCGGCGACGGTCCGGCCCGTGTACTCGAGTTCCACGATGTCGGACAGGCCCTTGTGCTGGAGCGCCTTCAGCAGCCCGGACGTGATGACGACGTCCTTGCCGTCCTGCAGCTGCCGCTTGATGCGATCGACGATGGCCGGATCTTCCTTCGCGGCTTCGGTCAGGATGATCGTCCGGTCGGCCGCCGGGAACTCGGGCACGATGTCCACCGGGATCCCGATCATGCCGAGGTAGCTGGCGAGGAAGTCCTCCCCGGACGAATGGAACGGTTTGTAGATCTTCACGCCGGTGGGCGTGCCGAGTTTCCCCGCGAAGGCATCGACCTGCTCGAACACGTACCCTGCGAGCCGTGCGAGCTGCGAGTCCGGCACGACACTGCCGTCCGCCTGCCGGATGGGCTGGTAGAGCTGGCGGATGTCGAAGAGCGTGATTTCCGGCGCTTTCGCGAACAACGTCAACCAGAGCTGTTCGGCGTACCGATCCTGGTGGCGGAGACCGCCGGAGTCGACCCATCCGCCGCCGTTCAGGCCGGGTTTCAGGTGTTCGAAGTACCTGAAGATCGAGTACCCGAGATATGGCTGGAGGTGCTGGTTGCTGTAGACGGCGTCGCGCGTCTCGGTGCCGGTGTAGATGGCGTCGAAGTACTTCGGCTGCGTGTCGAGATTGAAGCCGAGGTGCTGGAAGTGGTCGTACCAGTTCGGGTACTTGATGGTGACCTTGACCTTGGGATTGACGGCGCGGGCCGGCGCCATGACGAGGCTGCGGCCGGCTTCGTCCATCAGGCCCAGCCGGAACTGCGTCCAGCTCTTCGTGCCCTTGGCCTTGATGCACAAATCGCACTTGCAGCTCGTGAAGAAGAAGTCGTCGAGGATGAACTCGTCGAAGTTCTTCGCCGTGAATTCCACGACGTGCTTCAGCCGAGCGCGGTGTTCGGGATTCGAGTAGCAGTAGGTCTCGAACTGGTTCGACTCGTTGATCGTGATCGTGATGCCGCCGGCGACGCGCACCCCTTTGCCCGCGAAGAACGCCTTCGCCCGATCCAGCGTGGCCTGGTCGACCACCACGGTGTCACGGTGCGTTTCGAGATAGACCTTGTTGATCTTCAGGTGCGGCGAAATCGCCGCCCACGTCCGCTCGAGGTAGGCCGGGTCCTTCATCTGGAGGACTTCGTAGACGCGGCAGTACACGGCCACGCCGAAGTTCCTGTAAGGGCCGACACCCGCGTGAAGTCCGGGTGTCAGCAGCGCGAGTAACAGGGCGACGATGGTCAGTCGGACGGCGGAAACCTTCATGAGAAACCTCGGATGACTCCTGAGGGCAGGGGTGACAGTCTACTTCTCGGGCAACTGGGCCGCGAGCAGGAAGACGAGCGGCGCATTCCAGTTGATCGCGGTCTCGTTCGTGGCGTACGACGCCTGCTCATCGAGATACATCTTGCCGGGCGGCAGGTCGGGGAGCGCCTTCATCGCCGGATCCTGCCGCCGCGCGTTCGGGCCTCCGGCCAGCAGGCCCGGCCACGGTTCGGCGTTCGTGTCGGCTCCGCTCGGCCGGTGGTGCGGGTGCCTGAACGGGTTGGCGCCGACCTGCGTGACCCACGAGAGCGAGAACGTGTTCCGGCCGAGCAGGTAGTGCAGGTTGTCCTCCGCCGCTTCGACGTAACGCCGGTCGGGACCGAGGGCGTTGGCGACGAGGAGCTGCAGACCGTAATTCGCGGCGACGCTGTTCGACCCCCAGATGTAGTCCTCGGGACGAAGGCTGGTCCGGTATCCGCCCGCCGCGGTCCGGGCGACAATCTCGTCGGCCGCAGCGACGCTCGCGCGGCGAATGGCGTCGGCGGCTTCTCCGCGCCCGCCTCCGAGCGCGTAGCTCCAAAGGCCGAGCGCGCCGACACTGGCCCAGGCGGGCGGGCGGTTCGCGGCAATCGACGGCAGTTGTGCCGCGTGGTGTTCGGCAAAGAACCGCTCGTACACGGACTCCTTCGTCGTTCGCCAGAGCTCCGCCGCCGCCCACAGCAATTCGTCCGAGCAGTTCCGGTCGCCGTACGCCCCCGTCCCGATGCCCTTCGGATTCATGAACAGCACGGCGGGGTTCTGCTCCGCCCAGGCGAACGCCTTGCGCGCGGACGACAGAGCCCGCGCCGCGTACGCGTCATCGAACGGTCGGTACACCCTGGCCGCGATGGCCATGACGGCGGCGAAGTCGGCGGTGGCGCAGGTGGACTTGAACGGCGCGGTCCCCGTGCCGATGACGACGCTCGTCAGCGAATCGCGGTCGGGCATCACGAAGTCGCAGAACCGCTCGGTCGTCTGCTTGTGGAAGACGCCGCCATCGTCGTCCTGCATCGAGAGCATCCAATCGAGGTTCCAGCGAATCTCGTCGAGGATGTCGGGCGTGCGATTCTTCGATTCGGGAATGTCGAGCGTCACGCGCGCGACGCGCTCCGGGAACAACTCGTACGTCCACAACAACGTGCCGGTCGTGATGCCCGAGTTGACGATGTAGCGGCCGTAGTCGCCGGCATCGTGCCAGCCCCGGTTCCCGGCCGTCTTCGCGCCGTCCCGCCCTGACGAGGCGTGGTACGCGTTGGTGGTGTGGCAGATGTCGTAGCGGTAGCCCGGGAAGTCGGGACCCAGATCCACGGCCGTGCCGCAGCGCTGCCCGTAGTACGAACGCATCGCGAGGTAGAACGCCTTCGAGTACGCTGACGCGCGGATCTCGAACGGCCAGCTGACGCCCACGCCGGGCACGTCGATCGTGTAGCGTCCCTCGTTCTTCAAGGCGCTGAAGTCCGCGGCGCGGACGCTGTCGCCCGTGCCAGGATCGGTGGTTGCTGCCGACAACGTGCCTCGGAAGACGATGTCCGCAGTGCCGGCGCGGCGCACGACGAACCCGTCTCCGGCGGGCGTGCCTCTGACCGTGGCGAGTTTCGCCGCGGCCGGGAGGTACCCGACCTGGTCGACACCGATCGCGGCGCTCGGCGGGGCGGGAGCGGCCGCGTGCACGGGAAGGCACGCGAGCATTACGAACACGAAGATGGCGTGGCGCATACTGCCTCGATCCCTCCGATGAGTTCATCACACTGCGCGTCGAACTCCCGATCGATGTGCCGGCGGGACGGGTCGGCATCGTACCAGCGCACGATCTCGACCGCGCCGCGTTCGAACGGCGTCACCGCCGTGAAGCCCGGGACCAGCGTCCTGATGAGCGTGTTGTCGAAGACTTTTGAGTGCGCCTTGTCTCCCAGCAGGCTGTCACCCCACGCGGCGCTCTTGCGCTCGATGACGTCGGACGGCACGTGCACCAGCCGCGGGTCCACGCCCGCCGCCCTCCCGAGCGACGCGAACACGTCGTTCCACGTCAGCACGTCGTCCGACGTGATGTGAATCGCGCGGCCGACGGCCGCCTCGAGTCCGAGCAGGGGAACGAATCCTCGCGCGAAGTCCGCGTGGTGCGTCAGCACCCACAGGCTGGTCCCGTCGCCGTGAACGACGACGGCCTTCCCGCGGCGCATCCGGTCGACGACCGTCCATCCCCCGCGGACCGGCAACGTTCGTTCGTCGTAGGTGTGCGACGGCCGGACGATCGTGACGGGGAACCCCTGTTCAGCGGAGGCCCTGCCGAGGCGTTGCTCGCACGCGATCTTGGCCTGCGCGTACGCCCACACGGGATTGGCGAGCGGGAACGACTCGACGATGGGCAGGCGAGGAGGCGGAGTCTGGTAGACGGTGGCGGAGCTGATGAAGACGTACTGACCGGTCCGGCCGAGGAACCTGGCGATGTCAGCTTCGACGTTCTCTGGCGTGAAGGCGACCCAGTTGACGACGACGTCGAAGGTGCGGGTCCCGAGTGCCGCATCGACGGATTCGGAGTCGTGGATATCGCCGTTGAGGATCCGGATGCTTGGATCTACCGAACGGTCGCTACGCCCGCGACAGAGCAGGGTCAAGTCGAGCCCCATCCTGGCGGCCAGAGCGCTGCAGGCCGAACTGATGGTTCCTGTTCCACCGATGAACAGTACTTTCACGTTATGTTCTCTCGCCTGGAAGGGGGGCTCGCCAACAAAAGGGGGCCTGGCCCCGTTTCCGTACGTCCGGGGCTTGAACAATACGACAAGAGAATACGCACATGGTGGCGAGAGGTCCAGTAGGCTTGACAGAGCGTCCGGGGGTCAATATAGTTCGTGCCGCCAACAAATGTCGTTTGGTGGCCCCGTCAGAGTCGACCCATGCGCAAGATCAACCTGACCAGCTTTCAGGTCGCCACGAGCGAAACCGCACGCCAGATCAACCGGCGGATCGCGCTCAACCTGATCAGGCGCCACCAGCCGCTTTCCCGCGCCGAACTGGCCCGCCAGTCCGGCCTCCAGCGCAGCACGGTTTCCGCGATCATCGCCCAGCTCATCGACGAAGGCTGGGTGACCGAAGGCGCCAGCCCGGTCTCCACCCGGGGCCGGCGTCCCCGGTTCCTGCATCTCAACGTCGAACGCGCCGGGATCTTCGCCGTGGATCTCAGGCCGGTCACCACCCGGGTGGGCCTCGCGGGCCTCGATGCCAGATTCCTCATGCAGACGTCGTGGCAGACGCCGGCGACCCCTGAGGCGTTCGCGGCCGAGTTGGCGAATACGGTGGACGCGTTCCGCCGGACGCATCCCGAGATGGTCTACGAAGGGATGGGCGTCAGCCTGCCCGGGCGTATCGACGAGTCAGGCCGGATCGTGTTCGCGCCGAACCTGGGCTGGGTCGGCGTCAACATCCGGGAAATCATCGAATCCGTCGTCGGTCTGCCCGTCGTGGTCGAGAACGCCGCCAGCGCCTGCGCGCTGTCCGAACTCTGGTTCGGACGCCACCCGGATGACGTGACAAATCTCGTTGCCGTGACCGTCTCCGAAGGAATTGGCGTCGGCCTGCTGCTGAACGGTCAGCTCGTGCACGGGCACCACGAACTCGCCGGCGAATTCGGCCACATGACGCTCGACGAGAACGGCCCGCCCTGCCGCTGCGGCAACCGCGGGTGCTGGGAGCAGTACGCGTCCAACAAGGCCGCGCTCCGCCACTACCAGGAGTTGCGAGGGGAACCGCCCGCCGCGGTGGGCGCGACCCCGAAGATCGCGGACGTGGTGCGGCTGGCGGCCGAAGGTGATTCGTGCGCGATCCAGGTGTTGGAACGCATGGGCCACTACCTCGGCATCGGGCTGGCGACGCTGGCGATCGGCCTGGCACCGCAGGTGCTCGTCGTCGTCGGCGACATCACGCTGGCGTGGAATCGTATCGGACCCATCGTCGAAGACGTGGTCTCGCACCGATCGCCCCGCACGGAACCGGCCAGAATCGTGCCGACGGACCCGGGTTCGCAGCCGCGTTTGCGGGGTGCGGTCACGCTGGTGGTGCAACAACACTTCGGAGCGCCGCGCGTCGCCTGAACGAGGCCGCCGGGAGGCCGGGATATGACGGATCAGCAGTGGCAGACCCTCCTGGCGCTGGTGCGCGGCGACACCCGCACCCCGCTTCCCACGGCGTTCATCATCGACAGTCCCTGGCTGCCGAATTGGGCCGGCGTGACCATCCTCGACTACTACGCCGACGAGCGGGTGTACTTCGACGCGAACATGCGTGCGATCCGGACCTTCCCCGACACGATCATGCTGCCGGGCTTCTGGTCGGAATACGGGATGTGCACGGAGCCGTCCGCGTTCGGATCGGTGTCGATGTGGGGTGAGAACGACTTCCCGTTCGCCAAGAAGGTCATTCGTTCGGTGGCCGACATCGATCAACTCGAGCGGCCGAACCCCCGCACCGACGGCCTGTTGCCCTTCGTGATCAAACGCCTCGCGCGACTGCAGCCGCAGATCGAGGCCGAGGGCCATCGTATCCGCATGGCGGTGAGCCGCGGCCCGCTCAACGTGGCGTCGTTCCTGATGGGGACGACCGAGTTCCTGCTGGCGCTGAAGACCGAGCCCGAAGCCACACACCGGCTGCTGACAATGATTACCGACGTGCTCGTCGACTGGGTCGCGTGGCAGCGCGAGTCGTTCCCGACCATCGACGGGTTGCTCGTGCTCGACGACATCGTCGGGTTCATCGGCCGGCGCGATTTTGAGGCGTTCGGCCTGCCCTACCTGACTCGCCTCTTCGACACGGACGTCGCGGTCAAGTTCTTTCACAACGACGCGCCGTGCAAGGCGTGCGCGCCGTTTCTGCCGGGCATCGGCATCAACCTGCTGAACTTCGGTGTCCAGCACACGTTGTCGGAGATGCGGGAGTGGACCGAGCACCGCGTCACGCTGCTCGGCAACCTGGCGCCGCGGGACGTGCTGGCTAACGGCTCGCCGGAGGACGTGGTCCGCGGGGTCGGCGACATGCTGGCCGGGCTGGGCGACGACTTGTCGAGGATCCTGCCGTCGTGCGGCGGCGGCATGCCTCCCGGCGTCCCGACGGCCAACGTCACGGCCTTCATCGAGGCGGTGAATTCGCGCTCTTCCCTATCGCCTTCTCCCTATTCCCTGTCTACTGGTTGACGCCGCTGGCCAGGAAGCCCCCGTCCACCACGAGAATCTGGCCCGTGACGAAACTCGCGGCGTCTGAGGCAAGGAACACGGCCGACCCCACGATGTCGTCCGCGCTGCCGAAACGTTTCATGGGCGTGCGGGTGAGCAACTCGTGTCCTCGGGCGGACTCGATGATCTCGCGGTTCAGGTCCGTGCGGATGATCCCGGGCGCGATGGCGTTGACCGTGACGCCCTTCGGCGCCCATTCGACGGCGAGCGCGCGTGTGAGCCCCGCGACCGCTGCCTTGCTCGCCGTGTAGGCGCTCACCTCGAGGAAGCCGACCATCGACGCCAGCGAGGCGATGTTGATGATCCGGCCCCGGCCCTGGTCGAGCATCGGCGGCCCGAAGACCTGGCAGGCGTGCAGGGTGCCGGTCACGTTGGTGTCGATGATCCGCTGCCAGTCGGCGTCGCCCATGGCCAGCGTCGGGACGCGTTGTGTGACGCCCGAGGCGGACACGAGGATGTCGACGCGGCCGAACGCCGCCAGGCAGGCGTCGCGCAGCGCGACGAGCGACGCGCGGTCGGTGACGTCCGCCGTGTGCCTGAGCGTGCGCCGGCCTCGCGCCGCGATCTCGTCCGCCACCGACTCCACGAGGGCACCACGCCGGCCGGTGGCGGCGACATCCGCGCCGGCATCGGCCAGGCCCAACGCGA
>CAZJRM010000069.1:0-22478 GCA_964547975.1 uncultured Vicinamibacterales bacterium | reverse complement strand
GCGCGGTACGGCGGCATGTCGAACTCGCGCGTGCCCTGGCCCATCCGCAGGTTGAAGACGCGCTGGAAGTTGTAGACCGCTTCCGACTGCTCGATCAGGCTCTTGCGATCGAGCGGTTTGCCCGTGATGCCGGTATAGAGCGCCAGGTAGTTGTCGACGTGCGCCGGCACCTTCGCGGCTTCCGGTCCAGGGTATTTCTCGTGGTTGTCCGGCGGCTCGATGTCGTTCCAGGGCAGCTTGCAGAGGCCCTGCAGGCCGAACCACGTGCGGAACAGCGGGAAGTAATGCAGCGCCTCGGCCTTGTCCTCGAACGTGGGAATCTGGTTGTTCACCATGTCCATGAAGATCAGCCACGCTTCGTCGTGCTGCGGACCCTTGTTCGTCATGCAGTAGCCGCCCTGCTGGGCCAGCGACTCCTTGGACATGTACTGCGAGAACTCGAGACCCTTGTTCTGCATCCCGATGTCGCGAATGAACTGCGGGTCGCCCCACCCGTTCCTGATGAACAGGTTCTGCATGTACTTGACGCCCTTGCCGACGATGACCCCGAACCCTTCGCCGCGGGCCATGTGGTGCAGCAGTTCGACTTCGGATTCACCGTTGCCCCAGGTGAGGTCGATGCCGCCCGTCCGCTCGGCGTTCAGGATGCCCTTCTCCCAGCATTCCATCGCGAAGGCGCAGGCCGTGCCGTACGAGATCGTGTCGATGCCGTACGTGTCGCAATAGAAGTTCACCTCGAGCAGCCAGTCGGGATCGAACAAGCCGCAGTTGGACGCGAGGCCGCCGACGTTTTCGTACTCGGGGCCGTCCACCGTGACGATGTGGCCCTTGTACGGGCCGGTGCGGACGTGGTGGCCGTCGGCGGCCTTCGAGCATGCGAGGCCGCAGCCGTACCAGCAGCGGTCCGGGACGGCTTGCGTGAAACGGCGATCCCACACCTGAGAGTCGATCTTCGGCGTGTCGGGGTGTTTGCCGTACTGGAAATTGTGAACCGGCAGCAGGTCGTACGCGTCCATGACCTCGACCAGGTGCGCCGTGCCCTGGCGCCGCATGTGGCACTGCTGGTCGTCGTAGTCGTGGATTTCCTGGTTGATGATCTTCCCGACCTTGATGACCGCCGGCAGGTCCGCCGCGTTGTTGAGATTCGGCCCCATCTTCGGCCCGCGCACGACGAGCGCCTTCAACTTCTTGTCGCGGAAGACCGTGCCCGTGCCGCCGCGACCGGCCTGCTTCAGCCGCACGGCGCCGCGTTTCGGGTCGTACCACGAGAAGTTCAGACAGCCCATGTACGCCGATTCAGCGGCCTTGCCGGCCGAAACGACCGACACGTTCTGGAAGTCCTTCTGGTCCGCCGCGTACATGTGCGTGAAGATCTCGGCGGCAATGTGGCTGTCCGGCGTCTCTTCCGGCGCTTCTTCGATCGTGATCAGCCCCGCCGGACCGTCGATGACCAGCACGACGTCGGTCTTCGCCTTGCCGCGAATCTCGAGGGCGTCGAACCCGCAGAACTTGAGCAGCGGTCCGAAGTAGCCGCCGACGTTGCAGTCCACCGGGATGCCCGTCATCGGCGACAGCGTCACCACGAGCGACTTGCCCGACCCCGCATACTGCGGGTTGCCCGCCACGGGACCCGGGCTGATGATGATCTCGTTGTCGGGATCGTTCCACTTCGTCTCCGGCGTCACGGCCTGCCAGAGGTAATAGAGGCCGAAGCCCCGGCCGCCCGTGAAGATGTCGATCATCTCCTCGGTGATCGCCTTCTCCGTGACGGTCATCGTGTCGAGATCGACGAACAGCGTCCGGCGCGTATACCCGCGCTGGGGCAGACTCGTCGTGAACGGCACCTGCAGCAGCTGCCGGTGGGCGGCGCGCATCGCCGGAACATCTTCCGTGTATGTCGTGCGGACTTTGTAGTCGTAGGTGACCGACATGGTCGTCTCCTCCGGAATCAAGGCGGGTCCAGCCGAAGTACCCGCCAGTCTACCACGCCCCTCTGGGGCCGTTCGAGGCGCCCTCGGCGCCGTGCGGCGCCGGTCCGGGTTGAGTTCGCCACGTCCCGGGGCGTATCGTGGGCCCACGGGTGGTCCGGTGCGGAACGCCCGCTCAACGAAAGGGAATTCCATGAAGGTGCGTGGATGGTTCGTGGGAATAGGACTCGTCGCGGCGGTCGGATGCGGGCTGGCGGCGCCGGCCGGCGCGCAGACGGCTCCGCCTCCCGGGTTCAAGGCCCTCTTCAACGGGAAGGACCTTCAGGGCTGGCGTGGCGGTGACACGTTCGACCATCGCAAACTGCTGGCCATGCCCGCCGAGGACCGCGCGGCCCAGGTCAAGACGTGGACGGACACGATGACCCAGGTCAACGCGTCCACCGGCAAACCCCACTGGTACGCCGAGCGCGGGGAACTGGTCAACGACGGCTTTGGCTCGTACGCGACGACCGACGAGGACTTCGGCGATTTCGAACTCCTCGTCGAGTACAAGACCGTGCCGAAGGCGGACTCCGGCATCTACCTGCGCGGCGTCCCGCAGGTGCAGATCTGGGATTCCACCAACGAGCGCGAGTTCAAGAACGGCGCGAACAAGGGATCGGGCGGCCTGTGGAACAACAGCCCCGGGACGCCGGGCAAGGACCCCCTCGTGCTCGCCGACAAGCCGTTCGGGCAGTGGAACAGCTTCCGGATCATCATGGTCGGCGCGCGCGTCAGTGTCTGGCTGAACGGCCGGCTCGTCGTCGACCACGCCCGCCTGGAGAACTACTACGACCGGACGACGCCAGTCCCGAAACGCGGGCCGATCCAGCTCCAGACCCACGGCGGGGAGATTCGCTGGCGCAACGTGTTCCTTCGCGAGATTCCCGGCGACGAGGCCAACCGGATCCTCGCGGCGCACGGCGCGTCGGGATTCGCGCCGGTCTTCAACGGCAAGGACTTCACGGGGTGGGCCGGCCCGGTGGACAACTACGAGGTCAAGGACGGGGCCATCGCCTGCAAGGCGGGCAAGGGCGGCACGATCTACGTGAACGACGAGTACGCGGATTTCGTGGCGCGCCTGGAATTCAACCTCCCGAAGGGCGGCAACAACGGCCTCGCCATCCGGTATCCCGGCACCGGCGATACCGCCTACGTCGGCATGTGCGAACTCCAGGTGCTCGACGACAACTACGAGCAGGCGACCGGCAGCAAGCTCGACCCGCGCCAGGTGCACGGTTCCGTCTACGGCATGATCCCGGCGCAGCGCGGGTACCAGCGGCCGATTGGCGAATGGAACTTCGAAGAGGTGACCGTGCGGGGCTCGCGCATCACCGTCGAGCTCAACGGCTTCGTCATCCTCGACGGCGACGTGGCGACAGTGAAGGAGTTCGCGGGCAACCGGGAGCATCCCGGCAAAGACCGGACGTCGGGATACTTTGGCTTCGCCGGGCACAACGACCCGGTGCGGTTCCGGAACGTCAGCCTGAAGAAGCTGCCGCCCCGGTAGACGCGAACGAGACCTACGACGGCTTCCGATCGAGGAACGCGCGCACCGTCGTGGCCAGCGTCCTCGCGTCGTACGGCTTCGGCAGGTACAGGAGTCCAGGCCGGTTCGGAATGCCGGCCTGGACCACTTCCGCGCTATAGCCGCTCGAAATGATGGCCCGCAGCCCCGGCTTCAGCTCTCGCAGCCGTTCCGAGAGCTCGAGGCCGCTGATCCCTTCCGGCATCACCATGTCCGTGAAGAGCAGGTCGACCTCCGCTCCGCGGTCCTGCCACACGCGCAGGGCCTCCCGGCCGTTGGCGGCCTCGAGCACGCGGTAGCCCTGGCTTGCGAGCGTCAGGGCAATCATCCGTCGCACGCCGCCTTCGTCTTCGACGACGAGAATCGTTTCCCTGCCGCGGGCGGGCAACGGCCGCTCCTCCTGCGGCCCGGCGTCGAGGCTCACGCCGGGGGACGCCGGCAGGTACACGTCGAACGTTGTCCCCGCTCCCACCCTGCTCGACACGTCGATCCAGCCTCGATGCTGCGCCACGATGCCGTGCACGGTTGCGAGACCGAGGCCCGTGCCGTGGCCCGGAGCCTTGGTGCTGAAGAACGGTTCGAAGATCCGCGCGAGGGTTGCGGCGTCCATCCCGCATCCCGTGTCGTTGACCGACATCCGGACGAACGTGCCGACGCGCCGATCCGTCCGGTCCGCCACGCGCTGCTCGTCCACGGTTTCCACGGCCGTCGCGATCGTGACCCGGCCTCCCCTGGGCATCGAGTCCCGTGCGTTCACGACCAGGTTCATGAGGACCTGTTCGAGCATGCCGGCGTCGGCTTCCACCGGCGGCAGCCCGGTCCGCGCTTCGAACCGAAGGTCGACGTGTTCGCCGATGAGCCGCCTCAGCATCTTGAGCAAATTGGTGACGACGTCGTTCAACTGGAGCGTCCGCTTGTCGAGCACCGAACGGCGGCTGAACATCAGGAGCTGGCGGGTGAGACCCGCGGCCCGCCTCGCCTCGGATTCGAGTTCGCCCAGCGAGTGACGCGTGGCGTCGCTCAGTTCGGGCGAGGTCTGAAGCAGGCCGAGGTGCATCATGATGGCGGCGAGGATGTTGTTGAAATCGTGCGCGACGCCGCCGGCCAGCTGGCCCACGGCTTCGAGCTTCTGCGCCTGCCGCAGTTGCTCCTCGAGGCGGCGGCGCGCGGTCACGTCGCGGTCCATCCCCCGGTACCCGCGGAACTCCCCCTGCGGCCCGAACACAGGCACGCCGCTCGTTTCGAAAACGACGAACGATCCGTCCTTGTGCCGGCAGGTGTTCTCGATGGCCCTCAACGGCAGCCGGTCCGCCGCCAGGCTCTTGAAGATCTGCCCGACCCGGATCGCCTCTTCTTTCGGCATGTGGTCGAACGGCGTCCTGCCGAGGATCTCTTCGGGCGAGTACCCCAGCACATCGGTGACGCGATCGTTGGTGTAGACATAGCGGGCATCCGCGTCGACTTCCCAGACCCAGTCGTAGGTCGTGTCGATCAGGTGCGCCAGGCGCTGTTGTTCGGCCTGCAGATCCCGCTCCGTCTGGCGCTGTACGCTGACGTCGACGGCGAACACGACGAGACGTTGAATGGTGCCGTCGTGGCTGACGACCGGGTAGAGGTGGTGCCGGAGCACGAGTCCGCCCCGTTCGTCCTCGTGGACAGAGGGTTGCCCCGTGCGAACCGCTTCCTCGACCCACGCGCGCCGCCTGGCCCTCGCCTCCTCAGGAATCAGCGTGAACGCACTGACGCCGACGCATTCCTTCGCCGACCGGCCGAGTCGAGCCGCGAACGTGCTGTTCGCCGCGATCACCGTTCCGTCGGTGGAGATGAAGCACAACGATTCGGGGATGGCATTGAATATCGAGCGGAGGGTCCGCTCGCTGCCGCGGCGCTCTTCCTCGGCCGCGCGCCGTTCCGTGATGTCCACGTGGGAGCCGAGCAGCCGGGCCGTGCCGTCTTCGTGTCGTTCGATGGCGGCCTGGGCGAGAATCCAGCGGTAGGTGCCGTCCTTGTGCCTCAGCCGGAACTCGATTTCGAACGTTCCCTCCGAGTTGGCGATATAGCGCCTGACGTATGCCAGCGTGGCGTCGGCGTCGTCGGGGTGCAGGCGATCGCGCCAGACATCGAGGGTGTCGGGGAGTTCGCCGGGCTCGAAGCCAAGCTGCCGTTTCCACTCCGGCGAGAAGTAGACCTGGTTTGTGTCGAGATCCCAGTCCCAGAGGCCGACGCGGCCGGCCTGGACGGTGCGCTGGAGTCTCGTCTCGGCCAGGCGCGTCGCCTCCATCGCGCGGATGTCCGACGTGAGGTCGCGCACGTAGGCTACGCGCGACTTCGGCGCGCCCGCCGTGCCCCGGATGACCGACGTTTCGACAACGACCGGGATCCTCGTGCCGTTCTTGTGGAGGTGAACGGATTCGAAGACTATCTGCCCGGAACGATCGATCTCGGGGAACCGGCGCCTCATGACGTCGATCGCCTCGGGCGCGAAGACGCTGATGATGGGGCGCCCGATCAGTTCGTCCCGCGTGTAGCCCCGCTGCCGCGCAAAGGTCGTGTTGACGTCGAGAAACGTGTTCGTCGCGGTATCCGAGATCGCCAGGGCCAGCTCAGTTTCGTTGAAGACCTTCTCCCATCGCGCCGCGCGTTCGCCTTGCGCCCGATCGTCCGTCACGTCACGGAACCACAGGAGGATCATCGACCGGGCGCCGTCTCGATCGTGAATGGCGGTTCCGCCGTAGCTGAGGATGCGCCTCCAGTCGGTCCCGCGCCGATGGAGGACGAGTTCCCAGTCGCTGACCGTCTCCCCCCTGACCAGCCGCATCAGCGGCAGCTGGTCCGCCCCCACGGGTTCGCCGTCGAGCGTGAAGAGCTCGAACACCTCGAGCGCCGTTTCGAGACGGTTCAGGCCAGCTCCCTGGGCGGCCAATCCATGCAACCTGAGCGCCGCGGGATTCCACTGGAGGTGTTGCCCATCCAGGGACGCGGCGATTATTCCCAGATCGAGGTGACTGACGAGATCTTTGAACAGCGCCTCGCTGACCCGCAGCGCGTCCGCGGATTCCTTTTCGGCGGTGATGTCACGCAGCGTCGAGATGACGCCCGTGGCCGTTGGCGTGTCGCCAGCGAACTCCGGGTAGGAATCGACGGAGAGCCACACCGGCGGTGCGTCCGAGTTCCGGACGCCCATCACCACGCCAAGGACGGGCTGGCCCGTCTTCAGCGCCCGGATGGCGGGACGTTCTTCTTCGAGGAACGGCGAACCGTCTTCGTGGACCGTCCGGAACCGCGGCGGGAGAGCCGGCAACCGGCCGAGGTCCGCCTCCGTGGCTCCCAGCATCCGCAACGCCGCAGGATTGGCATCGGTGACGCGGCCGGCGGCGTCCACGAACAGGACGCCGACACCCATCAGACTGAAGAGCGAGCGATATCGATCGGCCCCGTTGTCTGGCATGAACGCCCCATTATGGCGCTTGGCGAAGACGCCCGACAGACCCGGGAATCCGGAGCGCCTGTCGGGAGTCTCCGAAGCGCGATGTCGGGAAATCCCTACCCCTGTGCGTCCCTGGCGAGTTCGCGACGCGTCTCCTCCGACATGACGGCCTGCGCGGCGTACGCGGGGTGGTCGATCACCAGGCGGACCGCGGTGCCTTCACGTCCGAGAGCCGCCACCTGCCCTGGGGTGAGCGTCCACTTCACGTACTGCACCGACGAGACTCCCCGCGCGTCGATCTGGCCCCGGTCGAACTGCGCCAGCACGCGGTCCGCGTCGCCAATCTGCAGCCACACGTGACGGTCGATGCCCTCGAACTTCGGCAGATGTTCCGCGCGCTCTTCCGGCGTTTCGTACTCGAGCATGAGCGTGGCCGACACGTGTCCGGACGCCGGAATCAGCGGGTTGTAGGCGTGCAGTTCGTCTTCGAGCGCCCCGGGGCGTGTCCAGCTGTCTTCAGCGCGGAGCATTTCGTAGACCTGGTACTGCATGGTGTCCCGGTTCTCGAAGTGCACGGCGCAATGATCGCCGACGAGGACGAGCCGCTTCCGCTTGAGCGCCATGATCTGCCGGCGGAAGTCTGGCCGCATGGCTTCGTACTCGGCCTTGTTCTTGAAATCGGACGCGGTCAATGCGGACATTCGGGACTCCAATCTCTCGGCTTCACCCCGCGAATCCGCGGGGTGCCCTGAGCGAGCGGGTACTCAAGCGAGTCGAAGGGGCGGCTCACTCGGCGTCGTCTTTCGGCGGCACGGGCGTCGCGAAGCCGTCCTCCCGGTACGCGCGGTCCAGCACCTGGATCGGGTGGACGACGTGCTTGCCGCAGGCCTGCTCGAAGTGGAGGGCGGCCATCGGGCAGTCGGAGGTCCAGACCTCGGCGCCGGCTTCGCGCATGCCTTCGAACGCCTTGGCGCCGTTCTTCAGCGACAGCTCGAAGAACTCCTTCTTCATCGCCCACGTCCCGTCGTGGCCGCAGCACTCCGTCGTCGTGACCGGTTTGAGCTGGGGGATGCGGCGCATCAGGTCGCGGCCCCGGAAGCCGACGTTCTGCATCCGCAGGTGGCACGGCGCGTGGTAGGCCACGTTGCCGGCGGGTGTGCTCTTGAAGTCCTCCTTGAACCGGCCTTCCTTGCGCAGGCCGAAGAGGAAATCGGAGACGTCCAGCGTGGCGGCCGCCACGGTCTTCGCGGCGTTGGCCAGTGCCGGATCCGCCGGGTCGTTGAGCAACTCGGGGTACTCGTGCCGCATCATCAGGCTGCACGTGGGATTGAGCACGGCCACCTTGTAGCCCTGCTCGACGAACGGGAGCAGGATCCCGACGTTCCGCCTGGCCTGCGCGATCGCGAATGCGACATCGCCCCCGTCGAGGGCCGGCATGCCGCAGCAGTTCAACTCGGGACACGCGATGCGGCAGTTGTTGTGCTGCAGGACCCGGAACGCCGCCTGACCCACCTCAGGCTTGTTGTGATTCACGAAACACGTGGAGAACAGGACGACGGGGTCGCCCGTGCCCTGGCCGCTGCGCTGCTGTTCCCGCGCCGCCCAGGCCGTGAACGACGTCGAGGCGAAGGACGGCAGCAGCTTGTCCCGGTGAATGCCCATGACCTTTTCCATCAGGATCCGGTGGGGGCGAAACGTGTTCGCGAAGTTGGCCAATGCCGCGGTCGGCCTGGCGAGTGCCGCCAGGCGGTCCGGATTGGAGAGCAACTTCTCGCGCAGGGGGATACCGCGTTCGCGCCGGCGGACGGCGTTGGCCCGCATCAGCAGCCGCGGGAAGTCGAGCTTGAACTCGTGGCCTTCGGCCTCGGTGTAGGGGCACTGCGTGTAGCAGAGCTTGCACTGGAAACACTCGTCGATGATCCGATCCCGCGTGGCCATCGGGAGCCGCCGCACGTCGCCGTGCGTGTCGTACCCGTCGAAGAGCGTCGGGAACGACTGGCAGAACTTGAAACACATCCGGCAGCCGTTGCACAGGTCGAAGGCTCGGATCAGTTCTTTCTCGAGCGCGTCCTTGTCCCAGTACTTGGCCTCGTGGGGGTTATAGGTGAGGCCGTCGGTCGGTGCGTAGTGGATATGGTCGAGATCTGGCGTGGGTGGCCGTTCGTCGGACATCTGCATCTCCGGGTGCGGGGGCCGGGACGAGACCGGGCGATCCGGCCGGAGGCCCGCGACGCTTCGTCGCGAGCTTCCGGCGGATGCGCCTGTGGTGCCGGTTCCTAGAGGTTGTCGAGCGCCTTCTGGTACTTGCCGGCGTGGGATCGCTCGGCCTTGGCCAGCGTCTCGAACCAGTCCGCGATCTCGTTGAACCCCTCTTCGCGCGCGGTCTTGGCCATGCCCGGGTACATGTCGGTGTACTCGTGCGTTTCGCCCGCCACGGCCGACTTCAGCATCTCCGCGATGTCGCCAATCGGCATGTCGGTCGCCGGATCGCCCACCTTCTTCAGATACTCGAGATGGCCGTGCGCATGGCCCGTCTCGCCTTCGGCGGTGTCGCGGAAGAGGCCCGCCACTTCCGGGTAGCCTTCGATATCGGCAGCCTTGGCGAAGTAGAGGTAGCGGCGGTTGGCCTGCGACTCTCCGGCGAACGCGTACTTGAGGTTGTCCTGGGTCTTCGAGCCTTTCAACTGGGCCATGTGATGTCTCCTGACAGTCTCCGTTGGTATCGCCGGCTCCCTGGGGGCGAGGGGCCGAGGGGCGCGTCAGCGGGCGGGGGGGCGCCGCCGCTGACAGGATGGGCAAAGCACGTCGTATTCGACCCGGGTTCCCAGCACCCGGAGCCCGGGCGGCAGACCTTCCGGGGGCCCGAACGTCCGCCGCGACGCGGGCACGTCGAAGACGTCACCGCACTCGCAGCACACCGCGTGGTCGTGCGCCTCGAGGTTCCCGTCTACACGAACGCGGCCGTCCCTGGTCGTGAGGCGGCGGAGGAGCCCCGCATGCTCGAACGTACCCAGCGTGAGATACACCGTCGACAAGGACAGCGACGGATGATCCCCGGCGAGACGGTCGTACAGGTCCGCCGCGCTCGGATGGGTACGATCCCGTTCGAGTGCTTCCAGGATCGCGACGCGCGACCCCGTGGCGCGCAAACCAGCCGCGCGCAGACGTGCAACCGCCGAAGGTGTGACGTGCATCTTGTCCGTAATGAATCCTACTTCATAATAATTATGAAAAGCAACCCGTTAAGATGAACTGACCAATATGCGGGTCCTGGGCACACCCACCATCCATCCGATCGTGTTCGCCGCGGGCAAACTCCTGCTCGTGCCGCCGTTCCTGTTCCTGGGCCCTGCCGCCGCGGATGCCTGGCGGGGCCGACTGGCGTTTCCGGCCCTGGCGCCGTTTGCGGCCGCCGCCGTCGTCCTGGGCGTCGCCGCGGCCCTCGCGGCCATCGCGGACCTCGGTGCGTCGGTTCGCGTGGGCCTGCCCAAGGACCACACCGCGCTCAAGACACACGGCCTGTATCGTTTCAGCAGGAACCCAATCTACACGGGCATCTTCCTCGCCATCAGCGGGTCGTGCGTACTCGTCCCGCACTGGGTGAATCTGGCGACCGCGGCATGCGCCGCCGCGATCCATCACCTGATCGTCCTCGGCGAAGAACGTTTCCTCGACGCCAGGTTTGGAGCGGAGTGGCGGGACTACCGCCGACGGGTGCGCCGGTACTTCTAGTCAGCGCGACGGGCCGGCCAGAGTGAGCAGCGCTCGGCTGAGCAGGGGATGACCGTCGAACCGGGTGACGAACGCGCCTTCCCGGCGTCCGCCCTTGGCGCGGATGACTTCGACGAGCGACGCGCGGTCGGCGGGCGACCACCGGACTGCGTCCAGCAACGCGACGATCGGAGCCCAGCGTTCCCACCAGAGGCGTTCTCCCTCGGGCCACTGCCGCCACGGGCCGGCCGACAGCCCTTCGGCGGCCTCATCCGCAAGGGCGGCGGCGCCGCGTTCGCGGCCCGACCCGAACCGGCTGCTCAGCAGCCGCGACACCGCAAGCGCGATCCGGTCGGCGGGGATCAGGCCGATGACGTCGTGGCGCTCCTGATCGAGATGCAGGAACAGATTGGCGCGGACGAGCGATCGCAGCATCGCGACCGACGTCCGGTACGCCGGCCTGGCGCGCACCCGGTCCTCCTCCCTGCGAGCCAGCGCGGCCACCGCCGCATCCTTCGGCCGGAAGCCCATCTTGTAATAGAACCACCAGGCTCCCGACTCGAGGCCCTCGTCGTTCTCGTGTCCGAGTTGGTACGGGTAGATGGTGAACGTATCGGCGTCGAACAGGCTGCGCATCACCGCCAGGACACGCCCGTAGACCATCCCGGCCTCCGCGCCGCGGAACGTGTCGAACATGTTGAAGGCGATTTCGGACGACCGCCACAGGGCGCTGGCGAGGGCGTACCCGATCGGCACGCCGTTTCGCAGCATCAGGAAGCTGTAGACCGCATCGAACAACAGGCGCTGGTCGGGACGGACGCCGTAGAGTACGAACTCCATGCCGTCGCCGAAGTCCACCACGCGCACGTCCCGGCCGTCGGCGGCCGCGAAGGAGTACAAATCGCGTTTGCGCGTGACCATCGCGCCGCGCGCCAGGTCGATGAGCCGGTCAGCGTCCCGGCGGGGCACGTCAGACACATGGCGGACTTCTTCGCGTGCCGCGATACGGAGATCGGGGCGCTCCGTCCGCAATGCACCGCCCTGGGGGGCGACCGACCGCCGGACCGTGCGGGCCGCCGTGCGGCTGGGCGTGTCCGGCCCCGGCACCAGCCTGAGGGTGAGGTTCAACTCGTCATAGAGCTGGTCTCCCGCGAGCGGGATCCCCGTGACCGCCTCACTGCGTCGGATGAGGAACACGGCGTCGCTGTCGGCCCCGCGCAACTGCTCGATCCACTCGCGCATCGGCAGCGGAGGTTCGTCGAAGACCGCCCGCTCGGCCCAGGATGTCAGGTGTGGCAGGCGGGCCTCGAGCACGTCGACGCGTTCCTCCTCCCCCCACACCACTGCCAGGTGATCGGGCCATCGTGCGGCCAGCCACCTCGCCGTGGACGCGAAGAACGGGTAAACGATCTCGGTGCCGGCGATCCCGGAGTTGACGAACCCCCGACGGAACCGCTTCAGATCCGCGCGATCCCCGAACGTCTTCAGCTGCCCCTCCACGGCCCGGAACACCGCTTCGTCGTCCGGGTAGGCCGCCATGAAGCACAGGGTTTCGTGGAGTCGGAGTACGTCGGAGGCGGTCCGGAACGTCGCCCCTTCGAGCGCCCGAAGCGCGTCGAGCTTGGCTGCGGCCAGGCCTGGGCCGAACGAGCTGCGTTGGGCGACGAGACGGGCGAGCGCCGCCCCGGGCGTAATCGACGGGCGTCGAGCGCTGGCCGGTGTCCGCATGGGATGCCGTCAGTATCCGGCCGCCTGCGCCCCCCGTCAAGGAAAGTCGACTTGGAGCGGACGGTCAGGCCGTGGACAATAGGAGCATGAACGCAGCACTCCTCAAAGGCCTCAACGAGCATTTGAAGCTCGAGTTCCGCGCGGCGCACGAATACCTGGCCATGTCGATCTGGCTGTCGGCCAACGACCTCCCGGGTTTTGCCGCCTGGATGAAGACACAGTCCGGAGACGAACTCCTGCACGCGCAGCGGATCATCGACCACCTCGTCGAGCGCGATCAGAAGGTCGCGCTGCCAGGGATCCCGGTGCCTCCCTCGAACTGGAAGTCGCCGGAGGCCGTGTGCGCCCACGTCCTGCGCAACGAACAGGAGGTCACGGCGTCCATCAACCAGCTGTACGCGATGGCGGAGAAGGCCAAGGATCGGCCGGCCACCGTCATGCTCCAGTGGTTCGTGACCGAGCAGATGGAAGAAGAAGCGGCCGCGCGCGCCGTCCTGGGCCGAATCCGCCTCGCCGGCAACACCGGCGTGGGGATGCTGATGATCGACCAGGAACTCGGCACCGGCAAGGTGCCCGGCATGCCGGCCGAACCGCCTGCCGCCGGGGCGTAACCATTCCGGAGTGTCATCGGGCCCCTCTGTCGGCCGCTGCCGGCCGGCGAGGGGCCCGCTGTCGTTCGGCCCGTCTCGACTGGTTTCATGGAGGTACTCGTGATCCGCACATCGACCGTCCCGGCCGCCGTCCTGCTCTCCGCGGTCCTCGCGCTCGCCGCGCCCGCCTCTGCCCAGCCCGCGAACGCGCCGCTCACGGTGGCGTCGCCGAACGGCGCGATTGTCGTCGCGATTGGCACCGGGCCGAACGTCACCTGGTCGGTGACGTCCGGAGGCACGCCGCTTCTGGCGCCATCGCGCGTCGGCCTCGTCCTGGCAGACGGCCGGGTCCTCGGAGATGCCGCCGTGGTGAAGGCGACGAGCGCGCGTCACGTCGACACCGTGCTCAAGCCGGTCGTCCGCTACAAGCGCGCAGCGATCCGGGATCGGTTCAACGAGCGCCGCGTCGACTTCGTCGGGGGCTTCAGCCTACTCGTCCGGGCCTACGACGATGGCGTGGCGTACCGGTGGGCGACGGCGCTGCCTGGCGAGATCACCGTCAAGGACGAGATCGCGACGTTCGTATTCACCGGCGACCACCAGTTGTACTTCCCGGAAGAGACCAGCCTGATTTCGCACCAGGAGCGAGCGTACAAGACACCTCGACTCGCTGAGTTGAAGGAAGGGCAGTTCTGCAGCCTGCCAGCGCTCGCCGTCGTTCCGGGCGGCCCGAAGCTCGCGATTACCGAGTCGGACCTGTTCGACTACCCGGGCATGGATCTCACGCCGGCCGGGGTGCCACGCGCCTTGAAGGGACTGTTTCCGGCGTACCCCGCCAAGACCGAAATGCAGCGGGACCGCACCGAACTGGTGAAAGAACGGGCGCCCTACATTGCGAAGACCGCCGGCACACGGTCGTTCCCGTGGCGCGTCCTGGTCGTGGCCGACCGTGACGCCGTACTGCTCGACACCGATATCGTCTACCGACTGGCGTCGGAAACGACGATGACCGACACGAGCTGGATCACGCCGGGCAAGGTGGCGTGGGACTGGTGGAACTACAACAACATCTACGGCGTCCCGTTTCGCGCCGGGGTCAACACCGACACCTACAAGCACTACATCGACTTCGCGGCCGACCACGGACTGCAGTACGTCATTCTCGATGAAGGCTGGTACAAACTCGGTGACCTGATGGCCACGGTTCCCGAGATCGACATGGATGCCCTCGCGGCGTACGCGAAGCAGAAGAACGTTGGTTTGGTGATGTGGGTTGTCTGGAAGACCCTCGACCTGCAGCTGGACGCGGCCCTCGACCGATTCGAGAGATGGGGCGTGAAAGGCATCAAGGTCGACTTCATGCAGCGCGAAGACCAGTGGATGGTCAACTACTACGAGCGCATCGCGAAAGCCGCCGCGAAACGGAAGATGCTCGTCGACTTCCACGGCGCGTACAAGCCGACCGGACTGTACCGCACGTACCCGCACGTCGTGACCAGCGAAGGGGTGCTCGGCCTCGAACAGAGCAAGTGGGGTGAAGACGCGTCTCCGACCAACGCGGTGACCTTCCCGTTCCTGCGGATGATGGCCGGGCCGGTGGACTACACACCGGGCGCGATGCTGAACGCGACGAAAGCCGACTTCAAGCCGATCTTCAACCGCCCGATGAGCCAGGGCACGCGCTGCCACCAGCTCGGCATGTACGTGGTCTTCGAGAGTCCGCTCCAGATGCTGGCGGACACGCCGTCGAACTACCGCAAGGAGCCCGAGAGCCTGGCGCTGCTGTCGAAGGTGCCGACGGTCTGGGACGAGACGAAGGTGCTCGGCGCGGCGATCGGTGAACACATCCTCGTCGCACGGAAGAGCGGCAACGACTGGTGGGTTGGCGGGCTGACGGACTGGAACGCCCGCGACGTCGACATCGACCTGTCGTTCCTCGGCCCCGGCGCGTTCGAGGCGGAGATCCATCGCGATGGCCCGAACGCCGACCGCGTGGGCGTGGACTACGTGCGAGAGGTCAGACCGGTGTCGGCCACCGATCGGCTGAAGATTCATCTGGCGCCGGGAGGCGGCGTGGCCATTCGGATAATGAGACTGAAATGAGAAAAGGGGCCTGACCCTCGGGTGGTTCTTTACAAATGACGCCACGCGAACGACTTCTGGCCGTGATCGACCGCCAGCCGGTCGATCGGCTGCCGGTCGACCTCTGGCACACGGCGGAGGTGGCGGCGGCCCTGCGCGCGCACGTCGGCGCGGAGGACGACTTTGCGATGTGGCGCGCGCTCGGTCTCGACAAGATCGTCTGGGACTTCATCGAGTACCGGACCGATGAGAACGTGCCCGCGGGTGCGCAGGCGGGCGCGGGAGCGGAGGCGGCGGGGGCTCGCACCATGTGGGGCGTGCCGCTCCGCGACGTCCAGGCCGGCGAGGCGGTCTACGCGGAATTCGGCGAAGGGCCGCTGGCCGGCCCGATCACGCCGGCGTCACTCGACGGGTACGCCCTCTGGCCCCGCGTGGAGCGCTTCGACTACGACAAGGCCGTGGCGCTCGCGAAACGGGCGTCACCGGACTACCTGGTCATCGGACCGTGGGTCTCGCTCTTCGAGATCTACAGCCAGTTGCGCGGCCTGGAGCAGTCGTTCATGGACCTCGTCGAGGCCCCGGCGCTCGTGGACGCGATCCTCGACCGTGTCGAGGCCATTCAGACGGCCATGATGCGGGAGTTGTTCGCCCGGGCGGCCGGGCATCTCGACCTCGTGTTCATCAGCGACGACCTCGGCAGCCAGCAGTCGCTGCTGATGTCGCCCCGGTCCTGGGCGCGGCACCTGCGGCCGCGGCTGACGCGGTGGTGCGACCTGGTGCACGCGCACGGCCTGCGCGTCTTCTACCACAGCGACGGCGCGGTGCGGCCGCTCGTGGGGCCCATCCTCGACTGCGGCGTCGACGTGCTGAATCCCATCCAGCACGCGTGCCCCGGGATGGACCGCGCCGAGCTCAAGCGCGAGTTCGGATCCCGGGTCATCTTCCACGGCGGTGTCGACAACCAGTTCGCCCTGCCTCGCGGCACGCCGGATGACGTGCGAAGAGAGGTCGAGACGTGCCTGAACACGCTCGGCGCCGGACGCGAAGGCTACATCTGCTGCTCGTGCCACAACACCCAGGCCGGCACGCCCGTCGCGAACATCCTGGCGATGATCGAAACCGTTCACCGCACGGCGTGATCGGCCCGAGCCTTCGGCGCGAAGACCCCGAGCGTCTGGCCGGTTCGGATCGCATCGACCAGGTCGTAATCGCGGAGCACCATCGCGTGATACGGACCCGGATCGTACTTGGCGTTGAAGAAGTCGTGGATGAACACGAGCGCGCCGGGCGCCAGCCGGGGCAGCACCGCCGCCGCGCACTCCGGGCGCGATCGGCCGTCGATCAGCACGCGGTCGAACCTGATGTCGCCGAACCGTCCGGCCGCCTCGATATAGCTCCGGAACTGCGCGTATCGTTCCTCCGGCGACCTGGCGTAGTTGGGGAGACCATCCAGCGGAAGATCCGGCGGCACGAGGAGGAGCGCGACATTCGTCAGGCCTGCCCTGGCGATGGCCGATGCCGTCTTCCCGTGCCATCGCGGGTCGTGTTCGATGCTGCAGTAGCGCGCGACATGCTTCGAGAATTCCAGGGTGCTCCCGCCGCATCCCCACTCGAGCATGGCGTGCTCGCGCCGAAGGAAGCCGGTGATCAGGCGAATCTCGGCGTCACCCATGAACGGACGCGCCCCTGTGTCTCGGCGCAGCAGTCGCCGAAGACTCGCCCAGGCCCGAACACCCACCATGCGTGAATTGTATCGACCGGGTAACGGCCGACACAACCGCGGGGATCGATCAGGTATGCTGGGGCGACCCTTGGAACCACCATGCCGCGACCGATGACGATTGCCATCGTCTTCCACGAGACGGCCGACGCCGCGCGAATGCGCCGCTACCGGATCTGGCAATGCGCCGACATCTGGAGGCGCGAGGGCATGGACGTGCGGTTGGTCTCCGGGCCGGTCGTCCCGCGCGACGCGGACATCGTCATTCCTCATGTCGACCTGACGCAGCTTCCCGATGCGTATCGCCCGCTGCTCGAGGCGCCCGGCCAGGTCCTGAACCGATCGATGGCCGATGTCCGCCGGCGTCGTGTCAGTCGTATTCTCGTGGCCGAGGACGATGGCTACGACGGCCCGGTGATCGTGAAGACCAACAACAACTGCGGGAGCCATCCCGAGCGTGCCGTCCTCCACGGTCAGTCGATCGCAGCGCGCCTGCTGGCCGCGCTTGGCGGGGCCGCGCGCGCGGCGGGCCGGATGCTGGCGGCCGGGTCGGTCCACCGTCTCACCTACGCGAGTGCGTTGCCCACGCGCGCGTATGCGGTGTTCGACTCCAAGCGACACCTGCCCCGCGGCGTCTTCCGGAATCCCGACCTGGTGGTGGAGAAGTTCCTGCCTGAAACCGACGGGCGTTATTACTACCTGAGGAGTTACTCGTTCCTGGGTGAAGAGGGGCTGGCCGTGCGATCGCGATCGCTGCAGCCCGTGGTCGTGGGCCGGACCGGGTCCGAACTCGAGTACGTGCCCGTCGACGGGCAGATCCTCGAGGCGCGTCGGGCAATGGGGTTCGACTACGGGAAGATCGACTACCTGATGCACGACGGGAAAACCGTCATCATCGACCTGAATCCGACGCCGACGTTCGGTGCGGTCTACACGCGCGAGTTCCAGATCGGCATCTCCGAGCGGATGGCGCGCGGCCTGTCTCAGTTCCAGCCGACCGACAGCGAGGTGACCGTGCCGCCCTTGCGGAATCCCAACTCGAACGAAACAGGGCCGATCGGACTCGGGTAGTAGACGCCAACCGCGCCGCCCCACCTGAGGTCGCCGAACCCGATGTCGGTCGTATCGGCGAACGCCTTGCCGGCACCTCCACGTGCGATCACGCGCAGTTGTCCGAAGGCCCGGTACCGCAGGCTGACGGCCGCCGCCATGGCCTGCCGACCCTTCAGTTCGCCGTGGTAGAACCCCGGCAACTGCGCGATGCCGCCCAGCCGGTACCAGTCGTAGACCGGCAGGTCGTCCCGGGACAGTCCCAGCGCCGCGTCGGCCTGCGCCGTCCACCGTTCGCCGAATGCGTGGGCCGCGCGCAGTTCACCGCCGGCTCGCCAGTACTCGCGGTGGGCACCGAGCGCCGCGTTGCTCCACTCGCCGGTAAGTGCCAGGCGTCGTCCGTGTTCGGGCCAGTCGAGATCGTCCAGCGTATCGATCTCCACCCGGCCGAACAGCAGGCCGACGCGGTCGTTCCTGGATCCCACGGGCATCGCGGAAGACGGCTCGGTCAACACGCGGCCGGCACGGACGCCGACTTCGACCAGGCCCCATCGGTGCAACGGCAGGCGGACCGCCGCGTCTGCGCCGTCATGGACGAACCTGGCCCGGCCGAGCGATTCTCCGGCCGTCGAGAAGAACCGGGGCTTGTCGATGACGTGGTACCCCGACAGGCGGAAACCGAGGCCAGGCACGACAAGTCGGTCGCCGCTCAGGGCCACGCGGACGACGTTTTCCGCGTCGCTGGCCGCGAACAGCGCCTCCACCTGCTCGCCGAAGCCGAGCGTGTTCTGGTTGCTGAGGCGCACCGAGCCCCGCGCGCGTTCCCACTGGGTGTAGCCGATGCCGACCTCTGCTCGGTTGGGCGGCGCGTCCTTGACCTGCAACACCACGTCGACGCCGTTCGTCGACGGCGTGAAGGTCATCCAGGTCCGTTCGAACAACCCCGTGGCGTCCACCTTGTCGAAGGCCTTCAGGCCTTTCTCCATCTCGTAGGGCACACGGGGCGGAATATTGAAGGTGCGCCGGGCCAGGGCCTCGCTGACGTGCGTGCTTCCGTCGATACGAACCTCGCCGATCGGGCGTGCCTCGAGCGCCGCGCCTGCGCCCCGGTTCCGTCGCGGCGTGAGGTCGGTGACGCCGGCGGCACCCAGGCGCGCGCGGATGGCCGGCAGCGCCGCCTTCATCGCCGCGTAGCCCTTCTCGATGAGACCGTCGAAGCCCGAGTAGTCCGTGGTCGCGTGCGTCCCGAGGTCGGGCACCACGAGTACGTCGGCTTCCGCCGCGTAGTCCCGGTATCGCCGGCGCATCAGGAGGTCGCTGACCTGGTAGGCCACGCCAAACGCCGATTCGTAGTCCTTCGGTTCGAGCAGCGGGCTCCCGATGTCGACGGCGACGAGCACCGCACCGCCGAACGTCTTCGCGACGTCGATGGGCAGGTTGTTCACGATCAGGCCGTCGACGAGGCGGCGGCCTTCCCAGTCGACCGGAGGAAACGCCAGGGGAATCGACAGGCTGGCACGCACGGCCAGCGCCAGATCCCCCTTCGCCAGGACGACGGGCTCGCCGGTGGCCAGGTCGCCTGCCACGGCGCGGAACCGGATCGGCAGCCGGTCGAAATCTCCCCCGGCCGCGAACCCCGCCGCCGACAGGTATTCGATGAGGTAACGGTTGACGCGGTGTTCGCCGACGATGCCTGCGGGCAGGCGCAGGTGATTCCAGTCGAAGCTGACGCCCGCCGTCGAGGCGTACCGGTCCTGGCGTCGTCCCACGGGGACCATCCGCCGGTCGGGCCGACCGCTGAAGAGCGAAGCCCAGTCCATCGACCGCACGACCGTCTCGAGTTCGGCGGATCCGCGGCCGGTCGCGTAGATCGCGCCGACGATCGATCCCATGCTGTTGGCCGCGATGGCATCGACCGGGATGCCGGCTTCTTCGAGTGCCCGCAAGGCGCCGACATGCGCGACACCCCTGGCGCCGCCTCCCGACAGCGCGAGGACCACCCGTGGCGGCGGCTCGGACACGGTTGACGACAGGCGTTCCTGGGCGGCGGCGTCGGTTGCCGCGCCCAGGATGAGACACGTCAGGAGGAATCGCCGAAGGGGCACGTCGGCTAGAACCCGGGCGCGCCGATCGCCTTGCGTTCGATCGTCGGCGCGTACTTCCTCACGGCGCTCTCGATCTCGGACGCCTTGCCGATCAGCACGAACGTCAGGTGGTCCAGAGGGAAGTACTGCTTGATCACGCGTGTGACGTCCGCCTGCGTCGTGGCGTCGATCTTCGCGTAGTAGCTGTTGACCTCGCGCTCGTCGACGCCGTAGAACGCCTGCTCGGCGAGCAGCGCCGCCAGCTGGTTGCCGGTTTCGATCTCGGGCGGGAACTGGCCCTTGAGATACGCCTGGGCCGACTTGAGTTCCTCGTCGGTGATGCCCTTGTCGTGGAGCTGTTTCAGCGCGTCCAGCGCCAGGTCGATCGCCTGCACCGTCGACGCGTTGCGCGTGTAGCTGTTGATCGCGAACGGCCCCCGCGCCTTCAGTTCGGCGAAGGACGACCCCGCCCCGTAGGTGAGGCCCGATTTGATGCGGAGTTCGGTGTTGAGTCTCGACGTGAAACGGCCCCCGAACAGGGTGTTCACGATCTCCACGACCACGCGATCCGGGTTGGTACGGGTGATGCCGAGATGACCGAGCCGGAAATACGTCTGCGTCGAATCGGGCTTGTCGACGAGCAGGAGCCGCCTGCCTGCCGGGGCGGCCGGTTCGGGCAGCGCGACGACGGCCGCCGGCCTGGTCGGCCACGTGCCGAAGAGCGAGGACAGCTGCTTCTCCATGTCGGCCACGGTGAAATCGCCGACGACCGCCATGATGGTCGAGCCGGGCCCGTAGTGCGTGTCGTAGAACTTCTGCACGTCTTCGGCGGTAATGGCGGCCAGCGATGTCTCGGTCCCCCCGGTGGGGCGGCCGTAGGGATGCGAACCGTAGAGGAACGCGTTGTAGTACGTGCCGATGACACCGGCGGCACGATCCTTGGCGGCCTTGACGCCGTCGACGCGCTGTTTCACCTGCTTGGCGACTTCCTCCGCCGTGAACGCCGGGCGCAGCAGCGCGTCAGCCAGCAGGTCGAGCCCCCTGGTGGCGTCCTTCTTCATGAACTCCGCCGACACGGTCGTGGCGTCGACGTTGGTGCCGGCGCCCAGTGTCGCGCCGATGAAGTCCAGTTCTTCGGCGAAGCGGTCCGCGGTGCGGGTCTTCGTCCCGCGCCGCAGCAGGGCGGCGGTGACGGCCGCCACGCCTTCCTTGCCGACGGGATCGGCGATCGACCCCGCCTTGATGGCCGCGCTGATGCTGATGACGGGGACTTCGCGCTGCTCCATCAGCAGCAGCGTGAGGCCGTTGCGCAGCACGACCTTCTTCGATGGCGGCATGCTGAGCGACGAGGCGGCAGGCTGGGCGGCCGCGGCTGAGGCCGTGCCGAGCACCAGCAGGGAGGCGCACGCGAGGCGGGTGAACCTGGTCATGTCGGCCTCCTACTTCTTCCCGGTCGCTTCGGGGACCAGCGTGGCCACCGTGCGATTCCTGTCCGTGAAATACGTCTGCGCCACGCGCTGGACGTCGGCCTTCGTCACCCTGGCGATATCGTCCGCCGCCGTGAAGAGCTTCGCGTAGTCACCGAAGAACACCTCGTAGGTGCCCACGGCGTTGCTGCGGCCGCTGATGGTGCGTACCTGCCGGTAGAAACCCGACAGGAAGATGTTCTTGGCCTTTTCGATCTCTTCGTCGGTGACCGACTCGGCCGCGACCTTCGCGAGTTCCTCGTAGATGACCTTCTCGACCGACGCCGGATCGACGCCGGCCTTGGGCTGCGCGGCAATCTCGAACAGCGTGGGATCGAACGCGAAGTCGCTTCCGCCCGATACCGACAACGCGAGCTGGTCCCGGTCGACCAGCCGCCTGTACATCCGCGAACTCTGTCCCGAGAACAGCACGGTCTCGAGCACCTGCAGCGGGTAGTAGTCAGCGTGCGACGTGGCGGGCACGTGGTAGCCGATCTGGAGCAGCGGCAACTGCGCGAACTTCCGGACGACCACCCGTCGCTCGCCCATCTGCTCCGGTTCCGTCGTCTTCACGGCGGGCGGCGCCGGCGACGACGGAATCGGCTCGATATACTTCTGGGCCAGGGCGACGATCTCGGCGAGCGTCACGTCTCCGCTCACGACCATCGTGGCGTTCGACGGCGAATACCCCGTCCGGAAGTGGCGAACCAGGTCGTCGAGCGTCCACGACTCGATATCCGACATCCAGCCGACGACCGGCCACTGATACGGATGCGCGGTAAACGCGGTGGCCCACAGTTGTTCGTTGAGCACGCCGGCGTTGTTCCCGTCCACGCTGCTGCGCCGCTCGGACGCGATCACCCCGCGTTCCGACTCGACGATCTCCGGCACGATGTTGAGATCGCGGATCCGATCCGCCTCCAGGTCGAAGATGAGGTCGAGCGCCGTCCGCGGGAACCAGTCCTGGTAGACGGTCACGTTCTGGCTCGTGTAGGCGTTGTTCGACCCGCCGTTGGCTTCCATCACGCGGTCGAATTCACCCGGGCCGTACTTCTTCGCGCCGTTGAACATCATGTGCTCGAAGAAGTGGGAGATGCCCGTCGTGCCCGGCCGTTCGTTGCGGGA
>CAZJRM010000068.1:0-22493 GCA_964547975.1 uncultured Vicinamibacterales bacterium | reverse complement strand
AGATACATCTTGCTCGACTCGGTGCCGGGTGAAGCCGGCACCCACCAGCGATTCGTTTCCAACACGTCTCCGGAGGCAGACTCGAGCCGTCAAACGCGCGGCTTCGACGCCCTCAGCGCCATCCAGAGCAGTCCGAGCAGCCCCCCGACGACGCCACCGACCGCCGCAGCCCCGGTGCGCGTCGGGCCTAGCGGCTGCTCCGGAACGCGCGCCCGATCCAGCACCTTGAACTGCTCGCCCATCCCGCGCTGCTCGAGCGCCACCCTCAGCCTGGAATCCTCGCGCTTCGCCAGCAGGGACTTGTAGGCAGCCTCGATGACGTCCCACTCCAGAACGAGCACGCGGGCATCATCGTCCTTTCGAGCCGCACGTGCGGTTGCCATCGCCTTCGCGTTCGTCAGTAGCCGGTCGCGGGTTTCAGCCACCTGGCTCTCCAGGAAGTCGTGCGTGGCCTCCGCGAGCACCTGGCGGTCCTGGAGCATCTCGTTGATGACGGTCGCCGAAAGCCGGTCGGCAACCTCCATGGCCTTCTTCGGTTCGATCGACACGAAGGCCACCTCAATCCGCAGTTCGCCCCCGGCGTCCTTCGGTGGAACCACGCGGGCCTCTACATCCTGCCTCATGCGCTCGACCACGTCTCCCATGGGAAACCTCCTACGGAGATCCGGGTAGAGGTCGAGTTCCGTTACCAGCCGCTCCAGGAGTGTGCGGCTCAGGACCTGCTGACGGGCGTTCTGCAAACGGAATGTGGCCGAGGCGTTGGCCGGGCGCACCACGTCCTCAGTCACCCGCTGCGGGACAAGCAGGAACGTGGTCCGCGACTCGTATCGCTTCGGCGCAAGCGGCCACGCCGCGTACACGATGGCAGCAACGACAACGGCACACACGGGGACGGGCCACGCGCGTCTCAGCATCTGGATTTCCTCCGGTGGGATGCTGCGCACTCTACCCCGCACCTGTCCCCGGCGCCAGTGCCCTCGAGGGCAACCGCCCCCGGGCTAGCCTTTCAGCAGCTTGAACGCGTGCGTCCACTGCCCCTTCGTGAACCCGGGCAGGCACCACAGGATACAGAGCGGTTCGATGGCCCGGGCCGCCTCGGCCAGCCCCATGTCCGCTGTCTCCCAGCCAAACCGGTCGAGGATGCCCGTCACCACCGTCCGCGCGGACTCGTCGTTCCCGCAGATGAACATCGTCGGCGGGCCGCCCGGAAGCCGGGGATCGATCATGTAGGCGTTGCCCACGCACGAAAACGCCTTCACGAACTTCGCCTTCGGCGCGATGGCCTGCAGGCGTTCCATCAGCGATTCGTTGGGCCCCGTGAAGAAGCGGAGCACGCCATTGACGGGCGGCGCATCGGCAATGGGGTTGGTGGCGTCGAGCACGACCTTGCCGTCGAGGGCATCACTGCACGCCGCGACGGTCGCCTCGGCTGCCGACCCCTTCACGGCGAGAACGACGATTTCGGCCTGGCGCGCCGCGTCCTGGAAGGTCGCTGTCGATGCCTTCGGACCAGCGCCAGCGAGCCATCCCGCCAGCTTCGCGACGTCGCGCGAACCGCGCACCACCGTATCGCCGTACTTCAGGAATCCCTCCGCGAGCACCTTCCCCACCACACCGGAACCGAGCACCGCAACCGTGGCCATCACACCCCTCCTGGTCGTCTGACGTCTACCGAGCCTTGTCGGGATGAGACGTCGTTGCCGGGCACCGGGATTCACCCCGTCTTCCCGCGACTTGGACGACATAAGTCATCCCAGACGAAGAGTATCGACCCCCTGAACAACGGCCTGCGCCGATGGTCGACGGCCCATGGAGTCAATAACGACTTCTCTATCAATAGGTTAAGTGGCAATGGCAACTGCTGGGATTACCGCGCCACTTGGGGCACGTGTCTTGCGGCAGTGCCCTCAGCCTTGGCGCGGTGCACCGCCCCCCTGTGAACCGAGTCACGTGTCCAGGTGAATCCGACGGGGAGGAACTGATGAGGCGACTAAGGACACTCGCTCTGGTTACCGCGTTGTTCGTTGCTCTCGCGGCACCCGCGTGGGCCGCGAACATCCTGATCTACGATCAGAATACGTCTCAGCAGAACGGGCTGACCGCGCTGAGCCAGCTCGGGCTGTCTTACACCCGGGGCACGCAGGGCGACTTCAACACCCTGCTCACCACGGGCAGCTGGGACCTGGTCATTCTCGACCTGCCGAGCACCCTGCCGAACGGCGAGTTCGGCGCGCTCGTCGACTACATCAACGGCGGCGGCAAAGCCCTGATGTCCTTCTGGGCCCTGGATTCCGAGCCGACGCTGGCTACGGCGTTCGAGGTCGCCGTCACCGGGTCGTTGGGTTCCCCACAGAACGTGAACTACTGGAATCTCGCCCACCCGATCTTCAACGGGCCGTACGCCGTAACCGACCTCGTGTCGTGGAGCGACCGGTGGGCGGATGACGGTGATCGCCTGAGCTGGTTCGGAAGCGGGCAGGCCCTGGCGGGATTCGGCGCGCCTGCCACCACCCAGGGGGCCATCGTGCTCGGCAACGGCGGACGGACCCTCTACAACGGCTTCCTGTGGGACGAGTTCGGGGATCAGGGCCGTACGAACGGCGTGAACCTCATCGCCAACCAGATCGACTTCCTGCTGGATGAGGGCGGCCCGGAGCCGATTCCAGAGCCCGCGTCGCTCCTCCTGCTGGGCACGGGACTGCTCGGGCTCCGCTCCGCGGTCCGCCGCCGGCGGTAATCGCTGCCTGAGCGCGAGACACCGAAGGGCCGCCCCGTGGCGGCCCTTTGCTCGTACGCACCGGTCCAGTGCTACGACATAGTCGCGCAGAAGCCCACGGGGTGTGTTAGCCTCATCCGGCGCTGCGTGCCCCCGATGAGAGTAGCGCCGACTGGAGACGGTCTCCGAGGTGGCATGACCCTGAGCTCATCGAATCTGCGGGCGCTGGCACTCTGCCTCGCCATTGGAGTTGCCTCGTCTTGCAGCGACTCTGCCGCGCCCTCGGGACCGTCAACGTCACCGGTTGCGGCGGTTCCGTCGTCACCGGCGCCAACGGTTGTGTCCGTCGACGTGTCGGGCCCAGGCTGCACCGTCGAACCCTGCATCATTCGGTCGTTGGGATGGCACAAGTTCGGGGCCACTGCCACGTGGTCCGACGGCAGCACCTCCGAGGTTTCGGAGCAGGCCACGTGGAACTCGACGAACTGGGACGTGATCGGCGTGAACGCCAGTGGACTGCTGACGGTCAAGGCGTACGGATCGAGCGACGTAACCGCGACGTATCGAGGCCGACTGGCAGGCCGGACCGTCACTGTTATCAAGCCGACGTTCATCATGAACGTCACGGGTGATCTCGCGTTTGGCCAGGTTCCTGTCGGATCCAGGTCGACGAAGCGCATGACCATCTGGAACCTGGGAAACTCGTCGTGGGCCGTGAGGGAGATTCTCTACCCTGCCGGCTTTGCCGGGGCCTGGTCGGGGCAGGTTGCGCCAGCCGCCACGCAGGTGATCGACGTCACGTTCGCTCCAATGCGCGTGGGGACCCACTCGGGATGGGTCCTGATTGACTCGCAGGCTGACGGCCCGTGCGTGCTCGCCATCTCGGGATATGGAACAGTCAGCGCAGGACTGATTTCCGACGGAGGGGTTGACAGGTGACGTCGGTCTTCGCGAGTACCCGCCTCTCTGGTTCATCGGTGACCCAAACAAGGAGGCTGTCGCGACTCGTACGAGCGTGCGGTGGGATTCTGGTGTCCACTGTGCTGCTGTGCGCCGCGTGTGGCCAAGAGTCGAGCCCCGCGGCACCGACGCCGGCTGCGACCGCGCCTCCAGGCAAGGTGACGATTACCGCCGATGTGCGCAACAGCGACGGTACGCTGCTCGGGCGGACCGCGTTCTACGCTCAGCCAGGGGACAATCTGACTGTCACGGTGGACGAACTTGCCGCGCGTGGTATTGACACCCACGCCATCGACCGCGGGTTCCTCGTTGCCCGAACACCCAACCAGGGCGGCTTCATGGGGTCGTTCATCGCAAGCAACTGGGGATCGTTTCCCTTGACCATCAAGGTGTCGGATAGCCGAAACATCGTCGTGTGGGGACTCAACACCTCCAACAGGGCCGACTACCCGACGGCGTTCGCCTATGGGCTGGGAGGACGACCCGACGCGTACACCAGCAGGCAACCCTTCCGAACCCAGTTGCGGGTATCGATGTTTCCGACCGGAATGGATGTGTTGACGCTCTGGTCAGGCCGTTCGGTCACGACAGTCGACGCCAGTGATGTCCCGTTGCGTCGCGCCACGGACATGTTCAACAAGGCGATGTCCATCGCAGACGGCCTCACCCTGATGAGAGCGTCGTGGGGAGCCGGCGATGGGATGGCGGTCAGGGTCGGTTGGTTCGAGGGGTACGGCCTCGGGTCGACTGGCTTCGTCGTGGGAAACGACGGCTTCGTCATTCACAAGAATACGATTACCAATGGAACGGCAGAACTCTACGCCTACGCCTACATGGCCGACATGCTGGAGATACGGAGAAGGCCAGAGTGGACCCCGATTCTGACGCTCACAACCGATGGGGCGCCTAGCGCCGTCGGCTACGACTATCTCCGCGCGCATGCGTTGTTCGCCGCATTCTGACCGTGTCACGCCCCGAGGGCCGTCAGGCCAGCGCCAGGCTACGTGGGCTCAGCGCCAACCATCCTTGCGAGGCACCCAGCATCCGTCGTCGGCGCCTCGCACGCAAACCCTCGGCACCAGTACGCGGTCGGTCGGCCATCGATGAGGCGGAACGCGCTCGCGGACGGTATCACCTCCGAGAGAGACGGCTGGCTCGCCGGGTCGATGGGCACGTGCACGGCAAACGGCAGATATCGCCCGGCGACCACCCGTGAAAGCGCCTCGGTCTGCGCATCATCCGCCGCGCCGACGATGACGCACTGCTGGACGCCTGCATGCCACGCCGCCAGCGCGCACAGCAGCAACGGCATCGCGCGCCCCCCCGTCTCGACCCGCCCGGCGCACGACGCGAACGTCTCCTCGGCGCGCTGCTGCCAGTGCGCATCACCCGTCACATGCGCGAGCACCAGGACGTTCCACGCGCTCACCGACGTCGCCGCGGGTTCCGCGCCGTCGTAGTCCTCTTTCTGCCGCAGCAACACGCTCTCGTCACGGCCCGTCGTCGAGAACCACCCGCCGGCGTCGGTGTCGAGGAACAACTCGTCCTGGCGGCGTTGCAGCGTCAGGGCCCACTCCAGCCACTGCGCGTCGCCTCCCGCCTGGAAGAGTTCCAGCAGCCCCCACACGACGTTGGCGTAGTCATCGGCATAGCCGGCAATGGCCGACGAGCCCCCGCGGTGCCGGCGAAGCAGCGTCCGGGTCACGCCATTCCAGAGGTGCGCGCGCAGGAACGACGCGGCCGCCGCCGCCGCATCGAGCCAGTCCGGACGACGCAGGACACGCGCGCCCCGGGCCAGGGCCGCGACCATCAGGCCGTTCCACGACGCCAGGATCTTGTCGTCGAGCTGCGGGCGCGGCCGGACGCGGCGCGCCGCGAACAACGCCTGTCGTGCCGTATCCAGGCGCAACGCGACAGTCAGCGCGTCGCTCCCGAACGTCGCGGCGAGGTCGTCGAGGGAACGGGCCACGTACGGGATGTTGCCGCGGCCGAATTCGCCGTGCGGATCGAGCGGCGCGTTGCCGTCCGGCTCGATCCCGAATCGTGCGCGGACCAGGTCCGCGTCGGCGCCGGCGACGGAGTCCAGTTCGTCGAACGTCCAAAGGTAGAACGCGCCCTCGGTCTTGCGCGGAGCGGAGGTCTCGTCCGGCTGAAGCCGGACGCCACGCGGGTCTTCCGTCGTGGGGGCCGGCTCCTCCCGGCCCGGCGGGACGCTGTCCGCGTCTTCCGCCGAATAGAACGCGCCGCCCGGGTCCCGCAGGTCTCGGAGAACGTAGGCCGCCGTGTCGGCCGCCACATCGGCAAAGGCCACCGACCCGCTCGTCTGGAACGCTTCGAGATACGCCAGCATGAGTTGCGCCTGGTCGTAGAGCATCTTCTCGAAGTGCGGGACGCGCCAGTCGGCGTCGACCGAGTAGCGGTGGAATCCCCCGCCAATCTGGTCCCGCATGCCGCCGACAGCCATCGCCTGCAGGGTGTGCTCGACCATCGTCAACAGGGACCGGTCGTTGGTGCGCGCGAACTGGCGCAGCAGGAACAGGAGTTCGCTGGGCCGGGGGAACTTCGGCGCCTGCCCGAACCCGCCGCGGCGCGAGTCGAAGGTCGCGGCGAATTCCTGCGCCGTCCGGTCGAGCACTCGAGGGTCAGGCACCGGCCCCCGCCCTGCCGGACTGGCCAGGCTCCTCAACTGGGCCACCAGCGACTCAGCCGACTGCAGGATCCGGCCGCGATCTTCACGCCAGGCCAGGGCGATGTGCTCGAGGATCTCCGCGAATCCCGGCCGGCCCCACTTCGACGTCGGCGGGAAGTACGTGCCGCCGAAAAAGGGCCGCAGGTCCGGCGTCAGCCAGACGCTCATCGGCCACCCGCCCGAACCCGTCGTCGCCTGCACGAAGGCCATGTAGACCCTGTCCACGTCGGGCCGCTCTTCGCGATCGACCTTGATCGCCACGAAGTCGCGGTTGAGGATCGCCGCGATCCCGGGATCCTCGAACGACTCGTGCTCCATCACGTGGCACCAGTGGCACGTCGAGTACCCGACGGAGAGGAAGATCGGCCGGTCGTGCTGCCTGGCGCGCTCGAAGGCCTCGTCACCCCACGGGTACCAGTCCACCGGGTTGAGAGCGTGCTGCAGCAGGTACGGGCTCTGTTCGTTCGCCAGTCGATTGGGCATGTGCGCGCTCAGGCCGCCTGCTCGCGGTAGTCGCGTCGCAGCCTGGCGTAGATAGCCGTGACCTCGACGCCGTACAGCAGCAGCACCGATGAGATGTAGACCCACACGAGGAACCAGACGACCGTCGCAATCGACCCGTGGATGCTGGCGCGGGCGAAGTGGGTCACCCACCATGAAAACGCGTCGAGAGCCAGCCGCCACAGGACCGCCGTCCACACGGCACCCGGCCAGACGTCGCGGAAACGCACCTTGGTATTGGGCACGAAATAGAAGATCAGCCCGACGACGCCGACGAACATCAGGAACGTCCAGCTGCGGCTGATCCAGTCCGTGACCATCGCGACTCGCGGGAAGAGTTCCCAGAACTGGCTGTGCTGGCTCGAGACCTTCGCGGCACCCACCAGGATCATGGCCGCCATGATCAGGGCGCCGGCCGCGATCATCATGAGCAGCGAGAACACGCGGTGGCCCCAGAAACTGCGCCCGCGTTCGACGCCCCACGCGTGGTTCACGGCGGTGCTGAGCGCGCCGAACACGCCCTGGGACGCCCATACGAGCGCCAGCATGCCTCCAACGCTGATCGGCACAGGTGCCTGCCGGAACACCTCGAGCTGGGCATCGATGAAATCCAGCTGCGTCGGGAAGTACTGCAGGACGAGGCGAAGCACCTCCGCGTGCGCGCCATTGTCGGCCGTCAACTGGCCGAGGACCGACAAAGAGAGCATGAGCAGCGGCAGGAACGAGAGCAGGGCGTAATACGCGATCGCCGCCGCGTGCATCATGTCGTCGCTCGAGTAGAGATCGACGACACCGCCCCAGATGGCTTTCGCCATCAGAATGACGCCCTTGCGCAACGAGACGCCGAGCCGACGCGCGTGCGCGAATAGGCGCCGCCCTGGCGACGGCTCGAGGACCGGCTGGCTCACGCTGGGGACTCCGCGGGGGCTAGAACGGCGACGGCGGGCGGCCAACGCCCGCCCAGCCGCCCGCGACCGTGTCGGCCGCGTCGCGGCGAAGGTCCTGAATCGTGCCCCAGCCTTCCCGGGCCACCCGCCTGGCGGAATCCATGGTGCCGCGCAGCCGCCGGACCTCGCCGACGAGTTCCTCCATGCCTGGTTCGAGGCGCGACCGCATGCGGCGGCCGTCTTCGGTCAGGTACAAGTAGCCGACGACACCTCCGGCGATGGCGCCGAAGAACGCTGAAAGCAACACACGCGACCGATCGTCCACACGTCCTCCTCGCCCGGAAAATGAGACGGAAATGAGAAAAGGGGCCTGACCCCATTTTCCGGCGGTGGGCACAACATACCGCATCCGGGGACGGGACTCCAAGCGGACGGGCGGCCGACGGGTATAATGGGCCCGTTCAACGCATACGGCCGCGCGGCATGGCACTTGCTACCGAGATCCCGAACCCTGCGGAGCTCCCGTGCCCGACACCATCATCGACGGACACCGTCTCGAATTCCGGCTGACCCCGCCTGTCGAGGCGCTCATGCCCACCGTGGTCTTCCTCCACGAAGGCCTCGGCTGCCTGGCGTCCTGGCGAGACTTCCCTGAACGTCTCGCGCAACGCACGGGCTGCGGCGTCCTCGTCTACAGCCGCTGGGGTTACGGCGCCTCCGAGGCCCGGCCCACACCGTGGCCCCTGTCGTACCTCCACGACGAAGCGCGCACCGACCTCCCCGCGCTGCTGCGCGCCTGCGGCCTGACCGACACGGTCCTCTTCGGCCACAGTGACGGCGGCTCGATCGCCCTCATCGCCGCCGCGGCCGATCCGGGCCTGACTCGAGGCATCATCACGGAAGCCGCGCACGTCATGGTGGAAGACGTCACCATCGACGGGTTGCGCGCCGCACTCGCCCGCTTCGAGACGGACGACTTCCACACGGCGCTCGTCCGTCTGCACGGCGCCAACGCGGACGCGGTGTTCGGCGGATGGTCGACGGCCTGGCTGTCGCCCGCCTTCCGCGCGTGGGATATCCGCCCGCTCCTGCCGGAAGTCACGTGTCCCGTCCTCGCCATCCAGGGTGCAGACGACGAGTACGGCAGCGACGCCCAGGTCGAATCGATCGCGGCGCTGGTCTCGGGTCCCGTCGAGCCGTGGCTCGTCCGCGACTGCGGCCACACGCCTCATCGCGAGAAGGCCGACGACATCCTCGACCGTGCGGCGGCGTTTATCGGCCGCCTCCGCCGCAGGGCCTGACCCCCGAGGTCACTTCTTCTTGCCGGGTTTCGGCGGCGGCAACGCCGTGATGGCGACGCTCCCGCTCTTCTCCATCGCCAGGATCGCCGACGCGACCGCCTCGAGATCGATGTCCGGATAGGTCGGGGATACGACCCACGCGAACTTGTAGTCGTCGTTGCTGGTCGTGACGTTGCCGTACTCCGCGCGGACCGCATTCCAGATGTCGAGGATCGACCGAGTGCCGTCGATGAACCCCGACACTTCCGCGCTGGCCAACGGAGGCATTCCTCCACCCAGGCGAACGCCGGGACCGCCGCCTGCGGGGCGCTCGCCCGCCAGCTTCCGGGCTTCTTCCGAGAACGCCTTGAACTTCTTGCGCGGCACCAGCCTCGACAGCTCCGCTTCCCGCGGAGTCGGCGCGGCGGCAGGCATCCGGATCCCGAGCGACGCGGCCTGCGACGCGAACACCGCCTCGAGCTTGGCCGTGTGCGCCGCGCGCGCCTGATCCAGCGCCGTCGTCAGCAGCTTCGTCGTTGCGGTAACGCTTTCGTCACTCGCCAGCGCACGAACGGACTCGATGCTGCCCTTCCCCCGCTGGAACGCCCACGTCACCTTGTTGACGGCAGCCGCGCGTTGGGCCGGCCACTTCGCAGGGTCGGTCCCCATCAGCCGGATGCTCTGCCGCGCCACTTCCGACAGCCACTTCTCTCCGTTCGCCGACGACTCCCATGCGAGCGCACGGGCCTCCGCTCCGCCCGCCGTTGCCAGGTGGTAGAACGCTGCGGCGCCCATGAAGCCGACGCGCTTCATCTCGGTCGGGTCCGAGTTGACGATGCGATCCTCGCTGGAATGGTAGAAGTTGTCGGACCAGTGGTTGAACTGCATGGCCGGGATACCCGCCTGCAGGAACACCATGTGATCGCTGTTCGAAATGTAGGGCACCAGCCGGTAGTTGAACGGCGCGTTGTTCCCCGTCTGCGTCCGGATCTCGGTCTGATCGACGAAGATCAGCAGGTTCGCGATCAGGTCGTTCAGGTAGGACGGCACGGAATCCGGCGTCATCTTCATGCGCAGGTACGTGTCGGTCTTCTCGAGATCCGGTCCGGTCATATCGAAGTTCATCGCCGCCAGGAGCCGGTCCGCGACCTCGGGGTGTTTGAACAGCCAGGCACGCGTGCCGGAGATCTCGGGCACCCACAGGAACCGAATGGTCCGCCGCGGCTTCGGCAGCACACCGTCTCGAATGAGGCGCGCGAGGGTCCGCCCGATCTCCAGCGTCGTGCCGACGCCTGAACAGTTGTCGTTGGCGCCCGGCGTGGCAATTGTCTCGAACGCGTGGGCCACGAGCATGAACTCCCCGGCATTCGGATCGGTGCCAGGAATCGACGCGCTGACGACGTTCAGTTTCTGCGGATAGGTCGTGGCCTTGACGCGGGCCTTCAGGACGACCTTCTGCCCCCGTTCGAAATACCCCTGCAGTTCGCGCATCTGGCGCAAGGACAGGACGAACCCGAACCCGCTCTTTCCGCCGCGCGGCGACACGCTGCTCCAGCCGAGTTGGTCCAACGTGTACCCCGCCGTGTCGGCGCTGACACCCGAACTCCCGGTGCCGAGCGCCCCGACGGCCCCTCGCGTGTTCACCGCCGCATTGAACACCTGCCCCACCGAGCCGCTCCCGACCACGATCTTCCCGGTGACGTCCTTCCCGGCGAAGTCAGCCTCCCGCCCGGCGCCGACGTAGATGGCTTCCGCCTCGACGTCCGCGTTGGCGCTGCCCTTGGCGACAGCTGTCGGCACCATGAACAGGCCCGCCAGCTTCTTGCGGACCGGTTGCACGAGCCAGAGGTCCGCCTCTTCCGCGTCCCAGATCTCGCCGGACGGGAAGAAGTCCACCTGCACGTCGGACAACCCCGCGCGCGTGGCCTCGGCGCTGATGTAGGAGGTCTCGAAGTACCGATCGGTGTATTCCTCACTGCGCCGGTCGCGGTTGGCCGCGAGCATCTGCACGTGGAGGTATGCCTGCTCACCCGAATATTCATCGAGGATGGCGTCGCGAACGGGCGCGGCGACGAGGCATCGATCGGGAGGCGCCTGCGCGGCGACGAACACCGCCGACACGACGAGGAGGCACGACAAGACAACGGTACGGCGGCGGGGCGAAGGCATCGGGCGATCCTCCATGGACGGCCGGTAGGGTAACACGGGTCGGCTCGGCCAGGCCGGTGTCCCGCGCCCTCCTGTCCAGCGCCATCCTGCGCCCCGCCCGTTCTAGGCGCTGTCCGGCCCGCCCTGCTATGCTTCGCGAACAGGCATCACCCGGGAGGTTCTATCGTGATTCGCGTCCTCGGTTCCCGCGCGCACGTATTCGTCCTGGCTGTCGCCGCGCTCGGCGGCCTCGCCGCCATGCCCCGGGCCCAGGCGCCGCAAGCCGCCGCGCCCGCGCCGGTGCACGCGCAACCCGCCACCCGCCTGCTCATCCGCAACGCCATGGTGGTCGTGGGCAACGGCAAACCGGCGGCCGGGCCGCAGGACATTCTCGTGCAGGACGGCCTCATCGCGCGCATCGGCCGCATCCGTGCCGCCGATCCTCCGCCGGATGCTGTCATCGACGCCGCCGGCAAATACGTGCTGCCGGGATTTATCAACGCGCACATGCACCTGCAGGACGAACGCGGCGGGGTTCCGCAGCCGTTCCAGTACGAAGCCAACCTCTACCTGGCGGCGGGCGTCACCACCGTCCGCGATGTCGGGTCGGACATCGAGAAGGCCAAGGCCTGGCGGGCCGCGAGCGCCGCGCACACGCTCGTGGCGCCCCGCATCCAGATCTACACGTCGGCGTGGCGGGGGCGCGGAGCCGGTCCCGAGACGCCGGCGACGGTTCGCGAAGGCGTGCGGTGGGCGAAGAACGCCGGCGCCGACGGACTGAAGATCTTCGGGATCGATCGCGACCTGCTCGAAGCCGTGCTCGATGAAGCCCGGCGGCAGGGACTGCGCACGGCCACCCACATCGCCGTCGAGGAGACCAACGCGCGTGACTTCGCCGAACTCGGGGTCACGTCCATCGAGCACTTCTACGGCGTCGCCGACGCGGCGCTCGACGGGATCCAGGACTTCCCGCCGGACCACAACGCGAACAACGAAGTGCACCGTTTCGGGCGCGCCGGCGAACTCTACATCCAGCCCAACCTGAACCGCGCGAAACTCTCGGACGTGCTCGCGTTGATGGTGCGGAACCGCGTGGCCTGGGTGCCGACCTTTTCGATCTACGTCGCCAGCCGGGACCTCGTGCGCGCGCAGAACCTCCCCTGGTATCGCGACTACCTCCACCCGGCCATGGCGGAGTACTGGGAGCCGTCACTCGCCAACCACGGTTCGTACTTCATCGGATGGACCAACACCCAGGAGGTCCGCTGGAAGAAGAGTTACCGGGTCTGGATGGAGGCGGTCCGGGAGTTCGCGCTCAAGGGCGGGCTGGTCGCCGCCGGCGACGATGCCGGGTTCATCTACTCGTTGTACGGCTTCGGCTACCTCCAGGAACTCGAACTGATGGAGGAAGCCGGTTTCCATCCGCTTGAAGTCATCAAGCACGCCACCGTGAACGGGGCCGAACTGCTGGGGCTCGGCGACCGGCTGGGACGGATCCGGCCGGGTTACATCGCCGACCTGCTCATCGTGAACGGGAATCCGCTCGACAACCTCCACGTCCTCAACCCGTACGGCACCGGCGTCAACGTCGATGGGCGGAACGTCCACGGCGGCGGCATCGAGTGGACCATCAAGGACGGCATCCCGTATCACGTGCCCACCCTCATGAAGCAGACGAGGCGCCTGGTCGAGGACGCGCGAACCAAGAAGAACACGGCCGGGCCGAGACGGTGACATCCATGCATCCTCACCATCACCGCTGGGTTGGAATCGTGTGCGGCGCCGCGTGCCTGCTGGCGCTGGCCGCCCCCTCCGCGCAGTCTCCGTCGCCGGGATTCGCGCCCGCCGATCTCCAGGCGCTCAAAACCGTGTCGGACGTGCACCTCTCGCCCGACGGCTCGAAGGTCGCCTACATCGTGCTCGACTACCAGAAGTCCGGCCGCGCCACGCCCACCCTGATGGTGTTCGACATCGCGGCCAATACCCACACGCGAGTCGGTGAAGGCCGCGAGGGAGCGGCGTCGCCGCGGTGGTCCCCTGACGGGCGCTGGCTCGCGTTTCTCGGGCGGGCCGACACGCGGCCCGGCCTGGTGCTCGTGCGCGTGGACGAACTCATCTCGGACCCGGAACTCCTCGCTCCGGTGTCGGGCGTGAACCACCCCCTGCCTCACACGGGAGAGGCGTTTGCCTGGTCGCCCGGGACGTCGCGCATCGCCTACGTCTCAGGAATGCCGGGGCCGGAGGGTGATGACGCCAACGGCGACCCGGCCGTCATCACGCGATACCTGTACAAGCCATACACGTCGGACGGACCGTCGCGGTTCAACGACAACCGGCGGCTCCAGCTCTTCATGGTCGACCTCGTGACGCGCCGGCCGCAGCAACTGACCGACGGCCCGCATCACGTGCACTCGCTGAGCTGGTCGTCCCGGGGCGACGACATCCTCTTCGCCTCGAACCAGGGCCCCGATCCGGACCGGGTCTTCAATGACGACGTCTTCGCCTTCAACGTCGTGAAACGCGCGACGCGGAGGCTCAGCGACACGCCGAGTGCCGAGTACGATCCCGTCTGGTCACCCGATGGGCTGAGCGTCGCGTTCCGCGGTACCACCCGCTCGCGCACCTCGTCGGAAACGACGATGGAAGACACCCACGTGTGGGTCATGAAGGCGGACGGCACGGGCCGCCGGGACCTCGGGGCGGCGATCGACAACCGCCAGGGCGCCCCCCAGTGGTCCGCCGACGGCAAGTGGCTCTACTTCACGGTGCAGGAACGCGGCGACGTCCGCCTGTACCGGGTGCCGGCGGCGGGCGGCCCGGCCGAGGCCATCGTGCCGGCGGCAGGGGCATCCGGCAGCGTGGGCGCGTGGTCGCTCGCGAAGAGCGGCGCCCTGGCCTATGCGCTGTCCACCCCCGGCCGGCCGGCCGAGTTGTACGTGCGCGCGGCCGACGCCACCGCCGCGCGACGCGTCACGACGCTCAACGACACGCTGCTGAGCACGCGGGCGGTGGCGCCGGTCGAGCGCCTGGCCTTCAAGGGAGACGGGGGCCTCGACATCGAAGCGTTTCTCACGAAACCGCTCGTCGTGTCGTCAGCCGGGACTCACCCGCTGATCGTGGTCGTGCACGGTGGTCCTCACGGGCAGCAGGGCCCGCAGTTCTCGCTCAAGGCCCAGGTCTACGCCGCGCGGGGCTGGGCGACGCTGATGATCAACTACCGGGGGTCGACCGGGTACGGGCAGCGGTTCGCGGACGCCATCCTCGGAGATCAGAATGGCGCCGAAGCCCGCGACGTGCTCGCGGGGGTAGATGCCGCCCTGGCCGCGTATCCCTGGATCGACGCCGCGCGCATCGGAATCGAAGGCGGGAGTTACGGGGGGCAGCTCACGAACTGGCTCGTCACCGAGACCGGCCGTTTCAAGGCCGCCGTCTCCATGGCCGGGATCTCGAATCTCGTCAGCTTCAACTACACGTCCTACTATCACGACTACCTGGCCGTCGAATTCGGGGCCTATCCCCACGAAGGTGACCTGATGGACCGGCTCTTCCATCGGTCGCCGCTCCGCCGCGTCGCCCGCGTCAAGACACCAGTGCTGCTGCTCCACGGCGAGAACGATAACGACGTCCCCATCGGCGAAGCCGAACAGTTCTTCATCGCGCTCAAGGACGTCGGCGTCGAGACCCAACTGGTCCGCTACCCGCGCGAAGGCCACGGCCTGCGCGAGGCCAGGCACCAGGTCGACGCCCTGGAGCGGACTATCGCGTGGTTCGAGAAGGGGTTTGCCCGGTGAAACGCTGAAGAAGACACCGTCGTAGGACTTCGTAGTGCGCTGCCACCACAGCGCGGGCCTGCCACCCGCGTCGTGAAGTCCGAGGCGGGTTCATGAACGTTCGTGGGGTCGTCGGCGTCCTTCTCCTGTTCCTCACGCTGGTCCGCGCGGCCGACGCGGCCGACGGGCGCGCGGTGCTGATCGAGTCGGCTGACGCGAGCGTCACCGAAGAACCCGGTGGCCGCTCGTGGAGCATCGGGACCTCCAGCATCCGGCTCCAGGTGGGGCTCGATGACGCCGGGCTGCTGGTTATCCAGGCCATCGAAAACGTCGCTACCGGAGAGTCGTGGCCAGTTGGCGCCTCTCCCGACCTGAGCTTCACGAGCCAGGCCCGGAAGTACTCCCCCGGGCAGTTGGGATTCCCGTTCAGGTCCGCCAGCGCCGACGAATACCGCGGCGGCGTCCGGCTGCGCCTGGCCTTCGACCTGACGGCGCTGCGCTTGCGCGTCGTTCGCGAGTACCTGTGCTATCCCGGCGTGCCCGCCGTCGAGACGTGGACGACGTTGACGGCCCTCGACGGAGGCGTGAGCGTCGCCGTCAGCGACATGGGCCTCTGGCAGGTGTCGGTTGGCGTTCGAGACGTCCACTGGGTCACTGGACTCGGCGCCCCGGAGGCTGAAGGCGGACGATTCACGCGCCGGCACCAGGTGTTGTCGCCGTTCGCCCCGTTCACGATCGGCTCGACCACCCGGTCATCGACCCTCGTGGTGCCCACCGTCTGGTTCTCGGGCCAGTCGGGCCAGTTCTTCGGAGCGCTGCTCTGGTCGGGCGCGTGGTCGATCGCGGCTGCCGGCCCGGAGGAGTCGGGGCTGACGGCTGTCCGGGCCTCGCTCGGCTCGACTACGCGAACGATCACGAGTGCGTCGCCCCTGGAGACGCCACACGGCATCTTCGGGGTGACCGGCGCGGAAGACACCGCCGTCACCCTTGCGGTGGCCCGCTACGCGTCGGCGGCGCGGCAGTATCGCCCGCTTCCGTCGTTGGTCACGTACAACACGTGGTTCGCGTACGGGACTCGTGTCAACGAGGCCGCCATGCGCGCCGAGCTCGTGCACGCCGCGGCGCTTGGTGCCGAGGTCTTCGTCCTCGATGCCGGCTGGTACGCCGGGGGCACCGGGGTGGCGGACTTCACCACGGGACTGGGCAACTGGACGGCCGACCGCGCGAAGTTCCCGAACGGCCTGAGGGCGCTGCGGGACTACGCGCACGAACTCGGGATCAAGTTCGGGCTCTGGGTGGAACCGGAACGTGTCGACACGGCGACGGTCGGACGGTCCGGACTCGCGCGCGAACGGTTCCTCGCCACGACCGGCGGACGCTACAACCCTGGCGTCAGCAACAGCCATGCGGGCGCGGCGCAGCTGTGCCTGGGCGACGCCGAGGCGAGGCAGTGGATCCTTGGCCAGTTGCAGCGTCTCATCGACGAGGTGCAGCCGGACTACCTGAAGTGGGACAACAACGACTGGGTCAACTGCGACCGGCTGGGCCACGGGCACGGCACCGGCGACGGCAACTACGCGCACACGGCAGGGCTCTACGACCTCCTCGCCGCACTCAGGGCACGTTATCCCGATCTCGTCATCGAGAACTGCGCGTCAGGAGGGAATCGGCTCGACCTCGGGATGTTGTCACTGACGGACGTCGCCTGGATGGACGATGTCACCGGACCGTCGTGGCACGTGCGCCACAACGCCGAAGGACTCGGCGCGGTCTTCCCCGTCCGCTACCTGCTGTCGTTCGTGATCGACGATCCGGCCGAACCCCTGCACGGCGCCGCGGACATGGCGATGTACTTCCGGAGCCGCATGCTGGGTGTGCTGGGCCTGACGTTCGTGGGCGCCGAGTTCGGGGAAGACGACGTCGAAGCCATGCGTCGGGAAGTCGAACGGTACAAGGCCGTGCGATCGCCGGGCGGCGATGCCGTGATGACCCTGCTGACCGACCAGGTGCGCTATTCCGCCGGCGGCACATGGGATCTCGCCGCCCTGTCGTCGCCGGCAACGGCTGACACGGCGCTGTTCGCGTTCGTCCAGGATGGGGCGGAGGACCAGGTGACCGTGCGGCTGCCGCGCCTCCAGCCCGAGACCACCTACGTCGTCAAGGCGCCGGGGGGAAAGGCCATCGGCGTCGCAACCGGACGCGACCTGATGGACGCCGGTCTGACGGTGCGTCGTCTTCCGTTCACATCAGGCTATCTCCTGACGCTGACACCCGCCCCGCCCGTCTCGTCGCCAACGAATCTCAAGTACCCGGCGCCGCGTGGCCTACCAGTGTAGTTATCGGGGCGACCACGGGTACAGGAACCGGATGGCCCGCTCGAAACGTTCGGCCCACGCGCGTTCGTGGTGACCGGCGCCGCGGTCCTCGACATACAACAGGTGACGTCGGGGCGCGTCGGTCATGCGCCGTAACTGCCGGGCCATCAGGCGCGCGTCACGGACGTGGGCCCGGCCTTCACCGGTGCCGATGTCGAGGTACAGTCGCCCGCTCCAGCCGGGCCGCTGCGCGACGAACGGAAACACCGCGCGATCCGCCCACCAGAGCGACGGACTCATCACGCCGGCAAATCCGAACACGCCAGGATGCCGGAAGAACGCGTAGAGGCTGATGAGACCGCCCAGCGACGACCCCATGATTCCCGTCTGCGTGCGTTCCCGCCGGGTCCGGAAACGGGCGTCGATCGCCGGCTTGAGGGTGTTGACCAGGAAGTCGAGGTACGCGTCGCCGCGCCCGCCGCCGCGCGACCCGTCCTCGAACGGCGTGTACTCCGCCATCCGGTCCGGCCCCATGTTGGGCACCGCCACGACGATCAGTTCGAATCCTTCGTCCGCGATGCGTTCCAGCGTGTCGTCCACCTGCCATTCGCCCGCGAACGATAACGTGGCGTCGAACAGGTTCTGGCCGTCGTGCATGTACAGGACCGGATAGTGCCGGCCGCTCAGCGCGTACGACGGAGGCAGATAGACGTGCACGTCCCGCGTATTGCCCAGTTCCGGGCTCTGTACGCCCGATACGATCCGGATGTTGCCCGACACCGGCCCCGACGCCGGCGTGGTGCCCTCTGCCCCTTCGAACATCCCGCTTCGCACGCTCCTCTCACCCGGTAATCGGCAGTTCAGGACTTTCATCGTATCGTCAGCGCGGAACGTGGTCCAGGCTGGCCCCGGCCTGTTGCATAATGCTGCCACCATTTCGTGCAGGAGGTGCCCGTGGCCGGTCCGCTCACCGTGTTGTGCATCGCCACCTATGAGAAGGGCCAGGAGTTCATGCGGGAGTGCAAACGCCAGGGCTGCCAGGTGGTGTTGCTCACCGACGAGAAACTCAAGAACGCTGACTGGCCCCGTGAGGCCATCGACGACACGTTCTACATTCCGCGGGACCTGGACCGCGAGGCCCTCCTCAAGGGGGTCAGTCACGTCGCCCGCACGCGCCACATCGACCGCATTGTCGCGCTCGACGATTTCGACGTCGAAACGGCCGCGCTGCTGCGCGAACACCTGCGCGTGCCGGGCATGGGCGAGACGACGGCGCGGTATTTCCGCGACAAGCTGGCCGAACGGATGAAGGCCCGCAACTTCGGGATCCTCGTGCCGGACTTCGTCCACGTGGTCAACGACGGCGATATCCGCCACTTCGCCGACACCGTCCGCCTGCCGTGGATGCTGAAGCCCAGGTCGCAGGCGGCCGCCATCGGCATGAAGAAGATCGACCGGTCCGAGGACCTGTGGCCCGCCATCGACGCACTCGAAGACCGGCGGTCGTTCTACCTGATCGAGCAGTTCGTGGCCGGTGACGTGTACCACGTGGATTCCATCGTCTGGAATCGAGAGGTCGTCTTCCAGAAGGCGCACCGGTACGGCGCGCCGCCTTTCCAGGTGGCCCACGGCGGTGGCGTGTTCCTGACGCGCTCGGTGCCTGACCACGCCGCCGAGTCGACCGCGCTCGCGCGGCTCAACCGCGACGTGATGACCACCTTCGGCCTCGTGCGGGGCGTCGCGCACACGGAGTTCATCCGGAGCGCCGAGTCGGGGCGTTTCCTCTTCCTCGAGACATCCGCTCGCGTCGGCGGCGCGTACATTGTCGATCTCGTGCAGGCGGAGACCGGACTGAACCTGTGGCGTGAGTGGGCCAGGCTCGAAATCGAGGGCGAGGACGGCCACTACGCCCTGCCGGCCCACGAGAACCGGTACGCGGGCCTCGTCCTCACGCTCGCGCGCCAGGCGTCGCCGGACACGTCCGGGTACGACGATGCCGAGATCGTGTACCGCGTGAAGAAGGAACACCACGCGGGCCTGATTGTCGCGTCGGATCGAATCGACCGCGTGGACGCTCTCCTCGGCGGTTATGCGGACCGGTTCGCGCAGGACTTCATGGCGGTCGCGCCCGCGCCCGACCGCGCGCCGGCGTAGCCGGCACTCGCGCCCCCAGATGATAAGCTGGAGAGAGCGCCCGCACGACGCGGGACTCATCCATCAGACGACACCAGGAGAAACGGTATGTCCGTCAGCAATTCGACCGCGGTGTGGAAGGGCAACCTGACCGAAGGGTCGGGGACGATGAAACTCGGCAAGGGGGGCTACGAAGGCCCGTTCACCAAGGCCTCCCGGTTCGACGACGGCGAGGGCACGAACCCGGAGGAACTGATTGGCGCCGCGCACGCCGGCTGCTACTCCATGTTCCTCTCGGCCATCCTCTCGAAGAGCGGCTTCCCGCCCGCCGAGATCCGCACGACCGCCAAGGTGCACCTCGGCGCCGGCCCCACGATCACGTTGATCGAACTGGACACGGAAGCCGTCGTCCCGAACTGCGACGACGCGACGTTCCAGTCGCACGCCGAACAGGCCAAGGCCGGATGCCCGGTGTCGAAGGCGCTGTCGGCCGTGCCGACGCAGTTGAAGGCCACGCTCGTCAAGTAGTGGCTGCGCGATGACGGGGGGCCGCGTGCGACTGGTCGTGGTGGGCGACATCGCCTGGGACATCTTCATCCGTCCCGAACACGATCTCGTGCGCGGTTCCGACGTCTTCGGCACCGTGGACGTCATGCCTGGCGGCGCGGCGGCCAACGTGGCCGTCTGGGCCCGGCGGCTCGGCGCCTCCCCCGCGCTGCGCGGAAAGGTCGGCGACGACACCCTCGGCCAGGTCATGCTGGCGCACCTCGAGGGCGAGGGCTTGGCCGCCCACGTCCAGGTATTGCCGGGCGGGTTCACCACCCGCGTCGGCATTCTGGTGTCGGCCGATGGCGAACACTCGTTCGTCATGGACCACACCAAGGTGCTGCGATTCCGCGACGGGGACGTTCCGGTCGACCTGCTCGACGGCGCCGACGCGGTGTTCTTCAACGGTTACGACATCTACCTGGCGCGATCGGCATCGTTCCTGGCGCCGCTCCTCGCGGAAGCCCGCCGGCGTGGCATCCCCGTGGCCTTCGACCCGTCGTCGTTTTCGCTCATTCGCCAGTACGGGGCTGCGCGGCTGCTCGAGGACGTGGGCCCGCTCGATGTGTTGATCGCGAACGAAGACGAAGCCCGCTCGCTGACCGCCGATGCCGCGCTCGAGGGACTGTTGGGCGCTGCGCGGCTGCTGGTCGTCAAGCAGGGCGCCAACGGGGCCGCCGCCCTGGACGCCACGGGCTGGACCCAGGCGCCGGCCCACCCTATCGCCGTCGTCGATACGACCGGGGCCGGCGACGCGTTCGACGCGGCGTTCCTGGTGGAGTGGATCGCGCGCGGGCGCGTTGCCGAGGCCCTCGCCGCAGGCAACCGGCTCGGCGCGTACGTGGCCGGACGCCTGGGCGGCCAGCCGCGCTGGCCGGAGTGACCCGGGCGGCGCAGACGTCGGAGTGACCATGCCTCGCAATGCTGAAGTCGTCCGCCAGTGGAAGATCCTGCGCGCCATCGAAGCCAGCCGGATGGGCGTGACGCTGAAGGATCTCATCGAGCTGGGCGGAGTCACCCGGCGAACGGTCTACAGGGACCTCGACGCGCTGCAGGAAGCGGGATTCCCTCTGATGAACGAAACCCGGGACGGGCGCGTGCGCTGGCGCCTCGGCCAGGCGCCGTTCTCGCGCCTCACCCAGGTGGGTTTCACCGTCTCGGAACTCTGCGCGCTCTACCTGAGCCGGCGCATGGTGGAGGTACTGACGGGGGTCCCGTTCCAGGCGCCGCTGCAAACGCTGTTCGGACGATTCGAGCACGACCTGCCGCCGAAGATGCGCCAGTATCTCGACCAGTTGCCGTCCGCGCTGGCCGCGGTTCCGCCGGAAGGCAAGGTGAAACGCCCGGCCGACTACGAAGGGCACGTCGGCGCGTTGCTGCACGCGGCGCTGGAGCACCGCGAAGTGCTGATGACGTACTACTCGCACATGCATCAGCGGCAGAAGAACTACACCGTACACCCGTATCGCATCGTCTACGCGCATGGCGCGATGTACCTGTTTGCGTACGTGCCGGAGTACGGCCAGATCAGGACGTTCGCCCTGCAGCGCGTGAAGAAGGTCAAAGAGCTGGACGCGCACTTCACCCCGTCAGTGGAGCTGCCGGAGAACCCGTTCGCCGGGTCGATGGGTCCCAACCTGGGGCAACCGACGGTACACGTCGTGCTGAGGTTCAGCCCGCAGCTCGCCGGCGCGATCCGCGAACGGCAGCACCATCCCACGCAGAAGCTGACCGACCTGCCCGACGGATCGCTGCGGATGGAACTCGACGTGTGCAACGACTGGTGGCTGCACAACTGGATCCTGGGCTACGGACACCTCGTCGCCGTCGAATCCCCGGCCGAACTGGTCCAGCACATCGTCGAAGAACTCGATCAGGCAAGAAACCGGTACGAGTCGGGCGTGATCGACGAGGGCCCGGTATCGCCTGCCATGCTCGACTGGGGCCTGCAGGGGCGCCTGCCCTTCGGCGGTTAGGAGTCCGTTACGACACGCGCTGGAGGACGTCCGCCGGCACGGACAGAGACGACACTCGTCCGATGAGACCGTCGGCAGCATGCCTGGCCACCAGGATGGCCCGGCGCCGCCGGTCGAGGAGTTCGGCCTGGAACGCGGCGCGGTCGCCCCGAGTCGAGGCCGGCGCGGGCAGGCCGCTCGGCAGGAGCCGGACCTCGACACACGCCATCCGGCGCGAGCGAACCCGGTTGACCAGTTGCCGGTAGCACGCGAAGCAGAGCGTGTGAGTCCGGTCGGCCTTCACCGCCCCGCGAATGTAGAAGCGTGCCCGGCGTTCTCCGCAGGCGGTGCACACACGGGTCGGTTCGGCCCGAATCATCCGGCGGCAACCGCCGGAGATGACCGGCCTGTATTCAATGACTTCCGCGTCTTCTTCAATCAGCAGCATGGTCGGATTCATCGTCTCCTCCGGGGTTGGTCGTTCGCCAACAGTGAGCGTAGAACCCCGGAGTGTCAGCAGAGGTCACACCCGAAGAAGGGGGCCAGGCCCCCTTTTAGGTCGCACCACGGGTCCGCGGAAAAGGGGCCAGGCC
>CAZJRM010000067.1:15044-22684 GCA_964547975.1 uncultured Vicinamibacterales bacterium | reverse complement strand
GCGCCGAACCGCCGGACGCCGCCCACGACAAGCCACTGACCGCGACGAGGATTGCCATCCCCACGCGGATCGACCCGCTCAACAAACGCTTCATGTGTGATCACTCCTGACAAGACATGCGACGGAAGGGTACGAGACCGCCGCCCAGTATAACACCGCGCATTGATGCGCAACCGTCGCCGGACGCGTCCGATTTCGATCCAAGAAATTGAACCCCGCGCGCGCCGGGAAGTACCGATTTACACAGGTTTGACTTGACAACGGCTCAGCGTTTCCACGAGATCGAGATGCCTTCGCCCGACGGTGACACGATTGACGACAGCACCCCGGGATGTGTCCGGACCGTGCCGAGGAAATCGCCCATTTCGTTCGCCTTGTTCACCACGTTGTGCGCGAGGAACAGGCCGCCGCGGTCGAGGCGCGGAAACACGAGATCGAAGAAACGCTGGTAGTCCTTCTTCCACGCATCGAGGAACACGAAGTCGAAGGTACCCGGCAGCGTGGGGATGGCCTTGAACGCGTCCCCGGATACCACACGGACGATGTCTGAGAGCCCCGCCGCGCGGACGTTGGCCTCGGCGTCCCTGGCGCGCTGCGGATCGTACTCGATGGTCACCAGCGTGCCGCCGGTCTCGCGCAGGCCGAGCCCGGTCCAGATCGCGCTATAGCCGTTGGCGCCGCCGATCTCCAGCGCGCGTTTCGCGCCGCTGCTGGCGACCAGCAGGCGCAGCATGCGGCCATCCTCTTCCGACACCGCCAGCAGGTCGCTGTCGGCGGCCTTGATGCGTTTCAGGACGGCGGCAGCCTGCGCGGGGACTTCCGGACCGGCTTTGGCGGGCGACGTGCCGGGGGAGGATTGACGTTGCGCGGCGGTGAGACCGGCGCCGGGCAGGAGAGTGGCCAGGGCGGCCGCCACAGCCAGGGTGGCAAGAACGCGACGGAACATGCGGACTCCTCGGGGATAGACGGACCGCCCGGGGAGGACGCGCGGCGTGATGCCGCCGTGGCCGTCAGGCGTTGCCGCCGGGCCCGAGCACGATCATTCTATCAGGCCCGACATACGGCATGGTCCGATCGCGCACGTCGGACAGCTGGGACAGCACGGTCGCGATTCGCCAGAGTTCCTGCCGCGTGGCTTCCAGGTTGCGCCGGACGTCGGGACCGAGGTCGTGGCGCATCAGTGTCAGATCGAGCGTGCCGAGGGCGGCCGCCAGGGGGTTGTTCACCTCGTGGGCCACGGCTGCCGCGATCTCGCCAATCGCCTGGACACGATGATGCTGGACCTGGTGGTCCTGTTCGCGCCGGCCCGAGATCAGTTTCCGGAGGCGGGCGGCCAGTTCGCGCGCCGGCACCGGCTTGACCAGGTAGTCGTCGGCGCCGATGTCGAAGCTCTGGACCTTGGAGGGGGTGTCGCTGAGGCCGGTCAGCATCACGACGGGAATACGGCGCGTACGTTCGTTCGCGCGCAGGCGCCGGCAGACTTCGAACCCGCTCATGCCGGGCAGCAGAACGTCGAGCACGATGGCATCGACGGGCGTTTCCGCAGCGGCCGCCAGGCCCCGTGGGCCGTCGTGGGCGACCACCACCCGGAAGCCCTCGAGTTCCAGCAGTTCGCCCAGGCCCTGCGCGGTGCGCTCCTGGTCCTCGACCAGGAGGATGAGCGGGGCGTTGGCGGCGTTCAGGGACTCGGTCGGCGTCATGGCGGCTCCGCGACTGGGCGTTGGTGTCCCGTTTCGGGACAATGGGTGTTCTTCCTTCCGTATCGGCCCGTTGGCCCGTTTCGATAGACCTGCCCCTCCGGGCAGTTTTCGTCGAGAATTCGGGGTAAAACCGCCCCAATTCGTGCTAGACTCACGCCCGTTGACCGACCGCCCACGCAGGGGGAGACGTCCGTGAGCCCGATTCTGGTGCGCCCTGTCCGCGAACAACTGGAGCACGACCGGATTATCCGCCTCTTGCAGACGAAGTACAAGCGGCGGTTCACGGCGGCGATCAACCCGGGATCGGAGATGAACCAGGCGGTCGGTGAAGGGACCGACGCGGTGTATCCCGACGTCGTGCTGATGCCGACCGGCCGGGCCCGCAAGATCGCCGGCGTCGTCGAGGTCGAGACCCAGGAATCCGTCAACGCGCTCGAGGCGATGGCCCAGTGGGCGGCCTTCGGCCGTCTCCCGCTCGAGTTCTGGTTGTACGTGCCGGCGGGGGCGGTTGACGTCGCCAAGCGGCTCTGCGCCGACAATCGGATTGGCGTCACGGAGATCTGGACCTACTACACCGTGGGCGATCAAATCCGGTTCACCCTGGTGCACCGGGCGCCGGTCGAAGCCAAACTCGCGGCCGCGAAGGCGGCGGCCAAGGCCGCGGCGGCGGCCAGGGAAGAGGCCGAGCGGGTCGAGCGTGCGGCCCGCCGGGCGGCGGCCCGGAAGGCCGTCCCCGCGAAGCGGAAACCCGCGAAGACGACGAAGGCTGTCAAGGCGACCCGGCCGGCCAGGGCAGCGAAGGCCGCCAAGAAAGCGGCGCCGTCGCGAAAACAGCGCTGACCCCCAGCCATTCCGTTCAAACCGTCGTCCTAATCGAGGGCTGCGCCTGCCCGCAGTGTCGGCGTGTGACCGTCCGAGACGCCAGCGCGCTTCCGCTGCTACAATAGGATGACTGCAGGTTTACCCATGAGACGACAGGCTTTCCGATCGTGGTCCACGTTGCTCGCCATCGCGCTGAGCAGCATTGTCTTGTCGGCCCAGTCGCCGGCTCCGGCGCCCCAGGGCGGAGCCGCGGCCCAGAAACCCGCCGCGCCCGCGCCGGGGACGCAGCAGCCGACCTTCAGAGCGTCGGTCGACCTGGTCACCACCGACGTCATCGTCCGTGACAAGGGCGGCCAGTTCGTGGCCGACCTGAAGGCCGAGGACTTCGTCGTGTACGAAGACGGCGTGCCGCAGGCGATCAACTCGATGACGCTGGTGCACGGCGGCCGCGCGTTCAATGTGCAGCAGCCGCCGCCGCCGCCGACGGCCGAAGGCATCATCCTGCCAGCGGCCCGGCCGACCAACGATGCGGCGGGGCGGATCTTCGTGCTGCTCATCGACGATCTGCACCTCGACTTCAAGAACACGCCGCGGGTACGCGATTTCGTCAAGAAGATCAAGACGCTGCTGTTCCATCCCGGCGATATGTTCGGCATCGTCTCGACCGGCACGTCGTCGATCGCGATTGACCTGACCTACGACCTGAAGCGCGTGGATGAAGCCGTCAAGAAGATCATGGGCGGCGCGCTGAAGTTCTCGGAGATCATCGACGGGCCGGAGGGCCAGGAAGGGCCGTCCGAGGTCCGGTATCGCGCGCACGTTGCGTTCTCGACCGCCGCTGATCTCCTGTCCCAGTTGGAGCGGGTCACCAATCGCCGCAAGTCGCTCATCTACGTCAGCAACGGCTACGATTTCAACCCGTTTGCCAAGTCCCGCGCGGGCACGGCCGATTCTATTTTCCAGAACCGCGACCAGTACGGCCAGAACCAGACGGATACGACGGGCGACGGTACCGAGAACACCAACTCCACCAACGCGGACGACCCGATGACCCGGGCTGGCAGCAAGTTCGCCGAAGCCGACCTGGTCCGGGAACTGGCCGAGCTCACCCGCGCGGCGAATCGAGCCAACACCACCATCTACACCTTCGACACTCGAGGCCTGGTCGGGATGCCTGACCTCGACGAGAACGTCGACCCGGTCGAGTTCCAGGAGTACATGACGAACTCGATGAACAGCCTCCGTGTCCTCGCGGAGCAGACCGGCGGCTCGGCCATCGTCAATCAGAACGATCTCGACAAGGCGCTGAAGCGCATTGACGCGGAAACCAGCGACTACTACATGCTGGGGTACTACTCGTCGAACCCCGATCCGCTGCGCCGGACACGTCAGATCGAAGTCAAGACGGCGCGCAAGGACGTGGACGTGTGGGCGCGCAAGTCTTACACGTTGAAGCGACCTGGAGCGAAATAGGGACGGCTGGGCGGGCGGTTCTTCGGGATTGGCGGGGAACAGAACACCGCTGCCGCCCGGCGGGGCAGCAGGAAGGTCAGGCGCGCGACCGCAGGGCGCGGTCGCGCGTCAGGACGCTTTCGCCGTGGCGAGCGCGGGTTCGTACGTGGCGGTGCGGGTCGTCGGCAGCGTGTGGTTCCGCCGGTGCGCGTGGGCCGCGCAGGTCTGACCCTTTTCTTCGACGTACGCAACCTCGCGGTTCGTCGCGAGTTCCCGGTAGCGGCCTACGACACAACCGCACGCCAGGGTGGTGAAGCCAAGCAGTCGCACGAGACTCATGGTGCTCTCCTGATGTGGGCGGACTTGCAAGTGTCGTGCCTCCTTGTTTTGGCGAGGCGGAGATCGATCCACTTCGCGTGATGCTTGGAATATCGGCATATTTCGGCCACTCGACAGGGGAGGCGGCATCCGTGCCATGTCCGGAATCGTGACACCGCCCCTGTCGGAAACCAGTCCTTGAATCTGGACAACCAAAGGTTTGGATCGTGAGGGATTCGCGATGCAAACGACTCCGACACTGTTCACCATGAGACAGTGTCCCCACTGCGAGGACGGCCGGCGATTCCTGCGCGAGCAAGGCATCGACTTCATCGAGCGCGACGTTTCCGCCGACTCCGTGGCGTTGTGCGACCTCCTCTTCATGCTGGGAAGGGCAGAGGTGCCGGTCCTGTGCGCCGGGTACAAAGCGGCGACGGGGTTCGACCCCGAGCAGTGGCTGGACGTGATTGCCCACGGACGGGCGCTCGGTCCGAACGACCCGTTTGCCCTGCCTCGCGCGTTTGGCGACGACCCGATGGGGGACTGAAGCGTTGGCGGGCTGGTGCCGATACTTCGGACTGGGGCGGCGTGTGCGCGCCTGCGCGAGATCCCGGTTGACGCACCGTTGGCCCTGGCGCAATAAGTGCTTGCCAGACAAGGAGATTCTGGTAGAATCCAACGCCAACGCCTTGGTGAGTCCAGGAGGCCCATGTCCCGAGTGAGCCGAACTCCCCGATTCCTCAGCCTGGTGGCAGCGGCCTGTGCCCTGTTCCTGGCCGCAGGTGTCGGCGAGGGCGCCGCCAGGACGCAGAAGAAATCGCCTCCGAAGCCGGCGTCCAAACAGGCCGCGACGTCGACCGCGCGCAAACCCGCCGCCACGACCAAGAGTTCGTACTCGTCGTCCACCGCCAAGGCTCGGAAGGCGCGCCTGGCGCGGGCCAGGGCTGCGGCAAGGGCCCGTGAACAGGCGGCCGCCAGGGTTCCCAGGTTCAAGCTCGATGAACACGGCGACCTCGTGCCGGACGTCAGGGCCGAGGCCGCGTTGATTTACGACCCGGCCACCGGGCAGATCCTGTGGGAGACCGGCGGGTTCAGCCAGCGGTCCATCGCGAGCATCACGAAGGTGATGACCGCGTTGTGTTTCCTGGACGAACAGCCGGACCTCGAACGCACGGTGGCCGTGGACCGGCAGGACCTGCGTGGCGCCTCGACCACGTATTTGCGCGCCGCCGAACAACTTCGTCTGCGCGACGTGCTGCACCTCGCGCTCGTCGCGTCCGACAACGTCGCCGCCCGGACGCTCGCGCGGTCGTCGTCGGCTGGCCGTGAAGCCTTCATCGTCCGGATGAACGAGAAGGCGGCTGAGCTGGGCCTGACGAGCACGCAGTTCGCCGATCCCTCCGGCCTCGATGCGCGCAACGTGTCGTCGGCCTACGACCTTGCCAGGCTGATTGCGTTCGCCTCCGAAGATGAGCTCGTGTCCTCCGTGATGCGGACGTCCGAGTACTCCTTCCGGACCAGCCGGCGTACGCTGACGATCCGCAACACGAATCAGCTCGTGCGGGCCGCCGACATCGATGTGCGCGGCGGGAAGACCGGGTTCATCTCGAAGTCCGGGCACTGCCTGGCGACGATGTTGCGGCTGCCCGATCTCAATCAGTCGGTGGCGGTCGTGGTGCTGGGCGCCCGTTCCAATGCGGGCCGGTTCTGGGAAACCAGGCACCTCTTCAACTGGGTATCGGCGAAGGCCGGGTCGATCTTCGGCCGTCGCGACATCAGCCGCGAGAACATCGAAGAACCCCGCTGACCAGGCGAACCGGCGCGGCCCGGTTTCGCAGGGTGCGGAAGATGAAGGGCCGGCGGCTGCCGGCCCGTGCGGCATGGGGCCTGCTACGACGTGTACCCACGCCCGAGCGCGGCCGCGTCGAGTGTCAGTGTCGCGATGGTGTCGACCGTCAGCATCATCGGGCGGTCGGCCCGGCGGCCATCGAACGCCTTCAGGTACTTCATGCACACGTCACACGCCTGCAGCTGATACCGGCCATCGCCGACCGAGAACGAGGGCAGGCGACGCCGGTCGCGGTTACCGCAGGACGGGCAGGTATCGGCAGGGAAGGGCCAGGCGGTCGCGCAACTCCCGCAGTGCAGCAGTCGGTCGCCGCGGATCGTCAACGACGCCATTTCCGGCGCCGCACCGCAGATCGGACAGTACGCACGTTCCCAGGCCGCGAGATCCACCCGGGCGCGCAATGATTCGGCCGCGCGTTCGACGAACGGTCGGGCGCTCAGTTCCAGGACCTGGGTGAAGCCTTCTCCGTGCGGTGACAGCCAGGCTTCTCCCGATCCGGCGTGCACGCAGCGATGGTCGAACCAGGCGGCCACTTCGTCGGCGGAGGGGTGACTCGCGCGCGCGAGGCCCAGCAGCGCCGCGTGGTCTGCCGGTTCGAGGGCGTCGTAGCGAACGAGCACGTCGGCCAGTTGCCGGAACAGCACCCGCAGCTCCATCCAGTCGAATGCCACGTCTTCGAAGCGGAGGACCGGCTGGCCGCTGGCAATCCGGTCCGTCAGCCACGCGGCGGGCCGGGCAGCCCACGGGGTGCTCAGGCGAGTCTGAACACGACGTTGCAGCGTGACGATTTCGACCTGGAAATCCACGGCCGGCGAGAGATTCGGTTGCTCCAGCTTGATACGTTTCAGCGCGGCGATTTCTGGCGGGTCCAGGCGTTCGAACCGGTGTGGCGGCTGTGGCACGGTCCAACAGTGTAGCGGCGTACGTCGCCGCTGTCAGGATTTTTGTTGCCACTCCGATGGGATTGGCTAGACTGAATGGCCGTGGATGCGATGCATGTCCTGATGGTGGTATCCGAGGCGCTTCCGTATTCCAAGACGGGCGGTCTCGGTGACGTTGGAGGGGCGCTGCCGGCGGCGCTGGGGCGGCTCGGCCACCGCGTCACCGTAGTGCTGCCGGCGTATCCGGGCACTCCGGCCCTGCCGGAGACGGCGGCGTGGCCGCCCGGCAGCTGGCTCGGCGCCCCGGATGTCCGCGTGCGCGATCTCGACGCTGGCGCGGGGGTTCGTCTGCGGTTCGTCGACTGCCCCGCGTACTTCGGGCGCGAGGGCATCTACGGCACGGCGGCGGGCGACTACCGTGACAACGACCGACGCTACGCGCTGCTGTGCCGAACGGCGCTCGAGGCCGCAGCGAGACTGGGCGAGCGCGTCGACATCCTGCACGCGCACGACTGGCAAGGCGGCCTGGCCCCGGCCTATCTCGCCGTGCGTTTCGCCGGGCATCCGGTATTCAGTCGGACCGGCTCGGTCTTCACGATCCACAACCTGGCGTATCAG
>CAZJRM010000067.1:0-15034 GCA_964547975.1 uncultured Vicinamibacterales bacterium | reverse complement strand
CAGGGCATGTTCCCGCGAGACGTGCTGCCGGGGCTCGATCTGCCGTGGGACACGTTCACCAGCGCCGGCCTCGAGTTCTGGGGGCAGGTCAGCTATCTCAAGGCCGGGATCCAGTACGCGCAGATGATTACGACCGTCAGCCGGCGTTACGCGATGGAGATCCAGGCGCCCGAGCAGGGATTCGGGTTCGAGGGGATTCTCAGCCATCGTTCCCGGGTCCTCGCGGGAATTGCGAACGGCATCGACACGGATGCCTGGGACCCGATGCGCGATCCGTTCCTGCCGGCCGCCTTCTCCGCGGACGACCTGTCGGGCAAGGCGACCGTCAAGCGGGCGCTGCTGGCGGCCGCCGGCCTGGCGGGCCGATCGCCGGACTCCCGGCCGGTCATCGGCATGGTGTCGAGGATGGTCGATCAGAAGGGGCTCGATCTCATCGCCGCCGCCGCTTCGGACCTGATGCAACTGGGGGCGACGTTCGTCATCCTCGGCACGGGCGCGCCGCACTACGAACAGATGTGGCGGGACCTGGCGCAACGGTTCCCGGATCGGGTGTCCGCCACGATCGGGTTCAGCGAAGAACTCGCGCACCTCATCGAAGGCGGTTCGGACCTGTTCCTGATGCCCTCACGGTTCGAGCCGTGCGGGCTGAACCAGATGTACTCGTTGCGATACGGGACGGTGCCCGTGGTTCGCGCGACCGGAGGCCTCGACGACACGGTTGAGCAGGTCGACGCGTCCACCGGAGAGGGCACTGGCTTCAAGTTCTCGACCTACACGCCGGCCGCGCTCGTCGACACGCTGCGTGGGGCCCTGGACTGGTACGGCCGGCCCGAGGCGTGGCGCCGGATCCAGCAGTCGGGCATGCGGGTGGACTTCTCCTGGAACGTCTCGGCCCGGGAGTATGTCAAAGTGTACGAACGGGCGATGGCCGAGCGGGTCTCGCCGGGCGGCCAGCCCGGTTGAAACCGGAAGGCGTCTTCCTGAATCTGTGAGGCAGGGGGCCGCGGGCCGCCCTGATGGACAACTCAACTGTATTCGAGGCAACCATGGCTTCCGACAAGATCCAGACCCTGACCGACGGTAACTTCCAGACGACGATCGCGAACTCCGCGGTGCCCGTGATGGTGGATTTCTGGGCGGAGTGGTGCGCGCCATGCCGCCGACTCGCTCCGGCCGTCGACGCCGTGGCGACGGAAATGGAGGGCCAGGTCCTCGTCGCGAAAGTGAACGTCGACGAGAACCCCATGACGCCGTCGCAGTTCAACATCCGCGGGATCCCCACGGTGCTCGTGTTCAAGGGCGGCAAGCTGGTGGATCAGAGCGTCGGCCTCGTCAGCAAGGATGACTTGAAGGCCATGGTGTCGCGGCACGTCTAGCTGGCCGGCCCGGAGTCCCGGGCCCTGGAGCAATCACGTGGATACAACGCGCGATGTGATCATCATCGGGTCCGGTCCGGCCGGTCTGACCGCCGCCGTCTACACGGCCAGGGCCAACCTCAGGCCGCTCGTGATCGAAGGTGCCCTGGCCGGCGGGCAGTTGATGACGACCACCACCGTGGAGAACTTCCCGGGTTTCCGGGATGGCATCATGGGGCCCGACCTGATGGGCGAGATGCGGGCGCAGGCCGAGCGGTTCGGGGCCGAGATCCTTCAGGGCGACGTGACGTCGGTCGACCTGTCGTCACGGCCGTTCCGGGTCGTGGTCGAAGGGACGACGTTCCTGGCGCGGACGTTGATCGTGGCGACGGGGGCCTCGGCGAAACTGCTGGGGCTGCCCTCCGAACGAACCCTGATGGGCCACGGCGTGTCGACTTGCGCGACCTGCGACGGCTTCTTCTTCAAGGGGCGTCCCATCGCGGTGGTCGGCGGCGGAGATACGGCGCTCGAGGAGGCCATCTTCCTGACCCGCTTCGCGTCGAAGGTCACGCTGGTCCACCGGCGTGACAGTCTGCGCGGCTCGAAGATCATGCAGGAGAAGGCGCTGGCCAATCCGAAGATCGAGGTCGCCTGGAACAGCGTCGTGCAGGACATCCGAGACGTCTCGACAGGCGAGGTCTCGAGCATGGTGCTCAAGAATGTCGTCACGGGCGAGGTCACGGAAGTGCCGGTCGATGGCGTGTTCGTGGCGATCGGTCACACGCCCAACACCAGCCTGTTCACCGGCGCGCTGGCCACCGACGACAACGGCTACCTGAAGACTGGACCCGGCTCGCGCACGAACGTTCCTGGCGTGTTCGCTTGCGGTGACGTCCAGGACCACACCTACCGGCAGGCCATCACGGCTGCGGGGTCCGGCTGCATGGCTGCTCTCGACGCCGAACGATTCCTCGAAGCCGAAGGCCACTGACCGTCCGGGCCCGGCGTCAGCCGGGCCCGTTCTCCCTCAATCGATCCACCCGCCCCCCAGCACCTCATCGTCCCGGTAGAAGACGACCGCCTGGCCAGGGGTGACCGCCGACTGCGGCATCTCGAACACGACAACGGCCGTGTCCGCCCCGGTGGCGGTGACGGTCGCGGCTGACGCCGGATGGCGGTGCCGAATCTGCGCCGACGCCCGCAGCGGGCCGTCCGGGGGCGCCCCGGCGACCCACGTGACCCGGGATGCCGTCAGCCGATCGCGCATCAACGCCGTCCTGGGGCCGACGGTGACCAGGCGGTCGTTCGCATCGAGGCGCACGACGAACATCGGCTCGCCCGTGGCCAGGCCCAGTCCTTTGCGCTGACCGATGGTGAAGCGGTGGACCCCTTCGTGCCGACCGACCACGTGTCCGGCGAGGTCGACCATCAGTCCGGCGCGTTCCACGTCCGGAGGCAGGTGGCGTTCGACCACGGCGGTGTAGTCGCCGCCGGGCACGAAGCAGATCTCCTGGCTGTCCGGCTTGTCGGCCACCGGGATTCCCCGGGATTCCGCGAGGCGACGAACGTCGGTCTTGAGCATGTCTCCCACGGGGAACAGGACGAGCGGGAGCTGCGCCTGCGTCAGGCCGAACAGGAAGTAGCCCTGGTCTTTCGACCGATCGACTCCGCGATACAGGTGCCAGCGCCCCGCGGCATCCCGCTCGGTGCGGGCGTAGTGGCCGGTGGCGACCGCGTCGGCTCCCATGGCGATCGCGCGTTCGAGGAGCGTGCTGAACTTGAGGTCGTTGTTGCAGTGCACGCACGGGATCGGCGTGCGGCCCGCCGCGTATTCGCGGACGAAGTTCGCCACGACCGTGTCGCGAAACGGAGCTTCGAGATTGACGATGTAGTGGGGGATGCCCAGCCGATGGGCTACGCGCCGCGCGTCGTGCAGGTCGTCGATAGTGCAGCAGGTGCCGAACCGGCTGGTGCCTTCTTCCTGGTCGTACAACTGCATCGAGAGGCCGATGACGTCGTGGCCCTCGTCGACGAGACGAGCGGCGGCCACCGAAGAATCGACGCCGCCGGACATGGCCACGACGATACGCACGTCAGGCCCTGCCGCCGAGCCGGCGGAGCCGGCCGACCCGGCGCGTGACCGCCTGGATCACCTCGTCGATATCGCTGGCGGTCGTGGCGGGGCCGAGGCTGAACCGGACGGCGCCCTGAACGCGGTGCGACGGCAGCCCCATGGCCCGGAGGACGTGAGACGGCTCGAGCGTGCCCGACGAGCAGGCGGACCCCGTGGAGACGGCAATGCCGTCCAGGTCGAGGGCAATGACGAGCGACTCGCCTTCGACACCGTCGACGCTCAGGTTCAGGGTGTTCCCGACCCGGGGCGACGTGCCGCCGTTGACGTGCAGGCCCGGCAGTGTCGAAACCAGGGTGGACTCGAGGCGGTCCCGCAGGGTGGCCACGGCCGCCGACGAGGTCTCGAGGTGCGCGTGGGCGACCCGCGCCGCAGCTCCGGCGGCGGCAATCCCGGCGACGTTTTCGGTGCCCGCGCGCCGGCCGCGTTCCTGGCGGCCGCCGGTCGTGTGGGCACGGAGGGAGACGCCCCTGCGGAGCCACAACGCGCCGACGCCCTGGGGGCCTCCAAATTTGTGCGCGGACACCGACAGGAGATCGACATCGAGCACCCGAACGTCGATCGGGATCTTGCCGGCGGCCTGTACCGCGTCCGTGTGCATCCAGGCGCCGCGGGCGTGCGCGAGACGAGCGCACTCGGACACCGGCTGGATGACACCGGTTTCGTTGTTGGCCAGCATCACCGAGACCAGCGCGGTGGCCTCGGTCACCGCCGACTTCAGGTGTTCGAGGTCGACGAGGCCGTCCGGCGAGCAGGCGATTTCGGTCACGTCCCAGCCGTCCCTGGCGAGGGCGCGAGCGGTCGTCAGCACCGCCTCGTGTTCGATGGCCGAGACGACCAGGTGCCGGCGACCTTCGGCGGCCCGCGCGAGGGCGGCGCCCCGGACGGCCAGGTTGTCCGCTTCGGTGCCGCCCCCGGTGAAGATCAACTCCGGCGCCTGGCCGCCAACCAGGCGGGCGAACTCGTCGCGGGCGTCGTCGAGGGTCGCCTTGGCGCGCTGGCCGAACCGATGGATGCTCGACGCGTTGCCGAAGTCGTCGCGCAGCGCGCGGGACAGGCGTTCGGCCGCAGCCTCGCAGAGCGGTGCCGTGGCGTTGTAGTCGAGGTAGATGGCCACTGTCGTCCACGATACCATCGTGTCCGGCGGCCATCAACGCGTGGGGGGCACGGAGGGCTGCGTGACTGGACACCCGCGGAGCGCTTCCATATACTGGCGCACAGTTTTGCGCCCTCCGGGCGCTTCCGGGAGACAACGGGTCATGACGCCAGAACTCAGCGGGGCCGAACGCGTCACCCAGGGCGAACGCGCGCACATCGGGCGTTCGGTCGTCATCAAGGGTGAGTTGGACGGAAGCGAAGACCTGGTCATCGACGGCTACGTCGAAGGCAAGATCGAACTGCGGGACCACACGCTGACGATTGGCGCGAACGGGCGTATCAAGGCGCAGGTATTCGCCAAAGCCGTGATCGTGCTCGGCGAACTGACGGGCAACATCAGCGCCGCCGAGCGGGTCGAGATCCGGGAAGACGGCGCCGTGGACGGCGACATCGTCTCTCCGCGTGTGGCCATCGCCGAAGGGGCGCACTTCCGCGGCAGCATCGACATGCAGCGCAAGGGCCAGGCGCCCGGTTCCGCGACCCGCAACGGGGCCTGACGCCGGAGGCCGGACCGTGGCCGATGTCGGCTGGAGTGACGTGCTCGATGGCTGGCTCGGGACGCTGGGGCTCTCGTGGCCCAGGCGTCGGGATCCCCTGTGGCGACGGACGAGGCAGCACCGTGTGCCAGGGGTGTACGCCTCCCGCGCGCTCGGGCGATTCGTCGGCGCGCTTCGATCCAATCCCCACGCGGTTATCCTCGACCTTGGCCCGGCGGCCGGCCGGAGTGTCAGTTTCTTCGGCCTCGAGTTGTCCTGCAAACTGATCGTTTCCGACCTCGTCCAGGGGCTTGAAGACGCCGGCCGCGATCGCGAGTACGGGCCGGTCGTGGCCTCGTGGTTCGCTCAGCCGGACGCCAGCGTCGACGGCGTGTTGTGCTGGGACGTATTCGACTACCTGGAGCCGGCGGATGCGGATGTTCTGGCAGCCGGATTGACACGGCTCCTGAAACCCGGTGGTGTCGTGTTCGCGATGTTCTCGACGGTGCGCTACGAGGCTGATGAGTCGTTGCGTTTCTCCATCGAGGACCTGTCCCGCCTGACGTACCGCCCGGTCGAGTCGTCGCTGCGCCAGCGACAGGTGTGGCTCAGCCGTGACGTCACACGCCTCTTCGGAGATCTGCGGGTCGACGAGGCGTACCTGCTGAAACACGGCGTGCGCGAAGTCCTGTTGCGCAAGCCGAGATGGCTGGCGAAGGGGGACGCGTCGTGAGCCGCCCGCTGCTCGCCCTGCTGACGGACTTCGGCTGGAGCGGGCACTACGTCGGGGCCATGAAGGGGGCGATCCTGTCGATCTGCCGGGACGTGGACCTGGTGGACATCACGCACGACATCCCGCCGCAGGACGTGGCCGCGGGCGCGATGCACCTGATGGCCGTCGTGCCGTACTTTCCGGCCGGGACCATCTTCCTCGTGGTCGTGGATCCCGGCGTCGGGACGGGCAGGGCGGCGCTGGCGGCCCGGGCCGGCGGGCACATGTTCGTGGGGCCCGACAACGGTGTGCTCGCGCCCGCGCTGGACGAACTGGCTCCGGTGTGTGTCGTCTCGATCCAGGACCCGGCCCGCGCCCGTTCGAGCGTCAGCCGCACGTTCGAAGGTCGGGACCGGCTCGGTCCGGCTGCCGCGTGGATGGCGACCGGGCTGCCAATCGAGTCGCTCGGGCCGGTCGTTCCCGACTACCGCCGCCTGGAGAGCCGCCACGTCCTGGCGTCGGGCGAACGGATGCGGGGCGAAGTCGTCTGGGTCGATCGGTTCGGCAATCTCGTGACGAACATCACGCGCACGGCCTGGGCGGAAGCCGCGGGCGGCCGCCGCGGCGTGGTCACGCTGAACGGCGTGCCCGTCGGAGAGCCGGTGCGGACGTACGCAGATGTCGAGGCCGGAGAACCCTGCGTGCTGTTTGGCAGCACCGAACAGCTCGAGATCGCCGTGCGCAACGGGAACGCCGCGCTCCGCCTCGATGCCGGCGCCGGCGCTCGGGTCGAGGTAGTGTGGGGCTGAAACGCTGTGTTAGCATGATCGGCCTGGACTCTTCCCTGCGTTCGCGTCGGCGGCCGCGTTCTTTTCAGCGAAGGCGATCACATCATGAATTTCGATCTGTCGGATGAACACCGGCTGCTGGAGCAGACGGTGCGAGAGTGGGGCGCCCGCGAAGTCGCGCCCCGGATCAAGGAACTGGATCGCGCGCACACGTTCGATCCGGCGATCCTGCCGCAGATGGCCGAGCTCGGCCTGCTCGGCATTTCGGTGCCCGCCGAATACGGCGGAGCCGGGATGGACTATCTCGCGCTGGGACTGGCCAGTGAGGAGCTCGAATACGTCGACACGTCGCTGCGCGTGATTCTGTCGGTCCACGCCGGACTCAACAGCCTGTCGCTGCTGACCTGGGGCACCGAGGAGCAGAAGCAGCGGTACCTCGTCCCGCAGGCTCAGGGCAGGAAGATCGCGACGTTCGGCCTGACCGAGCCCGCCGCCGGCAGTGACGTGCGCGGCATCCAGAGCGTCGGCATCAGGCGCGGCTCCAGCTACGTGCTGACCGGTGAGAAGATGTGGATCTCGCTGGCCGACGTGGCCGACCACTTCCTCGTCGTCGTGTGGACGGACCTCGAGAAGAAGAAGCAGCGCGATCCGTCCGGGTTGTCGGCCTTCCTCGTCGAGCGGTCGTTCAAGGGGTTCTCGTCCGGCACGCTGAAGGAGAAGTGGGGCATTCTGGCCGGGAATACGGGCTACTTCAAGATGGACGAGATGGAGGTGCCCGAGGCGAACATGCTCGGGCGGCCCGGCGAAGGGTTCAAGATCGCGATGTTCGCGCTCGACCAGGGACGCTATACGGTGGCGGCCGGCGCGACGGGCCTCATCCGGGCGTGCCGTGATGCGAGCGTCTCGTACGCCAGGCAGCGCAAGGCCTTCGGCGTCGACATCGCGCAGCACCAGCTCGTGAAGCAGATGATCGCCGAGATGGAGTCGGACTACCAGGTGTCGCGGCTGCTGTGGCTGCGGGCCGGATGGCTGAAGAACGTCGGCCGGCGGAATACGCGGGAGACTGGGCTCGCCAAGTGGTACTCGACCGTCGCATCCGAAAAGGCGGCGGGCAACGCGGTCCAGGTGCACGGCGCCAACGGCTATTCCGACGACTATCCCGTCGGGCGCTTCTACCGGAACTGCAAGGGCGCCGTCATCTACGAGGGCACGCGCGAGGTGCACACGCTCATGCAGGCCGATTACGTGCTCGGCTATCGGGAGGACCGACCGACACGGTGCGAGTTGCCGCCGCATCCGGGAACGTCGAAGTAGGTCGCGGAGGTCCCGCCGCCGGCGGGGAGGAGTGCGAGATGTTCACGAACGACCTGTCGCTCGAGTTCCTGCGTGTCGTCGAGCAGGCGGCGATTGCCAGCGCCCACACGATGGGGCAGGGAGACCGGCCGAAGTCGGACCAGGTCGCCGTCGAGTCGATGCGCCGGGAACTCGACGCGGTCCCGATCGACGGCACCATCGTCATCGGCGAAGGCGAGCGAGACGAGGCGCCGATGCTCTACATCGGCGAGAAGCTCGGACTGGCCCAGGCGCGGACGCCGGGGGGGCACCAGATCAACGCCCGCTTTCCCGAAGTCGATATCGCCGTCGACCCGCTCGAAGGCACGAACCTGTGCGCCACGGGGGCGCCGAACTCCATCACGGTTCTGGCCGCGGCGCCCCGGGGCGGCCTGCTGCACGCCCCGGATCTCTACATGGAGAAACTCGTCGTCGGTCCGACGTCGAAGGACGTCGTCGACCTCGATGCGCCGGTGGCGGACAACCTGACGGCGATCGCGCGCGCCCTGGACCGCGACGTCGAAGACCTCGTGGTGATGGTGCTCGAGCGCCCGCGCCACGACGCGCTGATTGCCGAGATCCGCGCCACCGGCGCGCGGATCCGCCTGATCGGTGATGGCGACCTGTCGGCTGGCATCGCGGCGGCGCTGGCCGGAACGGGCGTCCACGCCGTGATGGGCATCGGCGGCGCGCCCGAAGGCGTCATCACGGCCGCGGCGATGCGGTGCCTGAACGGCGAGATCTTCGCGCGCCTCGTCGTGAAGAAGCCGGAAGACCAGGAACGCTGCCGCAAGATGGGGATTACCGACTTCCACAAGATCTATCGCGCGAAAGACCTCGCGCCGGGCGAGTCAATCATCTTCGCCGCGACCGGCGTGACCGACGGCAACCTGATGCGTGGCGTCCGGTTCTTCGGCGACGGCGTCCGGACGAGTTCCATCGTGATGCAGACGCATCCGTACCAGATCCGTTTCATCGACAGCATTCACGTCCAGCCCGGGGACAAGGTCAGGATTCGTTTCTAGCGCGAGTCCATGCGCGATCCCGTCTCGTGGCGGCGGAACCAGTTCGCGGTGACCGCCGCCAGCTTCGTGGGGTTCACGGGGTTTACCCTCGTGATGCCGTTTCTCCCGCTGTACATCCGGGCGCTGGGCGTGTCCGACGTGGGCGAGATCGCCATGTGGGCCGGGCTCAGTCTCGGGGTGACGCCCGCCGTCACCGCCGCGCTCTCTCCGTTCTGGGGACGCGTGGCGGACCGCTACGGACGGAAGATCATGGTGCAGCGGTCGCTCGTCAGCTTCGTGGTGATCATGACGGTCACGGCATGGGTGACGCATCCCTGGCAGATCTTCGCGCTGCGCGCCGTCCAGGGCATCTTCGCCGGTTACGGCGGCCTGACCCTCGCCATGGCCGCCGAGTCCGCACCGCCGGAACGCCTCGCGCGGGCGATTGGGCTCGTCCAGACGGCCCAGCGGATCGGCCCGGCCGTCGGCCCGGTGATCGGCGGTGTGGTCGCGGGACTCGTGGGCCTGCGTCAGGCCTTCTACGTCACGAGTGCTTTCTACTTGGTGGCCCTGGTACTGCTGACCGTGCTGTATCGGAACCCTGACCGGCCGGCGGCATCGGCGCGCGCCAGCGCGGCCGCGGGCGACAAACCCTGGTTGCGGTCGCCTCAGTTCCTGCTGATGCTCGCGGCCATCTTCCTGCTGACGTTCGTCGACCGCAGCCTCGGGCCCGTGCTGCCGCTCTGGGTGGAGTCGCTGGGCTCGAGTGGGCGGGGTGTCGCCCTCGTGTCCGGCGTGTTGTTCTCGGCGGTCGCCTTCGGGGCCGCGTTCGGCAACCACCTCTGTGAGGTCTGGTTGCGGCGACGCAACGCGGCCGGCGTCATCACCGCGGCGACGGTCGCGGCCGCGGCGGCGCTTGCGGCGTTCCCCGTCGTTCCGTCCGTCGCGTGGATGGGCGCGACCATGGCGCTGCTCGGTGTCGCCCTCGGCGCGGCACTCACGGCCGGCTACACGGAAGGCGGATCGCACGTGCCGCGCGAGTCGCACGGCGAGGGCTTCGGGTATCTGATCGGCGCCAACCTTGCCGGGCTCGCACTGGGCCCGGTCGTCGCCGGGTTCCTGTCGCGCCGTGCGCTGCCGTGGGTGTTCGCCCTCGATCTCGTCGTGCTCGCGGTGGTCCTGGTGCTCCTCAGAAGAAGACCAGCGTGACCAGGATGAAGGTCGGCACCAGCACGGCGATCGACCACGCCATGTAGCCGAAGAAGCTGGGCATCTTCACCCCGTGTTCTCTGGCAATCGCCAGCACCATGAAGTTCGGCGCGTTGCCGATGTACGTGTTCGCGCCCATGAGCACCGCGCCGGCGGACACGGCTTTGAGGTAGGACGCGAATGTCGCGGCCTGCGGCGTCGCAACCCCGGTGAGGACCGATCCGACGTGGGCCGGGTCGATGCCGAGCTGGCCGAGCGCCAGCGTCATGAACGTGAGGTAGGTGGGCGCATTGTCGAGGAAGCTCGACAGGACGCCCGACATCCAGAAGTACTCCCACGATTCGTTGATCGTGGCGATGACCGGTCCGAGCCGGCCGTCCGTTCCGGCGGCCAGGATCGCGAGCGCCGGAATGATCGTCACGAAAATGCCGAAGAAGAGGTACGCGACCTCCTTGATGGCATCCCACGTGAACCCGTTCTCCTCGCGCACCGCCGCCGGCGTCGAGACAATCGACGCGAGGGCGATGGCCACGATGGCGAGATCGCGGACGAGATTGCGGTAGGCGAAGTGAATGCCGAACCAGTGGAACGACGGGGTCTGCCACGTGCCCGACACGAGGACCGCGACGAGGATGCCCAGGAGGAGCACGAAGTTGTGCGCGCCGGCGACCTCGAACCAGGTCTTCCGCTGTGGCGGTTCGTGGGTGGGCCGCAGCTCGAGTTCCCGCTGCATGAGGCGATGGTCCATCACGAAGAAGACGGCCAGCAGGATCCCCGCCGTGACGGCGTAGATCGGCAGCAGCCGCAGCGTCCAGAAGAACGGCACGCCGCGGAGGAACCCGAGGAAGAGCGGCGGATCACCCAGCGGCGTGAGCAACCCGCCGACATTCGCGACCAGGAAGATGAAGAAGACGAAGACGTGCGCCTTGTGACGACGCCACGCGTTGGCCCGGAGCATCGGCCGCACGAGCAGCATCGCCGCTCCCGTCGTGCCCATGAGCGAGGCGATGAGGGTGCCCGCGGCCAGCAGCAGGACGTTCAGGCGCGGCGTGGCCACGAGTCGCGCGCGGATCATGATGCCGCCCGACACGGTATACAGGCCCCAGAGGAGGATCAGGAACGGGACGTAGTCCAGCAGCAGGACCTCGAGGAGGACGAACAGGCCCAGCGTTCCGAACTGCACCAGCCATGGCGCTGCCAGCACGAACGCCCAGCCGATGGCGATCTTCTTGAAGTGGTGGTGCCAGAACGACGGTGCCAGCAGGGGGAACAGGGCAATCGACAGGAGCATCCCGGCAAATGGCAGGGCCGTCCAGACCGGAAGGGTGCGTCTCAGGTGCTCCACCTGGGGTTCGAAGTCGGGTGGTGTCACCGGCAGGCGCCAGACCGTGAGCACGGCAAGCCCGGCCGCCGCCAGCGCGACCATCGCGGTCCGGCTCCCGATGAACGTTCGCCAGCGGTAAGATGTGGGTGATGGGTGCGAAGAAGCCACGAGACAGTTCCCCTGGAGCCTCGGCCGATGCGGCGTTGGCACGTTGACCCTGCGGATACGGGAGGCCCCTGGGCCGGCGAGGTGGCGCAACGCCTGCGCGAAGGCGCCGTCATCGCCGTGCCGACCGATACGTTGTACGGGCTCGCCGCCGACCCGCGTGTGTCACTCGCGATCGAGAGACTCTATCGTATCAAGGGCCGTCGCGTCGATCAGGCGATGCCGCTGATGGCGGACAGCCTGGCGCAACTCGCGGCGTGCGGCGCGGCCCTGTCGCCGACGGCGCTCCGGCTGGCCGACGTCTTCTGGCCGGGGCCGCTGACGCTTGTCATCCCGGCATGGTCCGGCTTGCGCCCCGAAGCCCTGGCGGGAGGAACGACGGTGGCCGTCCGGGTGCCGGCCCACGTGATCGCGAGAGGCATCGCGGCGGCGCTGGGCCATCCCGTGACCTCGACGAGCGCGAACCGTTCGGGTGAGGCGCCGACGAGTGACCCCGACGTGGTCGCTGACGCGCTCGGCGGCGACCTCGACGGTCTCGTGGATGCGGGGGGCAGCCCCGGCGGACCGCCCTCGACGCTGGTCGATGTGACCGGTGAGGCGCCCAGGCTCATTCGCGCCGGGGTGGTGCCGTGGGAGCGCGTGTTAGAATCCTTGCGTTGACCTGGGCCGATGGCACGTAAATCCCCGACAATTCAGGAACGAGCCGCGTTGGTCGGGCTCGCGTCGAGCCGTGCGGGCCGCGAGGCGGCCGAACGCTCGATGGACGAGCTGGCCGGCCTGGTCGTCGCGGCGGGCGCCGACGTGGTCCTCCGGACGATGCAGGAGCGTGACCGACCGGATCCGGCCACGTTCCTCGGACGCGGCAAACTGCAGGAACTCGCGGTCGCTCGTGACGAGTGCGGTGCGGACCTGGTGGTCTTCGACCACGAGTTGTCGCCCGCCCAGGTCACGCACATCGAAGACGTGGTGGGTTGCCGCGTGCTCGACCGGACGCAGGTCATTCTCGACATCTTCGCCAGGCGCGCGCGCACCCGGGAAGGCAAGTGGCAGGTCGAACTCGCTCAGCTGAAGTACCTGTTGCCGCGCCTTGCCGGATCGGGCATCGCCTTGTCGCGTCTCGGCGGCGGCATCGGCACCCGCGGCCCGGGCGAGACGAAACTGGAAACGGACCGGCGGCGGATTCGCGCGCGCATCGCGAGCGTGGCCGCGGCCATCGACGACGTGCGGCAGCGGCGTGCCCGGCTGCGCGATCGCCGGAAGCGGACGGAGGCGCCCACGGTCGCGCTGGTGGGATACACCAACGCCGGCAAGACGACGCTCTTCAACCTGCTCACGCGCGAGCAGGCCGTCGCGTCCGACGCCCTGTTCGTGACGCTCGATCCGCTCGTGCGCAGGGTCGCCCTCCCGGATGCGCGCGAGATGCTCGTGTCCGATACCGTCGGATTCATCGACCGGTTGCCGCACGCGCTCGTGGCGGCGTTCCGGGCGACGCTGGAGGAGGTCAGGGACGCGGACCTGCTGCTCCACGTGATCGACGCCGCCGCTCCCGACCTCGACCGCCGCATGAATGCGGTGCTCGCCGTGCTCCAGGAGGTTGACGCCGCCGAGGTTCCGAGGATTGACGTCTACAACAAGGTGGATCTCCTCGACCCGCTCGAGGCCCAGCGCCTGGCCGAACGCCATCCGCAGGCGCTCGTCCTGTCGGCCCGGCACGGGGACGGACGCGGAGCGGTGATCGCCCGGCTGCTCGAACATATGGGGCTCGATACGCAGCGCGTGGCGCTGCGGATCGATCTCGAGTCCGACGAAGGACGGCGGCGGCTCGCGCAGGTCTATCGCCACGGCCGGGTGCTCGAACAGTCGGGCAGCGGACGGCGGGTGGTGGTCGTGGCAGAGTTGCCGAGACGGTTCCTCGAGACTCACGGGCGCGGGTCCGAACGCCGGCGGGCGGCCGCCGCGCACGGCCGCGCGAAACGACGGAACGAGGCGACATGACGGCCAGGCATCGGGTGGCGCGGGCAGGGCTGGCGGCGATGGTCACGGCCCTCGTGTGGCTGGCGCCCGGGTGCGCTCCGAAGGTGGTCGCCCCCGCCGTTCCCGGAGCGCCGAAATACCCGGATTACGTGTATCCGGCCGTGCCGGCGTCGTTCAAGGACCCCCAGCTTTTGGCCAGGCACGATGCCGCATGGCGATTGATGCAGGCCGGTAGCACGAGGGAGGCGGCGCGGGGATTCAGCGAATTGCTCACACGCACGCCGGCCTTCTATCCCGCGGAGGCGGGCCTCGGTTTCGTGTCGCTCGCGGACGGGAAGCTGCCGGCCGCGCTGGCGGCGTTCGAGCGGGCGCTGAAGGTGGCGCCGAAGTACGCCCCGGCCCTGGCCGGTCGGGCCGAAGCTTACGCCGCGTCGGGGCAGGCGGACCTCGCCATCGAGAACTTCGATGCGGCACGGGCCGCCGACCCGCGCCTGACCGACCTCGGCCGCCGCATCGAGGTCCTTCGGTTCGCGCGCGTGAACGAACTGGTGGCCGCGGCGAAGAAGGCGGCGGAGGAGGGCCGGCTGGCCGATGCCCGCAAGGCCTACGAGCGGGCCATCGCCGCGTCACCCGACAGCGCGTTCCTCCACCGGGACCTGGGCCTGGCCGCCTTGAAGGCGGGGGACACGGACGCGGCGATCGACAGCCTGTCGGCGGCGTCTCGGCTGGATCCGGACGACGTGCGCACCTGGGTCGCCCTGGCGACCGCGCACGAACAGGCGGGACGGCTGATGGAGGCGGTCGCCGAGCTCGAGCGGGCCATGGCCCTCGATCCGGCCGACTCAACCCGGGCCGCCATCGCGAGGCTGCGCGATCGTATGGAGTCGCAGCGGTTGCCGTCCGAGTACCAGGCCATCCCGTCGTTGCCGCAGATCACGCGTGGTGACCTGGCGGCGCTCCTGGGCCTGCGCGTGGTTCCGCTGCTGCCGGCGCCGCGCCGGGCTGGTGTCGTCGTGACCGATGCCCGGGGGCACTGGGCTGCGACCTGGATCGTGGCCGTGACCCGCGGCGGCCTGATGGACGTGTTTCCCAACCACACCTTCCAGCCGAGAGCGGCCGTCCGGCGCGTCGAACTGGCACAGGTGGTCAGTCGCGTGCTGGGCGCTCTGCCGCCGTCGGCGAACCGCCGCGCCGCCCAGGCGATCGCTGATGTTCCGGCCGAGCACTTGAGCTATCCTGCGATCTCGGCCGCCGTGGGCGCCGGTGTCATCCCGCTGCTGGACGGCAACGTCTTCCGGCCCTCGCGGGCCGTGAGCGGGACGGAGGCCGTGGAGGTCGTCGGGCGCCTGGAATCGCTCGCGAAGAAGTCCCGCAAGGAGCCTCGGTCGTAACGGTATGAGTACACT
>CAZJRM010000066.1:0-22833 GCA_964547975.1 uncultured Vicinamibacterales bacterium | reverse complement strand
CGATCTTGCAGGACGGGCTGTTGACGGCCTTGCAGATCTGGTACGCCTGCGGGATTTTCGTCAGAAACAGCCCCGGGTGGTCCTTCGGGTTCAGCGGCTCGAGCACGAGGACGAGGCCCGCGGGCTGGCAGATCTCCATGGCCCGTCGCAAGTGCTCCACGACGTTCGCCGTCTGGTAGTCCCACGCCAGGCTTTCGTCGAAGCGGCCCGGCACGACGAGCGCCGTCGCGTTCCCGGTGCGCTTCATCGTCTCGACGCCCGCGCGCATCTTGCTCGCGACGAGGTCCTTCGAGGCCTGGTCGTTCAGCACGAAGCTCTTGGCGCCGAAGTCCGCGTAGAGCACGAACGGCCCGAGTTTCATGTTCCGTTTCGCCAGCTCGTTCGCGATCAGGTCCTGCTGCTCGACCGGGCGGTTCATCAGGCCGTTGTCGAACATGGCCGTGAATCCCTGGTCGGACGCGAACTGAATCTGGGCCAGCAGGTCGGTGCCGGCGAGCGTCTTGAACTGGCCGAAACTCGGGGCGTAGTGAAGCCTGAACTTGCCGGAGGGCTTCGCCGCGCCCTGGCGAGGCGAGGGCGAAGCACCGAGCACCGCCCCCGACCCGGCGGCGAGCGCCGCCGCCGAGGCGAGGCTCCTGCTGAGAAAGTCACGTCGTTTCACGGGCGGCATCCTCCCATCGCTCAGTGGTCGATCAGCGGCCCGCGGCCGCCGGCGGCAATACTATCACCACGTGCTTGATGTGCTGGCGGTTCCACGTGTACGTGATGTGCACGAGGCCGTCGGACGTCTGGATCACCGCCGGATACGCGTACCCTGCCGGCATCGGCTGGTCCTCGATGGTCAGCACGTTCTTCCAGGCGACCCCGTCGTCCGAGAGGGCGACGTTGAGCGGGTAACGCGGGCCGTTCTGGTCGCCGACACGTTCCGAGTGGTTGTAGACGAGCAGGTGCCGCCCGTCCTTCAGCGTCAGGGCGTCGGTGCCCGAGTTCGGGTTGGGCAGGCCGAGCGACACGAGCGGTGTCCAGGTGCGGCCGCCGTCGGACGAGGTCGTCGTGGCCATCACCCCGTTGCGCGTGCGGGCCACGGTCTGCAGCCGTCCGTCCTTGTGGAAGAGGACGCTGCCCTGGATCGCTTCGAGGCCGGCCGGGCCCTTGTCGACCGGGCCGATGAACTCCCAGGTCCGGCCCTGGTCGCGGCTCATCTCGAAGTGCGCGCGCCAGCCGGTCGGCGTGCCCTCCGTGCTCGACGCGCTCAGCCAGCTGCCGTCCTTCAGCACGACCGGCTTGTTCTTGATGGGGCCGAGCAGCGGCGCTGGAAGGCGCCGCGCGTCGCTCCACGTGGCGCCGCCGTCTTTCGACGTCCGCTCCATCCCCCACCACGTGCTCGGCGACGGCCCGACCTTGTAGTAGAGGTGGACGACGCCGTCCGGGGCCTTGAACAACACCGGGTTCCACGTGGGCAGCCGGGTGCCGTCGGGCTGCACGCCGGTGGCGACCTCGACGCCCGTGCTCCAGCGCGTCCCGTCGAAACGTGTCACCCAGATGCCGACGTCGTTCGCCCGTTCCTGTGTGCCCCCAAACCACGCCGCAAGCAGGCGGCCCGGCGACACCTCGAGAATGGTGGAGGCGTGGCACTGGGGATACGGCGCGCCCTCGTTGAGGAACTCCGCGATCGTGACGACGGGGCTGGCCGATTGCGCCAGGGCCGGAGCACTGGCGGCGAACGCGAACAATCCTGCCAGGGCCAGCCCGGCAGCGCACACCGACGGTCGCCTCATGGTGCGGCTCCTGAGAATGCGCAAATCGTGTGAAGGGTGATGGGCAGTCATGTGCGGCCGGCATTGTACACCGCGCTGCCACGCCGCGAATTGCCCCCTCAGAACGGGCTTGGCACCGCTGTCACGTCTCCATTGACCCGGAGGCGCGGCCACTCCGGCGCGTGATCGCGTTCGCGGGCGGCGTTCACGGCGACACGCAGATTCGAGGCGGCCCCCTCGACCAGCGGCTGCCCAGTGGCCGGGTCGCGCCCGAGCAGTGCGCCCGCCAGATGGTAGGGAAACACGCCGTAGTCCTGGGTCGACCACATCCACAAGGGCCAGCCTGATGCGACCAGCAGCGTCTGCGGGCGCGTGACCTCGTCGAGGAACCGCTGGGAATGGCATTGTGTCGCGACGATCGCCACCCAGCAGTCGTCCGGCACGGTCGAGCGGAGCAGCCGATCCAGTTCGGAGCCTCGCAGTTCGCTGGAACCCCACATCAACGCCACACTGTGGAGACCGCCACCCATGCGCAGCTGGCCGTGTCCGGTGAAGAACAGCAACAGCCGCCCGCCGGGCGGCAGCGCGCGCCCCACCTCCCGGAGGGTCGACCGGAGCGCGTCGATCGTCCCGGGCCCGGAGACGTCGGCCCGTCCGTCGGCATCGAGGTCAGGTGGGCTGTCCACGACCACGCCGGTGCCGAACATGCCGAGGAACGACCGCGACTGCCGATCGGCCGCCGGCGACAGGCCGTCGCTCTGAAGGACGACCAGGCGTTCGTACCCGGCGGCCCTGAGGGTGGAGAATACGAGCGAGGTGTTGTTCCAGTAGCGGCGATGGTTCAGGCGCGCGGAGACACCCGGGTTTACGAGCACGGCGACCGTGCCGGGCATGGCGGGCCGCGACGGGGCGAAGAGCCCGCTGATGCGCTGGTGCGGCGGCGGGAAGCCGACCCCCATGAAGCACGCACGGTCGATGAGCCCCAGCGTTACCGGTGTGGAGCACAGCAACCCGAGGATCCACAGGCGTCGGCGTCGCATCGGCGTCCTCATGGATGGGAAAACCCGGCATAGCTGACGCGTCCACCGGCGTCGACATCGACTCTCACTCCATACCACCGATTGGAGCGTTCCCACCCGGAGATGGAGAAGCGCAGATCCTGAAAGTCGAACGACGAACCTTCGCGCGCGTCGGCACGGTCGACGTGGGGAAACCGCGCGAAGCGCATGAATCGCCGGGCGGCTGGCGTGCCGAGCGCAACCGCGAGCCGCTCGTCCCGATCCGGGTGTCGATAGGCGTTCAACACCGGCCGTTGCCCGTCGCGCAACGTCACAGGGCCCGCCCACGTAGCATCGTCGGCGCGGACGAAGGCGGCCCACGCGCCGATCCAGGGAGGCTGCGGCAGCACAGCCACCGCGCCGGCCGGCAGGCGGCCGCCAGCCTGTTCGCCCAGGATGATGGCGGTGACCGAGCGGCGCGTTGCCGCCGCCAGGCCGACGTAGACCAGCAGCGAGGCGATCCCGGCGCGTGCCCACGTCCTGGCCTTCCGGCCGTCCGTGCGCGACAGGGCGATGGAGACGAGCAGCAGTGCCGACACGACCGCATCGATCGAGAAGAGCAGGTCTCCGTGCACTTCGGCGTTGTCGAACGGATACCAGAGCGCGGTTCCAAACGACGTGAGGGCATCCATCGCCAGGTGTGACGCGACGGCGACTCCCGCGAGTGCGGTGCCGCGACAGAAGGTCGTGACGCGGAACCGTCGCAGGAGCGCGCCGAGGAGCACGGCCAGAACGGCGCCGCCGGCAACGCTGTGGAGCGCGACGCGATGGCACTCGTAGTAGGCCGCCCGGCCGGCGAGCCCCGCGAGCGCGTCGAGGTCAGGGACCACCGCCGACAAGGCCCACGCGGCGCGGCGGGCGGGTGTCACGTCTCCCGCGGCATGCCCGAGGAGGACGCCGACGGCCGCATGCGTGACAGGGTCCATGCTGACTGTGCAGTGTACGAGGTGCCGCGCCTTGTGTCACGGGGGCGACGAGCGTAGCATAGCGCCTCATGGTGGCACCGATCGCGGTTGTGGGCATCGGGTGCCGTTTCCCGGGCGGAGCGACCGACCCAGCCGCGTTGTGGCGGCTGTTGTGCGGCCGCGCGGACGCCATCTCCGACATTCCCGCCGATCGATGGGATCTGGCGCGGTTCTACAGTCCCGATCCCCGCAGGCCGGGCAAGTACTCAACGCGGGCGGGAGGGTTCATCGCCGGGATCGATCAGTTCGACGCGGCCTTCTTCGGCATTTCTCCTCGTGAAGCGGCCCGCATGGACCCCCAGCAGCGCCTGTTGCTGGAAGTGGCCTGGGAAGCGCTGGAGGATGGCGCGCAGGTCGTTGACCGCCGTGTGCCCGCGAACACCGGCGTGTTCGTGGGCCTCTCCGGCGTGGACTACAGCCCCGTCCAGGAGATGTTCGACGACCTCACGGGTATCGACACGCATACGGCCACGGGAACGGCCTACAGCATTGCCGCCAACCGCATCTCGCACGCCCTGAATTTCACCGGGCCCAGCCTCGCCGTCGACACGGCGTGTTCCTCGTCGCTGGTGGCCTTCCACCTGGCGTGCACCAGCCTCCAGCAGGGTGAATGCGACCGCGCGCTGGCGTGCGGGGTCAACGTCATCCTCAATCCCCGTGTGTACGTGGCGTTCTCGCGCCTGTCGATGCTGTCGCCGGACGGCCGGTGCCGGGCGTTCGACGCCAACGGCGCCGGGTTCGTGAGGGCGGAAGGCGTGGGCGTCGTCGTGCTGAAGCCACTCGAACGCGCACTCGCCGACGCCGACCCGATCTATGCCGTCGTTCTGGCCACGGGGACCAATCAGGATGGCCACACGCCCGGCATCACGATGCCGAACGGTGCCGCGCAGGAGGCGCTGGTCCGCGAAGTGTGCGCCCGGGCAGGTGTTCGCCCGCATGACGTGTCGTACATCGAGGCCCACGGGCCCGGCACGCCCGTGGGTGACCCGATCGAGGCGGCATCGCTCAGTGCGGTGCTGTGCAACGGGCGGGCGCCTGACGACGCCCTGTTCCTCGGATCGGTCAAGACGAATATCGGTCATCTCGAGCCGGTGGCCGGCCTCGCCGGCGTGATCAAAACAGCGCTGATGATCACGCACCGGGAGATTCCTCCGAACCTGCACTTCGACGTCCCGAATCCGGCGATCGACTTCGAGGGGCTCCGGCTCCGGGTGCCCCGGGCACTGCAGCCCTGGCCGGCGCATCGCCCGGTGATCGCCGGCATCGACGCCTTCGGTTTCGGTGGAAGCAATGCCCACGCGTTGCTGGCCGCCGCTCCGGCACGCGCCGAAGCCGCCGGGGCGCCGGCGGCTGGCTCCTCCGAACTCGTGTGCCTGTCGGCTCATAGCGAACAGGCGCTGCGCGCGTACGCCGGTGCCTGTCGGGACTTCGCGCGGGCCGGACGATGGGACGCGCACTCGCTTCGCGACGTGGCTCGCACCGCCGCCCGGCGGCGCGTGCATCACACGCACCGCCTCGGGGTGGTCGCCTCCTCGCTCGAACAACTCGCAGACCGCGTCGACGGCTGGTGTGCGGGCGGCGCGTTCGACGGCGTGGTGGCGGGGCGGGCGGCGTCGCATCGGCGCCGGGTGGCGTTCGTGTATTCGGGACAGGGGCCGCAGTGGTGGGCGATGGGACGCGAGTTGCTGAGCCAGGAGCCGGTGTTTCTGGAAGCGGTCGCGCAATGCGATCGACTCCTGCAGCCCCTCGCCGGCTGGTCGATCCTGCAGGAACTGACGGCGAGCGAGTCGGACTCACGCATGGCCATGCCGGCAATCGCGCAGCCGGCCATCTTCTGCGTGCAAGTCGGATTGACGGCGCTCTGGGCGTCGTGGGGTGTCCGTCCCGAGGCCACGGTGGGGCACAGCGTCGGCGAGGCCGCGGCCGCCTACGCGGGCGGCGTGCTGTCTCTCGAGGAGGCGGTGCGCGTCATCTTCCATCGCGGGCGGTGCATGCAGCTCGTTCCCCCGACGGGCCGCATGCTGGCCGTCGGCCTGAGTGAGGCCGAGGTGAGGCCGTTCGTCGCGCCGCACGAAGGGCGGGTGGAAATCGGGGCACTCAACAGCCCCGACTCGGTGACGTTGTCGGGTGACGCGGACGCGCTCGTCGCGATCGAGCGCGCCCTCCACGAACGCGAAGTCTACTGCCGACCGCTCAAGGTCAACTACGCGTTCCACAGCCATCACATGGATGGCATCCGCGACGACCTGCGCGCCTCGCTCCAGGACGTGCGGACGCGGGATTCCGGGATCCGTGTGTATGCCGCGGTGACCGGGCGGCCCGCGGCCTCCGGTGACTTCGGGTCGGACTACTGGTGGGGAAACGTGCGTGAACCCGTGCGGTTCGGCGACGCCGTGCTCGGCTTGGTGAACGACGGATTCGACCTGTTTCTCGAGGTGGGGCCGCACCCGGTACTGTCCGGTCCGGTCGGCGAGTGCCTGCGGTACACGGGGCGCCCCGGACACGTCGTGCATTCCCTGCGGCGCGGCGCGCCCGAGCGCGCCGAGATGCTCACGGGGCTGGGAACCCTCCATGGACACGGATTCGAGGCCGACTGGGCGGCCGTGTTCCCGGAGACCGGCCCGGTCGCACCGTTCCCGACCTACGCGTGGGACCACGAGCCGCACTGGCACCAGAGCGACGAATGCCGCGAATTCCTGCGCGGTGGCCCCGGTGGCCCCCTCCTGGGCCGGCGCCTTTCCGCGCCGTCGCCCGCGTGGGAGGCCGCGATCAACGCGCACGTCGTCCCGTTTCTCCAGGACCACGCCGTTCACGGCGACACGATCGTGCCGTCCACGGCCTACGTGGAACTCGCCCTCGCGGCCGCCGCGGCCAGCGGGATGACGACGGCGGTCGTCGAGGGCCTTCGCCTTCACAAGGCCGTGTTCCTGTCGGCGACGGGAGACAGCATCCTCCAGACGCGCCACGACCCGGACGACGGGTCGTTTTCAGTGCACAGCCGGGCGGAGGCTTCGGGCGCCAGCTGGCAGCTGAACGCCAGCGGCACGGTGTTGCCTGGCAGCCGCACCGCCGGTGAGGGCGAAACGCTGGAGACGGTCAGAGCCCGGTTCCCCGGTGACGGCGGGATAGCCGGCTACTATGCTGAACTCCGCCAGTACGGGTTCGAATACGGCCCCGCGTTCCAGGGTGTGGCCCGGCTCTTCCGAGGAGAGGGCGAGCACCTCGGTGAAATCGTGCTGCCGCCCGATGTCGTGCAGGACCTCGACCGCTACCGGTTCCACCCGGCTGCGCTGGATGCCTGCCTGCAGGTGATGGGGCGCGCAGCGCCGCTCACCCCTGGCTGCACGTATCTGCCGGTCGCCTTCGGCCGCGTCCGCGTGTACGAGCGGCCGACGCCCCGGATGTGGAGCCACGTGCGCCGGGTGCGGACCGACGGGGCATCCACCTTCGGTTCTCTCCGGATCTTCTCGGACCACGGAATCGTCGTCGCCGATATCGACGAGTTCGAGGCGAAGACAATCAGGGATCGCGCCGGTCATGATGATGCCGGTCTTGCGGCGCTGCTGTACGCCAACAGGTGGGTCCCGCAGTCGGCCGGATCGACAGAGACGCTGCCTGGTGCCGGAGGCGCGGCCGGCCGCTGGCTGATGTTCGTCGACGATGGTGGCGTCGGGTCGAGTGTCGCGCGGGTTCTCGAGCAGCGGAGCGGGCCCGTTGTCGTCGTGGCGCGTGGCGAGACGTATTCCGTTGCAGGAGCGCACCGGTACCACGCGCGGCCCGCATCGGCCGACGACGTGAGGCGTGTGCTCGATGCGGAGTTCCCGGGCGGTAACCTCTCAGGCTGCCGGGGAGTCGTGCACCTCTCGGGCCTCGATCTGCCGGCGACTCGTGACCTGACAGCGGCGGACCTGACCGACGCCATCCCCACGACGTGCATGAGCCTCGTCGCGCTCGTGCAGGAACTCATGTCCCGGGAAGGATCCGTTTCGCCCCGGCTGTGGGTCGTCACGCGCGGCGCCCAGGCCGGCTTCGGGGCGGATGAACGGCTCTCCATCGCACAGGCGCCCCTCTGGGGACTCGCGCGCGTGGTCATGAACGAGCACCCGCCCGTGTGCTGCACGCTCGTCGACCTCGACCCGGACGTCGTGGGCGGAGCCGTGACGCAGGCCGAAACGATCGCGGATGTGTTGTGTGCGGCCGACCGCGAGGACGAAGTGGCGTTGCGGGGCGGCCAGCGTTTCGTGCATCGATTCGAGCCCGCGACGCTCGACCGGCCGTGGGCCGCCGTCCGGACGCGCGGGGATCTCGGTGACCGCAGCTTCAAGCTGGAGTGCGCTCCTCGAGGCGTGTTCGACCACCTCCGGTTGCGTGAGTCCGGACGGCGAAGCCCGGCGGCGGGCGAGATCGAGATTGCCGTCTGTGCCAGCGGACTCAACTTCCGTGACGTGATGCAGGCACTGGGCCTGCTTCCTGGCGACGCCAACGAGTCGCCGCCGCTGGGCCTCGAGTGCGCCGGCGTCGTCACGCGAGTAGGGCCGGGAGTGGCCTCGTACCGACCCGGCGACCGAGTGCTGGCGTTCGCGGCCGAGTGCCACGCTTCGCACGTCGTCGTGAGCGCCCATGCCGCCGTGCACATGCCCGACCACCTGGGATTCGAAGCCGGCGCGACCCTTCCTGCGGCGTTCGTGACGGCGCACTTCGGTCTCATTTGCGAAGCGAAGCTGCGGGCCGGCGAACGCGTGCTGATCCATTCGGCCACAGGCGGCGTGGGGTTGGCGGCCGTGCAGGTGGCCAGGAGCGTCGGCGCGTCCGTCATCGCCACGGCGGGCACGCCGGAGAAGCGCCGGTATCTCGAAGACATGGGCATCGAACACGTCTTCGACTCGCGCACGCTGGCGTTTGCCGACCAGGTGATGGCCCTCACACACGGTGAGGGCATTGACGTCGTGCTGAACTCGCTGTCCGGCGAGGCCATCCCCAAGGGACTCTCGATCCTGCGCAACAAGGGGCGGTTCGTGGAACTCGGCGTGCGCGACATGCTGCAGAACAAGCGGCTCGCCCTGTCGCTCTTCCGCAACAACCTGTCGTTCTACTTCGTCGACTTCGGGCGCGTGAACGCGGAGCAGCCCGAGCGCATCACGGCGGTTCTCGACGATGTCATGGCGGCCCTGGAGCGGGGCACCTACGCGCCGCTGCCTTTCCAGGTCTATCCGATTGCCGACGCGCAGGACGCCTTCCGCCAGATGGCGCAGGCCAGGCACGTAGGAAAGCTGGTGCTGTCGTTCCAGGACGCGTCCGCGCCGGTGGCGCCGAGGTCGGGCGTGGCGAACCGGCTCCGGCCCGAGGCCACCTACCTGATCACCGGTGGTTTTGGAGGGTTCGGGCTTGCGGTCGCACGCTGGATGGTGGCGCAGGGCGCCCGGCACCTCGTCCTGATGGGGCGCACCGGCGCGTCGTCACCCGCGGCGCGAGAGGCCGTGCGGGCGATGCAGGATGCCGGCGCGACCATCGGCGAGGCCGAAGCCGACGTCGCCAGCGACCAGGACGTCTCGCGCGTGCTCGCCGAGGTGTCCCGCCGCCTGCCGCCGCTGCGCGGCGTCGTGCACGCGGCGATGGTCCTCGATGACTGCCTGCTGCCGAACCTGGACGGCCACCGGTTGAACGCCGTCTGGGCGCCCAAGGTGCTGGGCGCGTGGCATCTCGACCAGCACACTCGCGACCTGCCGCTGGACTTCTTCGTGCTGTTCTCGTCGTGTTCGTCGATGCTCGGCCTGCCCGGACAGGCGAACTACGACGCGGCCAATGCGTTTCTCGACGCGCTCGCCTGGCAGCGCCAGGGGCGGGGTGCCCCGGCTACGAGCGTCAACTGGGGGTTCCTCGGGCAGGTGGGCTATGCCGCCACCCACCCGCACATCGTCGCGAGGTTCGATGCGATTGGCGTGCTGAGCGTGGCTCCGGAACAGGCGCTCGAAGCGTTGGGACGGGTGCTCGATCGCGCACCAGCGCAGATCAGCGTCCTCAACATCGACTGGGCTCGGTTCCTCGAGCAGTCACCCACGTGTGCGGCGTCACCACGTTTCTCGCACGTTGCAGAACGGGCGCAGGGTGAGCATGGCCTCGACACCGGACGGGTTGGCACGACCGACCTCCGTCGATCGCTTGCCACGCTGGGCACGGCCGAGGCCCTCGACGCGATCGAAATGGCGTTGCGCCAGCAGGTCGCCAGGGTGGTCGGAACCGGTGCGGATAAGGTCGACAGCGGCACGACACTGACAGATCTGGGCTTCGATTCGCTGATGGCCGTCGAACTCCGGAACTGGGCCGAGAGCGCGCTGGGAGTGCGTCTTCGCACGATGGAGATCATGCGGGGGCCGACGATCCGTCAACTGGCCGAGAGCCTGACCCTGGCCTGCCGGTCCGCTCCGACGACCGGAATCCCCACGCCTCGCTGAGTGGCGGTTCAGTCACGGGCCGCATCGAGCCCGCGATCGTCGAAGCACGCGACGCGGACGGGCCGGCTGGCCACGGCGAGGACCGCGTCGAACCCCGCTCCGACATCGACCGGCACGATCGACCACGCGCGGGCTTCTCCATCCGGTCCCGTCTTCGAAGGCTCGGCGCCAAGACCGACGCCGAGTGCCTTGGCGAACGCTTCCTGGCGGCACCACGCCCGGAAGAACGCCCGGAGGCGAGCGTCGGGGGCCTCCAGCGTCATGATGTCGTGGGCGTCGTCGGCGGTGAAGACACGCCGGGCAATCGCCGCCACACCGCGGACAGGCCGGAGACGTTCGATGTCGACGCCGATGTCACTGAGACGAGTGATGGCGACGAGCGCGAGGCCATCCGAGTCGCTCGCGTTGAACCGCAGGTCGGAGTGTTCGTGGCTGCCCGCGAGGGCCGGTTTTCCGAACGGGCCGCTGCTGAGCGAGATGTCGGCCGGCGGCACGCCCAGGTAGCGGCCGATCGTCGTCCTCAGCGCGGCTCGGCGAACGAGGAAACGGCGTCGGGCGAGTGGCTGCACCAGCCGGGAGGCGCGGGCTCGTTCATCGTGGGAACACTGCGCGAGGAACGCCGCGTCGGGTCGCGTGTCCGCATCGAGGTCGAAGCGCCACAGATGCACACGGCCTGGTGACACCACCGGAGGGTCCGGCGCTCGCCGCCACGCGGGACCCTCGCCGTGGCTCATGCGTGGTCGTCCCGGGCGTCCGGCGGGTAGTGCGTACCGCTCGCGACGATGGTGTTTCTCGGGATGCGCGCACCGGTGGCGACCACGGCGTGGTCCCCGATGGTGACTCCCGGGCCGACGGCGACCTGGTGCCCCAGGATGGCGTTGGCGCCGATGCTCACGCCCGGGCTGATGTAGCACGCGGCGCCGAGATAGGTGAAGGCGCCAATCGTATTGTCCCCGGGCAGCCGGCAGTCAGCTCCCACGGTCGCGTGTTCGCCGATGGTCGTTCCCGGCCCGATGAGGACACTGCTGCCAACGTAAGCGCCTCGGCCGAGTCGCACCGCTCCCAGGACCAGCACGCCCTGTTCGATGACGTGGCCGCTGAGGGTACTGCCCGCGCCGACCATCGCACCCGCCTCCAGTGTCATCAGGGGCGCATCCAGGATCAGGACGTCGGAACTCGTGTCCAGGTCGAAGGCCACCCTGGCGCCGAGGGCTCTCAACAGTGCCCACCGGAAGGTTGAGAATGCGAAGAGCAGGTGACGCCACGACGGCAGATACACGATGCGCTGCAGTGAGAAGTGGAGGAGCCACGCCACCGCGCGCCGGTGCATCGGGAATGGATACCGCCCCGCTTCGAGCCGCGGCAGGCACAGGCGGAGGATCGCGGTCGTGGCGAGCAATCCCGCGAGGAAGAGCAGGGCCAGGGGCGGGAGGAGTGCCCATCGCCACCACGGCACACCGGGCAGCCACGCGGCCCGCTCGGCGACCCATCCGACCGCCGCGAGGGGCACCCCGACGAGCGTGCAGAAGAACACGGCCACGATGGCGTCGAGCAAGGCGCGGCCCATCTCAGTTGTCCTGACTGGCATCGCGGGGCGACTTCGCGCCCAGATGCCGGAGTCGTTCGGGAGCGAACTCGGCGGGACCGACGATGATGTCGCGTTCGCTCCTCAGGAACTCGACACGTGTGGTCTCGGCCCCCGTGGCGTCCGTGACGATCATCGTCAGGCTGATCGTGTCGTTGCGGCCCCTGGCCCTCCGGCGCTCGAAGACGATCCGTTTGACCAGGGTCCGGGGCGGGCCGAACTTCTCTATCCAGCGCGGCACGGCGCGTTTCGTGTCGATGCAGCTTCGCACCATCGTGTACGCCGAGTCCTCCGCCCGCGCCGGCTGCGACTCGAGAACCGCGCACGGTTGGCCGTCGGCGCGCCCTGTGCCCGCGAATCGTTGCGTCGGCCACAACGAGGCGTTGTCAGCGAGATCCTCGAGCGAGAGGGAGGTGCCCGCAAACGATGCCGTGAGCAGCGCGTGGGTCAGTGGCGTGACGCGATCCGGCACGTCGAACAGGAAGCCCGTGAGCGGCTGCCGCGGTCGCCGGTCGACGACCGCGGCGTGCCCCTTGAGCGCGGACGGCCAGAAGACCTGGAAGAGGAGCCGCATGCCCCCCGCGTCCCTGCGGCCGAGGAGGCGGATTTGGAGGACCAAGGGCCGCGGCCCCCCGTCGGACTCCGTCCCGACGACAACCCGGGCCCGGGCTGTGAACCCGACCGTGTCCTGCGCCCGGGCGACCCGACGGGCAAGGTCGTGTCCCTGCCGGTCGGCGTCGGCCGGTGTCGCCTGACCGGTGGCGGCCGCGGTCGCGGCACCGCTGGCGAGCGCAAGGGCGGCCACGACTCGCAGCCAGGCGACGCGGGCGCCCCGGCCGGGCCGCAGGTCATTCATGGGCAAGTCCCTCGATGACCGGGAGGCGCGCGCCGCGCCACGCCGGGTAGAGGCCGCAGAGCGCCCCCAGGCCGATGGAGAGCAGCAGCGCTGATGCGAGCAGCCAGGAGCCCGGATCGGTGTCGATCTTTCCGCGGAACCACGGCGCCCACTGGAGGGCCCGAAGCGCAGCCGAGCCGGCAGCGACGCCGAGCAGGCCTCCCAGTGCACTCAGGAGCGTGGCTTCCGCCACGATCATCCGCACCACGCGCCGGCGGTGCCATCCCAGCGCCAGGAGCACGGCGATCTCATGCCGGCGTTCGAGCACGCTCATGAGGACGGTATTCGTGATGCCGACGGCGCCGATGATGAGGGCGACGAGCGAGGTGGCCAGGCTCATCGCCTTGGCGGCCTGGATGGCGATGTTGCGCCGGACCAGTTCGCCGGACGTCTCGGCGGTGAACCCGCTGAAACGTGTCCGGACGAGCGCGCGGACTTCGTCGATCGCACCGGGCCCGGCGCCGGAGATCAGGCGCAGGGCCGCGAAGTTGACCTGGTGCCCGCGCGCCGTGACGTTCTGCAACTGCCGCAGCGCCATCACGACGGCGCCGTTCTCGGAGAACGAAGGGCTGGTGAATCGCCCGCAGACGAGGAACGCCTGCCCCTCGATATCGACGTAGTCGCCCACGCGACGTTCCAGCATGTCGGCCGCGATCGATCCAAGGGCGACCACGCGCTCGTCACTGTCGCCAGGCCAGCGACCGTCGAGCAGGGTCAGGTGGTTCCACAGGAAAGACCGTGGTTCCCAGCCGAACACGAGAAGCGTCGGTGCGTCCTCGATGCTCAGCAGGTCCGTCATGACGCCGGCCGCTTCTGCGACGTGCGCCAGGCGGCCCAACTGCGCGACGGTATCGGCAGGGAACGGCGTCGGAAGGGGGCGTCGGCTCGTGGTCTTGCCGACCAGCAGATCCGCACCGGAGGTGTGGTAGCCGGCGGCCCAGGTGCGTTCGAATCCCCAGGCCAGGCTCAGGAGGATGACCACCGCCGCAATGCCGATCGCAACACCGGCCACGGTGAGGAGGCTGCGGCCCGGCCGGCGCCGGACGTTGTGGAAGACGAGCGCGACAAATGACATGGATCTCCTGCCGCGGTCCACCGGACGGTCACGACTTGTATCGTGACCACCTCCCAAAGGCAAGGGGATTCTGGGGCCCGGGACCGTAGTACACTGCGACCGCTCGCCTGGAGGGAAGGCCCTGTTCCTGTCCGGTTCCGCGAAACGCCGGCTCGTCGGAGTCCACACGCTGCCGGCGTATCGCCGGTTCCTCGCGGACACCAGACAACCTGAACGGGCGGCCCGACGGCTGTGGAGCGAGACCGCGCCGCTGCTGCGGGCGTCGGACTTCTGGCGCGGCCGGATCCGGGCGGATCTGCGCGACTTCGATCTCACCACGCTCGACGACTACCGTGCCGCCATCGCCCGTAGTGTCGAGTCCGGAGTCTCGAGCCTGAACGGCGAACCGGTGCTGTTCTGGTCTCAGAGCGCGGGCACGACCGGGGGCCAGAAGATCTTCCCGATGACGCGGTCGTTCAGGCGGCAGTTTCAGCGCACGGTTCCACCCATGGTGCACGGCCTGCTGCGGCGATATCCGCGGTTCATCGCGCAGCCCGCGCTCTATTTCGCCGCAACGGACCCGGCCCTTCACAGTCCCACGGGCATCGAGATCGGGTTCATCAGCAACTACAACTACCGGACGATTCCGGCCTTGCTTCGCCGCCAGTACGCGTTCCCGCGGGAGTTGCTCAGAGACGCGGCCACGTTCGACCGGTATTCGGCCGTCTACGCGCTCCAGGGTGACCTGTCGTCGATGTTCGCCGTGACGCCGCTCAGCATCAAGCGCCTGATCGCGAACGTGCGGGAGCACTCGGACTTCATCCTCGGCTGTCTCTCGGGCGACGTGCCGTGGGATCCGACCCTGCCAAAGCCCTCCGTTGCGCCCGGGAGGCTGGCCCACGTGTCGCGGGTCCTGCGCGCCGGAGACTGCGCGTTCAAAGCGCTGTGGCCGTCTCTCGAGTTCCTGTGCACATGGAAGACCGCCGTCTGCGCCGCGCACCTCACGGAAATCGCCGGCTGCCTGGATGGCGTCGAGGTCGTGGACGCCGTCTACTCGGCGACCGAAGCCTGGATGACGGTGCCGGTTCCGGACGTCGGGAACGTGCTGCACCCGGGGGCCCACCTCGTCGAGTTCATCGACGCCGGTGAGGACATCGCCGCCGGGAACCTCCGGCCGGCGTGGGCGCTGACACCGGGCCGCCGCTACGAGGTGTTCCTGACCACGGCCATGGGACTGGTCCGTTATCGCCTGTTCGACGTGGTGCAGTGCACCGGGTTCTTCAACCGGGCGCCCATCCTCGAGTTCTCGCACAAGTCCGGTGGCATCATCAGCCTGGGCCTCGTGTCGGTGAGCGAATCGGAACTGGTGGAGTCGTTGCTCGCGGCTGGCGTCGCGATACGCGGACACTGGCGCGTTGGACCGAACGGGGCCGGCAACGGCCTCGTGCTGTACGTCGACGTGCGCGACGCCGGGCTCGATGCGCGGCTCGCAGCGGCCGACGCGCACCTCCAGGCGGCCAATGTCAACTATCGGACGTACGTGGGAAACGGCACGGTGGCGCAGTTGACGTCTGCCGTCCTCCCGGCCGGGCACCCGTTGTGGGTGCAGGCGGCTGAGCACGCGCAGAGCAAGCCGGTGCTGCTGCTCCAGACCTGCCCCACGTAGCTACACGAACCCCAGCGTGTCGTAGACGTTGCAGTGTGCGCACGCCGCGACGTCTTTCATCCGGCCGCGCAGGAACAGGCGGCGAATCTCTGTCAGGGTCGGTCCGTTCCAGACGTCGCGGATCGACTGCCGGTTGAGATCGCCGACGATGGTGCGTCTGGCCCAGTCGTGGGTGCAGAGGAGCACCTGGCCATTCGCCAACACGCTGCACTGGTAGAACGGATACGGGCAGCAGGGCAGGAGCCGCTTCACGAGCGGCTTCAGCAGGCGGTTTCGAATCGAGTCGGTGACAGCCGTGCCCCCGTATTCCTCGACCAGCGCCGCGTCGACCAGGCCGCCTCGGTTGCTGATGCCGTGAATGTGGACCTTGAGTCCCAGGGCCCTGTAACGCGCGACGGCGGCCCGGAGTTCCGGCGCGTACCTCGCGTTCATGAGGAAACTGAGATGCAAACCCAGCCGGGAGAGATCCTGCGAGAGCAGGTAGTCGAGGTTGTCGGCGAACACACCAAAGTCCCGGCCGCGGTTGATGGTCTCGAAGTCCTCACGCCGGTTGCCGTTCACGCTGATGTGCATCATGTCGAGACCGGAGTCGAGGAGTTCGCGGACGCGTGCGGGCGTCAGCAGCGAACCGTTGGTCACGATGAACACGATGGCGTTCGCCGTGTTCAACGCCTGGAAGTCGCGAATCTTCGCGGCGAGATCCGGGTCGAGCAACGGTTCGTTCTGGAGCACGAGTGCGAAGGCCCTGAGCCGGGGCTCCGATGCCGCCTCGCGAGCGATGCGGTCGTAGAGGCCGCGGTCCATGACCTCGGCGGGGAACATCGCCGACACGGTGTCCTGCGGGCACAGCAGGCAGTGGGAGTTGCAGCCCGTCCGCGTCTGCACCTGGAGGGTCCCGGGGAACTGATCCAGAGGCCGCCCACCCTGGACGCGACACTCGGCCATCCGCTTGAGCACCGATCCCAGCAGGTACAGCTTGGTGCGGATGCCGTAGGTGTCGACCACGCGCGGATTCAGACGACCTGGAGTCAGCATGGCCGCGTCGAGTATACGCCAGCGCCCGCGGGTTCTGGACGCCGGCGCCGAGGCCCGGTGGTAGACTGGCCCCGACGATGGACAAGCATGCGCGCGTCCGGGCGTGTCTCAGGCGGGCCGGTCTGGCCCGGCTCCCTCCGGATGACTCGACGGATCTGGGCGCGTACGGCCTCGACAGCCTGCTGGTGGTGCTGACGGTGATCGAATTGCAGAAGGAGTTCCAGACGCAGATTCCCGCGAATGCCGTCACGGCCGCGTCATTCGCCAGCGTGAATCATCTGGCCGCGCTGATTCCGGGCTGAGCGTGCGTATCTTCATCACGGGCGGCTCGTCGTGGATCGCCCAGGCGATCGCCGCCGACCGCCTCGCCCGCGGCGACGATGTCTGCCTTACCGCCTCCTCGCCCGCCTCCCTCGAGGCGCTGCGCGCGACATGCCGCGAGCGTGGTCTGGCTGCGGCGTGCGGCACACTCGACCTGCACCACCCCGAGGACGTGTCGGAGGAGGTGCGTGAACGACTGGCCGCCGCCGACGGTCTGATCCTCAATGCCGCCACTCCGGCCGTGGCGCTCGCACGCTTCCACGACCTGCCGGCGGCGCACGTGCATGCCGCCGTAGAGGCCGACATCCTCGGCAACGTGTCGCTGTTGAGAACGGTGCTCCCGCACATGGTGGGGCGACGGTTCGGGCGAATCGTCTTCATGTCGAGCGTCTCGGTGGTCATGGGCACCTCGCGATACGCGGCCTACTGCATGACCAAGTCCGCGATCGAAGGGCTCATCCTGAATCTGGCCGTCGACTACGGCGGGTGCAACGTCCTGTCGAACATCGTCAGGCTCGGCGTGTTTCGGACCAGCCGGACGGAGAAGTTCTGGCGCAGCGAGTCCTACCGGAAACGTGCGTCCGCGATGGTGCCGCAGGGTGAGCTTGGCGACCCCGACGCCGTGCCGGAAGCGGTGCACCCGCTCCTGTCACCGCGGCAGTACATCAATGGCGCCGTCATCACCGTGGCTGGCGGTCTCCCCCTCCTTCCGGCGAACGCGCTCCGGCCCCGGACCGAGGAGTAGCCGTGGCGTTCTACCACCCGAGCTCCGACGTGTTCCTCAGCGCCCCGTCCGCGTACCTCCCGTCGCGCCGGATGACGAACGACGCCGTCGTGGCGTGGATGGGCGCGCGCATCAGGCCCGAGTGGATTGCGCGCCGGACCGGGATCGAGACTCGCTTCTGGGTCGACGACGACGAGGCCCTCAGCGATATCGCCGTGCGCGCGGTCGAGATGCTGTTCGACGAGCGGCCTGGCTGCAGGGATCGTATCCGCCAGATCATCCTCGCGACGATCTCGGGCGACTATCCGACGCCGCCATCGTCACCACTCGTGCAGGCGCGGCTGGGCCTGAAGAACGCCGGCTGCTTCGATCTCGGAGCGGCGTGCGCGGGGTTCGTCACGGGCCTGTACTCGGCGTCGGCGTTCTGCGCGGCAACCGGTGACACGCAATTGCTCATCGCGGCCGACATCCGGTCGAAGTTCCTCGACAAGGGCGACCTGGCCACGGCGGTACTGTTCGGAGACGGCGCATCGGCGTGTCTGGTCAGCCGGGAGGCTGACGAACGTGGGTTCAGGTTCGTGGCCGGCGAACTGCTGTCGGACGGCCGCGCGGCCGACATCGTGTGCCAGGCTGCGGGCGGATCGCGGCTGCCTTGCCACTGGCCCCGTGAGCCGGGCCAGGCGTTCGTGAAGATGAAGGACGGTCCCCAGCTGTTCGTCATGGCCGCGGAAGGGATGACCGCCGCCGCCCGATCCTTGCTCGAGCAGGCGGGCGCGACCATCGACGACGTGGACTGGGTCGTGCCGCACCAGGCCAACCTGCACCTGGTCCGGGAAGTGGCGCGGCTGATCGGCTGTCAGCCGCAACGCCTGGTCGAGACCGTCCAGATGCTCGGGAACACGTCCGGGTCGAGCGTGGGGCTCGCGCTGCATCATCTTTGCGAGCGTCCCGAACTGCGGTCCGGGCACCTCGTGCTGCTCGTGTCGGCCGGCGGCGGCGGTCTCGCGGCCACGGCGTTGATCCGAAAGGTCTGACCCATGGTGATCGACACCAGGGTGAACGTTCGTATCCGCGGCGCGGGACGAGCCCTGCCCGCCGGGGCGGCCGTGACCAACGTCGACCTGTTGTCACTCGACGCCGACCTGCGGAACAAGGGGGCCGCCTTCCTCGACGAGCTCGGTGCGCGCATCGAGTCGAAGTTCGGCGTCAGCCGTCGCTACCTGGCACACCAGCCCTGGCGGCACCGCGCCGATCGTGGCGAGTCATCCGAGGACCTCGCTTTCGAGGCGCTGAACGCCGCGATTGGCGGCCGGACCGGCCAGGGTCCCAGCCTGCTGATCCATGGGACGACGACATCGAGCCGGTACACCGGTTCGCAGGCCGCAGCGATCCTGGGCCGTCTCGGTCTCGTGGCGCCGGCGTTCGAGGTCAAGGCCGGATGCTCCACGTCGGTGGCCTCGCTGCACATGGCGGTGGCGTTCCTGCTGGCCGGCTATCCCGACGTGGCGGTCGCGTGCGCGGAGACCCTGTCGAGAGTCATGAACCCTGCGATCCGGGAGACCTGGTTCGGTCTTGCCGACGGCGGTGCGGCGATCTGGCTCGAGCGCGATCACGAGTCCCCCGACTTCGCGATCACGAAGTCCCTGTTCTCGACCGACGGGCAACACGTGGACCTCTTCACGACGCGCGGCCTGCTTCCGCCGACCGTGGACGAGATCCAGGCGCAGGGGTACTGCCTCGACGGGGACAAAGACCAACTCGGCGCGCTCGCCAGGGCTCGCTACGTGGAGATGCTGGACGAGCTGTTCGCGAACGGGTGTCCGTTGTCGGACGTCGACTGGATCGTGCCGCACCAGGTGAGCCGAGCGCTGATCGACGAGGTGTTGCGCGACCGAGATTGCCGGGCCGAGGTCGTGTGGGATGCGCTCGACGTCGGCAATCTCGGCGGTGCGTCGGTGTTGTACTCGCTGGCCCGCTGCCTGGAGCAGAGCCTGTTCCAGCCGGGTGACCGCATCCTGCTGATGAGCGTCGGCGGAGGGCTGAGTTCCGGTGCCCAGATCTGGCAGCGCCTATGACGTGGGCGGCCTGCCGCCGAACCCGGCCAACCGCGCCTTGTCCACCTTGCCGTTGGGCGTGAGCGGCAGTGCCGGCACCACGTGCAGCACTCTCGGGATCTTGGGCTGAGACACGAGGCGGCTCAGGTCAGAGAGTACCCGTTCCGCAGTGACGTCGGCGCCGGCCGCCTCGACGTACGCGACGCACGCCGTGCCGTAGAGCGGATCCGGGACGAGGATCACGCTGGCGTTGGTGACACCCGCGACGCGCCGGAGCGCCGACTCGATCTCCAGCGTGCTCGTGCGGACGCCTCCGACGTTCACCAGGTCATCGGTTCTGCCCGTCACGGTCACGAGACCGTCCTCGGCGATCGTGGCGAGGTCGCCGGTGGCCAGCCATCCGTCTCGCACCTTCTCCTTCGTGCCTGAGTCGTCACCCAGGTACCCCAGCATGATCTGTGCACCGCTCACCTGCAGTTCGCCCTCGGCGGACAGCCTGACGCGCAAGTCGCCGACCGGATAGCCCGTGGCGGTCGAATAGAAGTGGGGATGCCGAGACGTCAGGCACAGGATGCGTGGCGACGCCTCAGTCTGCCCGTAGTTGTTGAAGAGGGTCGCGGCGGGACACGCCGCGTGCAGCCTGCGCCTGAGATCCGGCGAGGAATGTGCCCCGGCGGTGACGACATGGGTGACCCGTCCGCAGACGCGGGTCGGCGGGATCGCCCGCAGGAGCGCCTCGAAGTGGGAAGGCACGCCGCTGAGCATGCCCTCCGCGGCCCCGGCGGCCAGGCTGTCCGATACGTCGACAAGCCGTTCCACGAGGTCCGTCCGCATTCCGACCTCGAGGGCGGGAATGAGTTGACCCAGGAGGCCGAACGAGTACGACATTGGCAGGAACAGGGTCTGCGCGCGGGCCGTCCGGAAGTCCAGGGCGGCAATGACCGCGGCGGTGTGGCTCCGGAGGTTGGCGTCGGATAGTTGCACGGCCTTCGGTTGCCCCGTGCTGCCTGTCGTGAACAGGATCAGCCGCGTCAGTGGATGAATCGGTGCGGGCGGCCCGGCGTGATGAGTCACATGCAGGCTGTCGGCGTCGAGTTCCGCAGCGCGGCCGATCAGATCGAGGCGCGTCTGGCGTTCGTCCGGGGTCCAGGCCGGCGAGAAGATGGCGACCGGCCGTTCCAGGCGGAGCAGCGCGGCCAGCGTCGAGACGAACTCCACCGTCATCGATGCCGTCAGAACGACCACGGAGGGGGCGAGCGTCCGCAGTCGGTCCGCTCGGGCCGAGATGTCGTCGGCTAGATCGCCGTACGAGCGGGTGGCGGTGCGGGTCACCAGCGCGACATCGCGGCGCGGATGCTGCGTGAGCCTCATCGATCACCCCGCCGTGTCGCGGAGGAACCGATCGAGGGCCTCGGGCACCTCGCGGGGCGCGATCACGCCATCGATGATGCCGGCCTCGACGATGTCGGCGCAGTCTCTGGTCTGCGCCGCCTTCGCCGCGTTCCACTGGGTTGCGAGCGTCTTCGACGAGGCCAGCAGCGAATCGATGAGGTGCGGGTGCATCAGCCCCACGGACGCTCCTTCGAGCACGTACGCGGCCCGGGAGCCGAGGAACCTGGGAAAGCCGAGCGCGATGGCGCCCCCGTACCCACGGCCGATGCACAAGCCCATCAGCCCGTGCGGATAGCCGACGATGCGCTCACAGGCCAGCCACAGCTTGACGATGACGTCTGCGGTATCGCGGGGATCGCCACCGGGGGTGTCGAGCAATGACACCACGGGCAAGCGCATGACCCGGTACAGGTCGAGGGCGAGGATGTACTTGTCCAGCGCGTGGGCCGTGATCAGGTTGTCCGGGTTCCCGGGCGGGTTGATGAGCAGACCGAACCGGCGGCCACGGCGCGTCGCCACATAGGCGCGTACGGCAGGGGAGAGGCAGCCGAACACCTCGGTGCGGTCGTCCGAGAGGGACGCCAGAATGGGATCGAGCATGGCGCCGGCTTTGCGCCCGGCTGGAATGTCAGGGAACGGAGGGAACGGCGGAGACGGCCCCCCTGGCGTCGGCGAGGCGACCGCGAGATTGACGAGGACTCTCGCCTTCGCCAGCATGTCTTCGCGAGACGCGGCGAGGTGGGAGACCATCGTGCTGCCGGGCAGCGTCCGGTCGGCGGCGGCGATCGTGTCGAAGTCCGCGCCGGCTCCGAAGAACATCCGCACGATCTCCGGGCCTGCCAGGTTGACCAGCGAGACCCCGGCCACGGCCATCCGGTAGTGCCCGGCGGCGCACAGGACAGCCCCCAGGCCGAGCGCGTGGCCCGCGTTGCACGTGACGAGCAGGTGGCGTTCTCTGAATCGCCACAGGCCGGGGATGATGCCGAACGCCGGTTTCACCACCGCACGCCCATCCATCAGTCGGACGCCCATCGAGTCGACGATGAGCACCAGCGGGTATCCGGCCGCCGCGGCTTCATCGATGAAGGCCGCAACCCGCTCGGAGTTGTCCTTGCTGAAACTGCCGCCCTTCGACTTGAAGTCGTTGCAGACGACGCCGAAGGCGCCGCGCGGGCCCGTGACACGGAGCGTGACGAAGCCGTCAGCCTCGCGACGGTCGTACGGCCGTCCCGCGGGGTCGAAGTACTCAACGGTGTCCGTCGTCCCGGCCAGCGGATCCAGCCAGGCGCGCAGGGTGCCGTGTCGGTCGAACTCGACGACCGAAAACCTGTCGTCCGACGCGAGCGGCATCTCATTCGACATGGCGGCCGTCGAGCAGCTGAATCGTGCGGCTCGCGCGTGCGGCGACGGCGGGGCTGTGGGTCACCACCACCAGCGTCATGCCCCGTTCCCGCCGGAGTTCGTCCAGCAGGTCGATGACCGCCTCCGAGTTCGCGCTGTCGAGGTTGCCGGTCGGCTCGTCGGCCAGCAGCAGCCGAGGGCCGTTCGCGAGGCTTCGCGCGATGGCGACGCGTTGCCGTTCGCCCCCCGACAACTGTGCCGGGAGCTGGTGGCGGTGATCGACCATCCCCACGCGCTCGAGGAGCGCTTCGGCCCGGGCGCGTCGTTCGGAGGTGGATCGCGTCACTTCGAACATGGGCATCTGGACGTTCTCCAGGGCCGTGAGCGTCGGCAGCAGATTGAAGGACTGGAACACGAAGCCGACTGTACGGGCACGGAATGCCGCGATGTCGCCCATGTCGTGAAGCGACCGGCCCGCGACGAGGACCTCGCCCGAGGTTGGCCGGTCGAGCGCGCCGATGATGTGGAGCAGCG
>CAZJRM010000065.1:0-23309 GCA_964547975.1 uncultured Vicinamibacterales bacterium | reverse complement strand
AAGCGGTACCCGATCATCGCCTACGTGTACCCCGGGCCCCAGACCGAGAGCGTCACGAAGACCTTCACCCCGCGCAGCCAGAGCATCACGCTGGCCCAGATGGGGTTCATTGTCATCGAGGTCGGCAACCGGGGCGGCCACCCGCAGCGCTCGAAGTGGTACCACAACTACGGCTACGGCAACCTCCGTGACTACGGGCTGGCCGACAAGAAGACGGCGATCGAGCACCTCGCCCGGAAGTACCCGTGGATCGACATGAACCTCGTCGGCATCTACGGACATTCGGGCGGCGGCTTCATGTCGACGGCCGCGATGCTCGTCTACCCGGACTTCTTCAAGGTGGCCGTGTCATCGTCGGGCAATCACGAGAACAACGTGTACAACCGCTGGTGGAGCGAAAAACACCACGGCGTCAAGGAAGTGACCGACAAGGACGGGAAGGTGAAGTTCGAGTACAGCATCGACCGGAACTCCGACATCGCGAAGAATCTGAAGGGGCACCTCCTGCTCGTGACCGGCGACATAGACGACAACGTCCACATGGCCGCAACGCTGCGGGTAGCGGACGCCCTCATCAAGGCGAACAAGCGATTCGACTTCTTCCTCCTGCCCGGCCAGCGGCACGGCTACGGCGCGATGGGGGACTACTTCTTCTGGCTGCGGGCGGACTACTTCGCGAAACACCTGCTCGGACAGGCGTCAGAGAGCGTGGACCTCGTCGAACTCGCGCGTGAAGCGCCGCAGGGCGGCGCGAAACGCCCGGCGGGCGGCGCCGCGACGAGGCGATAGTTCAGCGCGTCTTCAGCGCGGCTTTCAGGCGTTCGCACGCGGTCTGCAGCACCTTGACCCGTGCGAACGCCTTGTCGTTGGCTTCAACCAGCGTCCACGGCGCGTCGCTCGTGCTCGTCCGGGCGATCATGTCATTCACGGCCGCTTCGTACGCCCCCCACTGCTCGCGATTCCGCCAGTCTTCGTCCGTGAGCTTCCACTGTTTGTGGGGGATCCGTTTCCGTTCCTCGAACCGCCGGAGTTGCTCCTCCGGAGTCACGTGCAGCCAGTACTTCAGGACGACGATGCCGTGACGGACGAGCTGGGTTTCGAACTGGTTGATCTCGGCGTAGGCGCGCATCCACTCGCGCTCGCTCGCGAAGCCCTCGACCCGCTCGACGAGGACGCGCCCGTACCACGACCGGTCGAAGATCATCACCCGGCCGGCACGCCCGAGATGCCGCCAGAACCGCCACAGGTAATGCTGTGCGCGTTCTTCGTCGGTCGGCGCCGCGATGGGAATCACCTGGTACCGGCGCGCGTCGATCGCGGCCGTGACCCGGCGGATGGCGCCGCCCTTGCCCGCCGCGTCCCAGCCTTCGAACACCATGACGGTCGAGACACGAGCCTTGTAGGCCTTGCGCTGCAGCTGGTTCAGCGTGCCCTGCCATCGGGCGATGGTGTCGTCCGCCTTGCCTTTCTCGACGTGCTTCGTCATGTCGAGGCTGGCAAGAATCGACGGAGACGCCGTGCGTGGGGCCTTGGGCGCGGCGGCCGCCTTCGCGCGGCGCGCAGCGGCTGACGTTCGGCGCTCGTCCTGTTCGTCCAGGTGACGACGGATCGCGTCACGGATGGCCTCACCGACCACCAGGCTGCGATAGCGGGCGTCTTCGCCTTCGACGATGAGCCAGGGCGCGTCGGCACGGTGCGTATGGGAAATGGTTCGTTCCGCGGCCGAGGTGAACGAGCGGTACATCCGCCAGTGTTTCCACGCCAGGTCGTCGACCCGCCAGCGCTGGAGCGGATCGTCCTCGAGCGTCTTCAGCCGCCTCTTCTGAGCGGCCTTGCCCAGGTGCATCCAGAACTTCAGGATGAGCGCGCCGTCGGCGGCGAGCATCTGTTCGAACTCGACGATCCGGTTGAGCCGTTCTTCGAAGGCGTCGGCGTCGATACGCCGGTAGACCCGATCGAGGATGGGTTGCGAATACCACGTCTTCAGGAACAGGCCGATGCGCCCGCGCGGCGGGAGGGCGCGCCAGTACCGCCAGTACTCCGGCCGCTCCCGTTCTTCGTCCGACGGCTCACCGAATGCCCGCGTCACGACCCAGCGCGGGTCGAGCCACTCGTTGAGCAGGTTGACGGTCTCGCCTTTGCCGGCGCCGTCGACGCCGGCGAAGACCAGGATCACCGGGAACGTGCCGGCGGCCCGTAAGGCGTTCTGAGCCGCCAGCAGGTCGCCCCGCAGTTGCGGCTCGCGTGCGCGGTAGTCATCCTTGCTCACCTTCTGGCCGAGTTCGGCGGCTTCGAACATCGCTCACGCTCCCGCGCAGAGTATACGCCGACCGCCGGAGTTGCCGGTGCGGGGGCGAGCCGGTAGACTTGGACGCCTTCGAGCGCGTCACGCCAGGAGCTGCGTATGCGAGTCGCCCGGCCGCCGTTCTCCGCCATTGTCATGGCCGCCTTCCTCCTGGCCGCGTCCGGCGCGGCCCTGCGCTACAGCGGCCCGCCCCGCCCGGCGGCAGACGCCCCGCCCAACGCGTTCTCCGCGACACGCGCCGTCACCCACGTGGCCAGCCTGGCGCAGCGCCCGCATCCCATGGGCTCGGACGAACAGGCGCGGGTCCGCGACTTCCTCGAGGCGGAACTGAAGAAGCTCGGGCTGACGCCAGAGCATCAGCGCGAGACGGCCATGCGCGTGCGCGGCGACGCCACGCGGCCCCGCGGCGCGATTCTCGCCGGGCTCGTGCACAACCTCATGGTGCGGATTCCCGGCCGCGCGTCCACCGGTGTCGTGTTGCTCGCGAGCCATTACGACAGCGTGCCCGCCGGCCCGGGCGCCGCGGACGACGCGGCCGCCGTGTCGGCCGTCATCGAAACCCTGCGTGCCCTGAAGAGCAGCCTGCCACTGAGGAACGACATCGTCGCGTTGTTCACGGACGGCGAAGAAGACGGGCTGCTCGGCGCCGAAGCGTTCGTGAGCCGGCACCCGTGGGCCCGCGAGGTCCGCGTGGTCCTGAATTTCGAGGCCCGCGGCAACCGGGGGCCTGTCCACCTGTTCCAGACGACGGCCGGCAACGCGAAGGTCGTCCGGGTCTGGGCCTCCGCCGTACCCCGGGCCGACGGGACGTCGCTGGCCTACGAGGTCTACAAGCGGCTGCCGAACGATACCGACTTCACCGAGTTTCTCCGGCTCAACGCCGTGGGGTTGAACTTCGCGTTCATCCGCAACGCCGAGAGCTACCACACGCCGGCCGACTCTGCCGACAACCTGGACCGCTGGAGCCTGCAGGGACACGGGGAGGTGGCCCTGTCGCTTGCGCGGCGATTCGGAGACGCGTCCCTGGACCTGAGCGAGTGGCGAGGCGGCGACGCGGTGTACTTCTCGATGCCCGGCGGCTACGTCACGCACTACAGGACGATGTGGGCGATTCCCGCCGCGATCCTCGCGTTCCTGCTGTGGGTGTGGGGATTCGTGCGCGCGCGGCGGCTGGGCGGCGCGAGTGTCGGGGGCCTCGTCATCGCCTTCGTGCTGGAGGCCGGAGTGATGACCGGGCTCGGGTGGGCGGCCTGGAGGGTGCCGGGCTGGCTGGACGCCGTCCAGGACTGGGTGAGCCTGCTGTCGTCGCCGTCGACGAGCCAGGCGCACGCGCTGGCGGTCGCGAGCCTCACGATGGCAGCGTGGATGGCGTGTTACCTCGGGGCGCGCCTTCGGATGGCGGCGCACACGCTGGCGCTGGCCGGGTCGTTGCTCCTGATTCTCGCCGCCGGAGCGTTGGGCTACCTGCTGCCCGGCGCCAGTTACCTGCCGTTGTGGCCGGCAGTGGCGGCTGTGTTGTCGGCGGCCATCCTGCCGGTGCCGAAGGGCGATCGCGGACCGGGGGGCGGCGCGACTCTCGGGCTGATGCTCACGGCGCTGCCCATCGTCGGCCTGCTCGTGCCGACCATCTCGATGCTCGTCTCGGCGCTGGCCCTCACGCCGGAAGGCACAGCGGGGCTGGTGGCGCTCACCGGGGTCGCCGTGCTGGCGCTCCTGCCGCAGGTCGAGACGATGACGGGCGGCCGGCGGTGGTGGCTCGCCACGCTGACGGTGCTCGCCGCCATCGGCGCGTTTGGCGCGGGGCTGTTCTCGGCGCCGTACGGTGACCGGCATCCGAGGCCCGAGAACGTGGTCTACGCGCTCGACGCCGACGCCGGTCGGGCCGTCTGGGCGACGGCCTCCGATCCGGCGAGCCCCTGGCTCGAGCAGTTCGTGACGAACAACCCGAAGCGCGGCCCGCTGGCCGGATTCACGACGATCGCGGGCCAGGCAACGCACCTGTCGGCGCCAGCTCCGGCCGTCGACCTGCCGGGACCGGCGGTGCACCTGGTGAGTGCCGTGGACGAAGGACAGGGGCGCGCCCTCACCGTGCGGCTGACGTCTCCGCGCGGCGCCCGGGCGATGTCCGTGCGGTTGCCCGATCGTGAAGTCCTCGATACCCACGTGAACGGCCGGGTGCCTGGAGGCCGGGCGAGCCAGTGGTTGTGGACGGCCGGGCGCTGGAGCCTGGAGTTCACGAATATCCCGGCCGAGGGCATCGAGTTGTTCGTCAGGGTGAAGGGGCGGCAGCCGGTGACCTTCGTGGTTGCCGACCGTTCCGACGGCCTCCCGGCGTCGGTGGCGGTGGGGAGGACGGCGCGGCCGGCGTCGTCTCAGCCGGTGCACCGGGGTGACATGACGGTGGTGCAGCGGACGGTGACATTCTGACGACGGCCTCTTCGCCGCCCCGCCCGCGCCTTCGATGGCACTCGTCTTGCGATCCCCGAAGTCGAGGTGGCCGGGTCGGCCTATTCGCTTGCCAGAGGTTTCCGTCGGCGGCCGGAAAAGCGGACAGGTGTCGGCCCGCCGACGCGCCGCCGGAGGTGACCGTGAGGAGTGATCGTGGCGGGGAGGCCTCGGGCGATGTGCGTTGCCGCTGGTGCGGCCGACGCACCCGACCTCTCTACCGCATGGGTGGATACCAGGCCTACCAGTGTCGGGGGTGTGCCACCGCGTACGTCGATCCGATCCCGTCTGCCGACACGTTGCGCCGCTACTACGCTGGTTTCGCGTTTGCCGCGGACCCCGGGAACCTCGAACTCTACCGCACGCCGTCGATGAGGGCCTGGCTCCATTCGCTCGGCTTGCCGGCCGGTTCACGGATGCTGGATGTCGGCGGCGGCGGCGGCTTCATGGCCCGTGTCTTCCAGGACTGGGGGTTCGGCGAGGCGCACTACGTCGACCTTGACCCGGCCGCCTGCGACTTCGCGCGCCAGCACCTCGGGCTCCAACACGTCATCCACGCCGACGTGTGTTCACTGGCCGAATCCCTGCCCGTGAAGTACGCGTTCATCCATTGCCGTCACGTTCTGGAGCACGTTCCCGATCCGTTCGAGATGCTCCAGCGGTTGACTTCGCTGCTGGCGCCTGGCGGTGTGCTGGTACTCGTGCTCCCGAATGGCAGGAGCCTCGAATACGTCGGCTATCCATCGATGCTTCGCCGGCGCGTGGAGACCATCGTCGCGGACAATCCCGGCCACCCCTCTCACCTGGTGTGGTGGTGGTTCCTCGCGGGACGGATTGCACACGGCCTCGATCCGGTCCGCCACCTCTGGGCGATCACGCCGTCCGGGCTGGCGTCGTGGTTGTCGAAGCGACAGAACATCAGGTTTGCCGTGAGTACCAAGCCGCTGAGTCATCCGGTGTTCTCGGTGTACAACGCCGCACGGCGGCGCCGTACACCGCGGGATCGTTTCCAGACCTTCGTCGTCAACCGGACACTTGGACGGGTCCGGGGAGGATGTCACCTCGTGGCGGAGATTCGTTGCGACTCACCCGCGCACAGCGTCGCAGGCGTACCTTCGGTGGCCGCATGACGAGCCGTCCCTCCGGTGACGAGTCTGCCGACGGGCGAGTGGTCCTCGTCGCGGGCAGCCCGTTCGACACTCTGGCTGTCACCACGCCGGACGGACGCCAGGTGAAGCTCCATAGCCAGCGGGATCCGGCCGGCGAAGCGGATCGCCTTGTCGCTTCGGCGTTCGATGCCGCGGAGCCGTCAACGGCGATCGTCATCGGGGCGGGCCTCGGCTACGTCCTGGAGTCCATTGCTCGAAGGTCGGCCAACACGCGGGTGGTTGTGTTCGAACCCCTGCCGGAGTGCCTGCCGCTTCTGGTGAAGCGGTACCCGGTCGGCGACTGGCAGTCGAGTGGGCGCCTGGCCGTGTTTGCGGGGCCCGGCTACGAAGGTGCCACTGACGCATTCCGCCTGGTCGACGAACGCGCCGGACCACCGGTGATCCTGATGAACCCGGTCATCAAGCGGGAGTTCCCCCGCGAGGCGGCGCGTGCGCAGGCCGCCGCCGAAGCGCTGATTGCCGGGGCACGCGCGAACGAGTCCGCCCGCCTCCGCTTTGCCGGGCCGTACCTCGTCAACACGCTGAAGAACCTCCCGGCGATGGCTGCCGAGGGCGATGTCGCGTCGCTCGCACTGGCCTTCAGCGGGCGGCCCGCGATCGTCGCGGCCGCAGGACCGTCACTCGATCGGCTGCTTCCGCACCTGAGGGCCCTGCCGGAAGATGTGCTGCTGATCGCGGTGGACACGGCGTTGAGACCTCTGCTGACGGCCGGAATCACGCCGCACTTCGTCGTGGCCGTGGACCCGCAGCCGAACAACGCCCGGCACCTCCTGAACCTGCCTCCCGCCGCCGACACGTGGCTGGTTGCGGAGGGCAGTATGGATCCCAGCGTGCTCCCGGCGTTCGCCGGGCGTATCTTCGTCTTCCAGGTGAGCCAGCATCAGCCATGGCCCTGGCTTGCCGCCTCCGGGTTCACTCGCGGGGGACTCCGGGCGTGGGGGTCGGTCCTGACGACCGCTGTCGATCTGGCGTGCCATCTCGGATGTGACCCGGTGGTGTTCGCCGGAGCCGACCTCGCCTATACGGACGGGCTGCTCTACTGTCGGAACACGACCTACGAGCCTGACTGGAAGAGCCTGGAAACCGACGACGCCCGTGCGGCGGCCTTTCAGGACTACGTCCGTTCCCGCTCGACGGTGACTGCCACCGACACGTCGGGGAAGACCGTGCCGACCACTCCGCTGTTCGTCCAGTTCAGGGACTGGATCGTCGCGCGAACCCTGGCGGAGCCGACGCGCCGGTTCGTGAACGCCACCGGTGCTGGGATCCTGCGAGGGGGACGTATCGAACTGGGTGCCCTGGACGCGCTCAGCGCGGTTCCTCCCCAGGCGGCGTTCCCCGTGCGCCATCGGATCGGTGTGGCCTGGGCCACAGGACGAGGTGATCGCGAAGGCGTTCTGCGCTCGGTCGGTCACCGCCTGGTCCCGACGCTGGCCGGCTGGCCGCCGGACGAACGAATCGAACCCCTGAAGAGCTTCCTCACGTTTACCGGCGATCTGACGCCCTCTCCCGAGTTGCTGGCGTCGCTCATCACGCTCCTCGGGCCTGAGAAGCGGGCGGCAATCGTTGACGGACTCAGGCGGCACCTCACTGCCTTGCCGGAGCCTGGACCGGCAAGGGACGTGTGGACTGCGCTCAGTCAGGGCGGTACATGGTCGGCGTTGCCCGTGACGTGGAGGCCATGGGACGAAGTGCCTCCCTGGCCGGTGCCGGACTCATGGACGAGTCCACCCGCAGACAACAACCCTGAACCGGGGCTTGGCGCCACGGCGCTGAGCATGATCACGCCGGAGGCCGCCCTCGATTTTCATTCACCGTGGTATCTCCACCTCAACGCCAGACGTCTGGAACATCTGGCCTCGCTCGGACTGGACCTGCGGAGAAGGAGCGTTCTCGAGGTCGGCGCTGGCGTCGGGGACCTGACGTCGTTCTTCTCGGACAGGGAATGCGCCGTGCTGGCAACCGACGCACGCGACGACAACGTTCGCCAACTCGCGCACCGATACGGTCACCACCCGTTCGTCACCACGGCGAGGCTGTGCCTGGATCCACCACCAGCGGATCCGGTTGGACGTTTCGACGTCGTGTTCTGCTACGGGGTGCTCTACCACCTCGCAGACCCCGGCGCAGCGCTGTCCTATCTCGCGTCGTGCTGTGGCGGGATGCTGCTCGTAGACTCGGCGGTGCACGGCGAGCCTGAACTGGATGTCGTGGTCCAGACGAAAGACGCGTCGGTTCCCACCGCATCGGTCAGCGGCGTCCTCGCGACGCCGGGACGCTCGTGGCTCTATGGGCAGCTCAGGGAGTTGTTCGAGTACGTGTACGTTCCGGCCATTCAACCGAACCACTATCTCTACCCCGTCGACTGGGGCCGGCCGCTTCAGCCCGGCTCGAGAGCGATGATTGTCGCGTCTCGTCGGCCGATAGACTCGGCGCTGCTGCTCCGCGAGCTACCCAGCCGACAACGTCGGCACTAGCGGTTTGTGGCGCGTCGTTCGGGCACGTCCTTTGCTCTACTGGCCCTGGCTGGGGAGTCAAGACGCTCAATAGGCCTCCGGTCACCCGCAAGTCCAAGATTATAAATGGCTTGTGAGCCTGGGTCGCGTCAGGGATGACGCTGGAGTCGAGCAGGATGTCGCTTTACCGACACGTCGTCGAGGTCTGGCCACGACCGTTGGTGCGCCGACAGTCGTCGGCCAGGGCGGCCGGGAATGCGAAGCGGCCAGACGTGTCGGTGACGGTGAACGCCGGGACGTGTATCGGCTGCGGCACGTGCTCAGCCGCGTGCGGTTCGGGAGCCATCCACATGATGTGGACCGGGCGGAGCGAGTACCGGCCCGCTATTGAGGCGACCCGATGCACGCATTGCGGCCGGTGCCACACGGTGTGCCCCCACACCCCCACCGCCGTTCGGTCGCAAGCCGCTCGATTGAGTGCCAGTCCCGACCCGATGCATGTCGGGCTGGCCGGCGCCACCTGTTTTCTCGGCTGGGACGGTGACGACGTGGGCCGGAGCCGCTCTGCGTCCGGCGGGGTCGTGACAGCGCTGCTGAGGCGGTTGTTCGCCTCCGGTCGCGTCGATGCCGTCGTCCATGCCGAAGGCGTGCCTGGCCGCGTCGGTGAGCCACACGTGCGTGCGGTGATCAGCCGGTCCGCTGAGGAGTGCGAAGGCCGACGGAGCTCCTTCTACCACCCCGTCTCGAACGACATCGTGCTTCCCTCGTTGCTCCACGGAACCCGCAGTGTCGCCGTGGTCGGCGTGCCTTGCACGATCCGCGCGGTCCGAGCCCTCTGGGCCACCGATGCCCGGTATCGGTCCCTGGACCTCATCACGATCGGGCTGGCCTGCAGTCACAACGTCAACGGCCAATTCATCGACTTCCTCGCGCAGTCGCTCGGCATCGATGGCACGCGGCCGTTCACCGCGAGTCTCCGGAACAAGGAGCACATCCCTGACGCGAACAACTTCAACCTCCGGTTCGTGTCGGACGCTGGCGACTTCGTCACGGTGAATCGAAACGCGTCGCTCTTCACGTCGGCCTGGAGGAAGCACTGGTTCGCGATGCCTGCGTGCCAGTCGTGCGCGGACTTCTGGGGGGCCGATGCCGACCTGAGCGTCAAGGACGCGTGGGGGCCGTGGGCCGCTGACCCTCGCGGGGCCAGCATCGTGGCGATCCGCGACGCCTCGCTCGAGGGTCTGCTTCGGGCCGACCCGTTGCTTCATCTGGAACGGCTGCCGCTCGAGATCGCGCTGTCGAGCCAGCCCGCGACGATCCGCTACAAGCAGGTTGGCATTCAGAACCGCCTCCAGGAACGGCCCTGGAGCCGCGCCAATCGGGAGAGCGGGCACCTCAGGTTCCGGGTGACGGCCGCGTTGTCGAAGGCCTGCTACCGGGCACTCGGGTACCGCACGACGCGCGTCCTCCTCGCGCCCCTGCTCGGCGCCCGCGAGATGGCGCCTGCCGTTCGCGATGCCGACCGCCGGGTGACCAGGCTCGGCCGGCTGCTGCGTGCGGCGCTTCGCGGCGTCCGACCCCACGTGGTTGTGTGCTGGGGGACCGGGGCGATGGCCATGGACGTCTGGCGGAGTCTCGGCCGGCGCATCGATACGTTTGTCGACAGCGACCAGGCCCGACAGGTCGTGCCGTTCCAGGGCCGCCGGGTTCTTGCGCCGAGCGCGCTGGCTGACATCGTCTCGTCGTCTCGCGCGGTCGTGCTCATCGCGAGCATGCACGACGCCGCGATCGAACGGCAGGTGGAAGCCCTCGGCCTGCCGCCGAGTGTCCGCGTGATCCCCGTCCGCCCGCTCTATCAGCGCGCGTCGACTCCCTCCCACTCCGGAGGAAGAGCGGCGTTCCGCCGCGGGTGCGACCGCGCGGTTCAGGCCATTCGGCGCCTCCTGTGGCGCCCGCGCACAGCGAGGCGTGGCGCCTCGGTCCCCCGGCGGGACGCGAGCATCCTGATCGTGGGTGGTTACGGCTTCCTGAACGCCGGAGACGAAGCGCAACTGGCCTCGACGATTCGCCAGCTTCGCGTGCGTTTCCCGCGCCATCGTCTCAAGATCCTGACGCCGAACCTCGATCAGACTCTTGCCCTTCACGGCTGCCAGGTCGGAGAGGCCCCACGCCAGGCGTTCTACGATCTCGATCGTTCGGCGCTCTACCACCTGCAGACCCGTCGGGCGAAGGTCGCGTTCATCGGCCGCTCGCTGTGGCTGCTGGCTCAGGCGTGGCTGGTGGGTCGCGGATGGCCCGTCATCGGTGTGCAGGCCCGCCGCGCCACCCTGCTGCACGACCTGGCCACGGCGCAGTTGTTGGTGTTCTGCGGTGGCGGGTACCTCACCGGCCGGACCTTGTCCCGTCTCTGGGACGGGATGTTCCTGCTGCGAATGGCACACGTCCTTGGCACGCCAGCCGTGCTGTCCGGACAGACCATCGGCGTCTGGAACAGCCGGTTCTCCCGTCATCTGGCGAAGTGGGGGCTCGAGACCGCGAGCGTCATCGCGACGAGGGACGCGGACAAGTCGCCGGAAGCGCTGGCCGAGCTTCGACTGCGTGGCCCGAAGCAGATGGTCACGTGCGACGATGCGCTCTACATGGACGACGCCGACGATGCGGGCGCGCTCAGCCGCGCGTTCACGGCCTCCGGGTTCGCGGATGGCGCGGAGGCCGGGTCGTTCGTGACGTTCAACGCGCACTACTGGGGGCTCGACACGCCCGGTGCGCGCGACGCGCTGGTCGAACAACTCCTGAAGATCGTCGACGCGATGACGGAGGCCGGATCGCCGCCCATCGTGGGCGTCCCCATGCACAGCGTGGATGTGCCCGCCCTCGAGCGGCTGGCGGAGGCCCGGCCCGAGGTGTTCCGCGTGCTCCAATGCGTCGGCGATTTCCGCGTGGCGCGGCTGGCGATCGGCCGGAGCCGGATCTGCGTGTCGATGAAGCATCATCCGGTGGTTTTCGCGCTCGGGCAAGGGGTCCCGGCCATCAGCCTCGCCCTCGGTGACTACTACGAACACAAGAATGCCGGCGCGCTGGGTGTGCTCGGCCAGGAGGGCTGCAATGTCCGTCTGGCGGCTTCGGACTGGCTGGACCGCTTCGACGCCGTCTTCCGTCGAGTGATCGCGAATCGAGACAGGATCGCCGGGGCGATCCGCGCGAAGCGGCCCCACATAGAGGCTTCACGCCTGGCGTTCTTCGACGCCGTCGCCGCCATCATCGGGGGACGTCCGTGAGCCTCTCGCGTATCGTCATCACCGCCGACCTCCTCCGGCCGCACACCGCCGACGAGACGCGGAGCGAATCCGTGACCCGCACCCTGTGGCTGCAGGACCTGCTGACGCCGCCCCTCCAGGCGGCAACCGGGCTCCCGGTCGAACGCGTCACGAGCGACGGGCGCCCGCTCGAGTTCGACCGACTCTACGCGGACGGCGGACTCGAGCCGTCGAATGACGCCTGGGCCAGGTTGTATAACGGTGAACTGGGCCCAGCGCTCGATCGCCGGATTGTCGATGCCTGCCGGGACGCGCTCGTCATCGGGATCGAGATGCCGCCGTCGATGTCGCGGGCACTGAGCCGCGCCGGTGTCCCCGTCCTCGACTGTGTCGTCCATCCACTGCGTTTCCTCGACGACATCCCGCTGGCCTGGCGGACGACGGTCGACGGCATCCGCGAGGCGCTCGCTCCGTTCGGGGTCGCCGACTACGACATCCAACGCCGGGCGGCGCAAATCCGGGCGAAGGTGCGATGGCTGGGCGGTCCCGCCATCGAACCCGGCACCATGCTCGTGCTCGGCCAACTGCCGACCGATGCCGCCATGATCGACCCGGCGCGCGGGCGCCGAGTCGGTTGGAGCGATTACCTCGACGAGTTGACAGCGCTCAGGCGGTCGGGCCCGGTGCTGTGGCGGCCCCATCCGTACGACCCGGAAGCAGGAGTGCTGGCCGACCTGCTCGGCGAAGGCACGAGGACAACCGAGAACTTCTATCGACTGCTGGCTCTCGATGACCTGGCAGGCGTCGCGGCGATCTCGTCCGGCGGCGTCGTCGAAGCCCGGGCCTTCGGCAAACGCGGCGTACATTTCCTGGATCGGACGGCCGGCATCGAGCTCCCCGGCTGGGGGACGCCCGTGCCCGTGGTCGGGCACTGGCTCTCACCGCATTTCTGGAGCGCCGTCCTGGCGCCCATCCTCCCGACACGCTGCGACGTCCCGGTCCTTCCGGTGGAACGGGACTTCTTCCGGCGCGCCAACAACACGGATTGGGACTTCGGCTGGATCGACCAGGTGGTGGAACGCCGGACTGCCGACGAACGACGCCTGGAGGCGTCGGCCGCGGCCATTGCCGAACTGACGCGCCAGATCAACGACTTGACGCACCGCTTGACTGTGCGCGCGGATCAGAACGCACTCACGGTCGATCGGCTGATGAACGCCGAGCGGCATCGTATTCGAGCCGTCATCGACCCGTTGGTGGCGGCGGCGCGCGGTGGGGGCTGGCGCGTGGGCATTCTGGGTGCGGGCAGCCACACGGAGTGGTTGCTCGCCGAAACGGCGCTCGGGACACTGTCGCCGCTGTTCCTCTTCGATCGAAACGCCGCGGCCCAGGGGCGCCGTGTGGCAGGGTTGCCGGTACACGGGGCCGACACGATTCCCGGGATGAACCTCCAGGCGGTCGTGGTCTCGTCCGTTGCGTTCCAGGATGACATGGTGTCGTACCTCCAGGCCCTGGCGTACGACGGCGAGATCGTCAGGTGTTATCCGTGACGCGGCGCCAGGAACGCCCGGAGATCGTGTTGCTGTCGGAAGAGCACATCGGCAGCTACGGCGTAGTCGGCACGCTCCTGGCCGACACCCTGTCGGCGGCGGGGCTGACGGTTCGCCACCTCCCGCTTTCCAAGGCCCCTCGACTCACGAGGCACTTGGCCGGCCGCATCGTGATCCAGAACACCATTGGCCCGAAGTTCGAGGCCACTCCCGGGTGCCAGAATGTCGCGTTCGTACACCACGAGTGGGATCGGTACCCGTCGGCATGGGTCGCACGTCTCGACCGGTTCAACGAAGTGTGGGCCACGACGACGTTCGTCGCCCGCACGCTGAAACGAAGCGGGGTCACGGTCCCCGTCCAGTTGGTACGTCCCGCGCTCGACCTGGAGCCCATTCCCGCGAAGGTGGACTACGCTCCGTCCCGGCCCACGACGTTCTTCGCGTGCGGCGCCCCGCACTTCCGGAAGGGATTCCACCTGCTCATCGAGGGTTACCTGCGGGCGTTTCCGCGCCAGGGGGACGCGACGCTGACCATCCACACCACCGCGCCTCCGGAGTGGACGTGCCCGCGGACGGACATTGTCTTCGACGTGAGTCAGCCGGGCCGGCCGGACATGCTCGCGCGTTTCCGGGCGTTCGACTTCTTCGTGAGTGCGAGTCTTGGCGAAGGACTCGGGCTTCCGATTGCCGAGGCGATCCTGGCGGGCGTGCCCGTCGTGACTCACGACTGGGGCGGTCACCGCGACCTGTTGTCGGCGGGCCGCTACGTTCGTGTGGGCCACAGGGTCGTTCCCCAGCCGTATTGCAGCCGGCCCGATTACTACGCGCCTGGCCAGCGATGCGCCGTGGTCGACGTCGATGACCTGGCCGATGCTTTCCGCGCGGCGGCGCGAATGCCCGCCGGCCGCCTCCGCCAGATGGCCGACGGGGCGAAGCGGGCATTGCTCCGCCGGTTCGGCCTCAGGGCGGCCGTCCGGCAACTCGAACGCGAATCGCCGCTGCTGGCATCCGCGTTGCTCCACTCCAGCGTGCGGGCGATTGTCGCCCGAACAGGTGTCCGAGAGACCGAGTCATGACCCAACCTACTTCCCACCTGCAGATCTACTCCGGCTACACGGAAGACGACGTGCGACTGTTCGAGAGTTTCGCGGTGCCGGACCGCCAGCCGTCTCCCGGGTTCATCGTCGACTTCCTGGGGGTCCGGACGCGCGTCACGTCGCTGGCCGGACCTCAGCGCGCGTGGGAGGGCGTGATTGGTATCCCGGTGCCTGGCGACTACCACGCGGAAGCCATCGAGTACCTCGGGTTGCTGAAGAGCGTCAGTCGAGCGAAGGGGCGCTATGTCGCCCTCGAACTCGGGGCGGGCTGGGGGCCGTGGGTGGTGGGCGGCGCAGCGGCGGCGCGCGCGCGCCAGATCCGTGACATCCGGCTCTACGCGGTCGAAGCCGATCCGGCGCACTTCGAGTTCATGGTGCAGCACTTCCGCGACAACGGGCTCGACCCGTCGCAGCACGTCCTGATCAAGGCGGCGGCCGGCCTGGAGCGTGGAACGGCCCGCTGGCCCAAGATTGCGGACGCGGCCAACGACTGGGGCTCGCGCCCCGCGCGTGTGGACGGCGGAGAAGCGGACGCCCAGGATTCGGCCTACCTCGGGCATCTGCTCGACGAGTACATCGAGGTCGACATCGTGCCCGTGCCCGAGATCCTCGAGCGCGAGCCGAGGTGGGACCTCGTGCACATCGACGTGCAGGGCTGGGAGAAGCTGGTGTGCGAAGGCGCGCTCGATCAGTTCGATGCGCGAGTCGCCCATCTGGTCATCGGGACACACTCGCGGAAGCTGGACGGCGACATGGTGGACCTGTTCCACCGGCAGGGCTGGGTGCTGGAGCACGAGAAGCCCAGCCGCTTCACCTACGTCCCCGGCGTGGCGTTGCTCGACAGCATGAACCAGGCGGACGGCACGCAGGTCTGGCGCAACCCGAGGCTGGCGTAGCAGGAGCGTCGATCATGAGCGCACCGTCGGCACCGCTGACTTTCGTTCTCGACCTGCAGGCCTGCCAGTGCGTGAGCCGCTACCGCGGCATTGGCCGGTACTCACTGGCCTTCGCCCACGCCTTCATCAGTGCGGCGTCACATCACGACGTCCGTATCTTCCTCAACGGGATGTTCCCCGAGGCAACGGCCGATCTCCAGGCCGAGTTCTCCACCCGGCTCCCGGCCACGAAGATCCTCACGTGGAGCGGCATCGGCCCCACCGCGGAACACGATCCAGCGAATCGGAACAGGCGTGAACAGGCCGAGCGCGATCGCGAACGGTTCCTCGCGGCCCAGTCCCCGGATGTCGTCCACGTCGGCAGTCTCTTCGAGGGTTTTCCGGACAGTGCCATCACGTCCATCGGCGAATGCCCCGGCGGCCCGCCCACCGCGGCCACGCTCTACGATCTCATCCCACTGGTCTACCGTGAACACTACCTGGATCCCTGCGGCGGGCCCGACAGCCCGATGTCGCAGTACTATTTCCGGAAGATCGGTTACGTGCGCGCGGCCTCGCTCGTCCTGGCGATCTCGGAAGCCACACGACTCGAGGCGATTGGCGTCCTCGGACTCGATCCGGAACGAGTCGTGAACATTTCCACGGCCGCCGATCCGATGTTCGTGCCGATTCCTCACGCAGAGCTGCCCGAGCAGGCGTTGCGGGCGAAGTTCGGGTTGCCCAGGCCGTTCGTGATGTATACCGGAGGCCCCGATCGCCGGAAGAACATCGACACGCTGGTGACGGCCTGGGCGCGTCTCGATCCCGCCGTCCGCGCGGCGCATCAACTCGTGGTCGTCTGTGCCCTCAGCGATGGACACCGGGCGCACCTGGCGACACTCGCGAAGTCCTGCGGCCTGGCCGCGGACGACCTCGTCCTCCCGGGGTTCGTCACCGACGACGAACTCGTCGCCCTCTACAATCTCGCGCACGCGTTCATCTTCCCGTCGTGGCACGAGGGGTTTGGCCTGCCGGTGCTCGAAGCCATGGCCTGCGGCACTCCGACCATCGCCTCGAACACGAGCAGCCTGCCGGAAGTCGTCGGACGCGCGGACGCGCTGTTCGATCCGAGAGACGATCGGGAGATGGCGGCGGCGCTCACCCGCGTCCTGACCGATCAGGCGTTTCGCAACGACCTCCGGATTCACGGCCCGAAGCGGGCCCGGCTCTTCACGTGGGATTCGACGGCGCGGCGTGCGCTCGCGGCGTTCGAGTCCGTCGCCTCGCGGAACGCGCTGCGCGCCATGGCGTAACCGTCCCGGAGTCAGTCTTCCATCGCGTCGGCGAGAGGGTCGGTGGCAAGCGGACCGTCGACGAACGCGCGCGCGGCCTCGCCGGCGAGCGCCTCGTGGTTGAACGGGTCACCAAGCGCGGCCCGAATGCGGCGTGACGATTCGGCCGCATCCTCATCGAGCACGACGGCCCCCGAGAGCGCCAGGTCCTGCATGGGGCTGACCGGATACGTCGCCACGCGGCAGCCCTGCAGTTGCGCCTCGAGAATGGGCAGGCCCAAGCCTTCGAACCGGGATGGGAAAACCAGCAGGCGGCTCGTCCGGAAGATGTCGCGCACGTGAGCCGCCGTTGGTCCCACGTGCCAGGTGACGCGCGGTACCGTCAGGCTCCGGAAGAAGGCGTCGACGTCCACGTCCCGGCACCGGACGCCGCCGTAGATGACCACCTCGTCGAGCACATCGGCCAGCGGATTGAGCAGTGCGGGCAGCGTCTTGAGTCCCTTTCGCAGGTCGAAACACCCGGCCAGCACGACTCGTGGCGGTCGGGTCCGGGCCGGCTGCGGACGGCGGAGGTCGAGTGCGTAGTAGGGCGCCATCGGCGGGAGGGCGACCACCCGGGGACCGCTGGTGTCAGGCCGCCGTGACCTGACGAGATCGAGATAGGCGTCCCGCGTCGCTTCGGAGATCGTCAGCACCGTGTCGGTATGGGCTTCGAAGTGTCGGAAGCCGTACTCGTGCTGGTGGGCGAAGGCGAAGGGCTTGCTCTCGTCACTGAGGATGCCGAACAGGTTCGGGATGAGATCGAACACGAGCCCGAAGACCCGGCGCGCGGGCAGGCGGCCAGTCCATTTCACCATCCAGGGATTCGTAATGACGAGGGCGTCGTAGCCTTCCACACCGAGATCGGACCCGATGGGCATGCGGCAGGGACGACGCAGGCCCGTGGGAACCGGAGGAAGAGGAGTGGGCGCCGGGCCGCGGGCGGGACACGCCTCCCGCCGGAGAGACTCCCAGACGTCCCCCGGTGTACCGGACGATGAAGGGCCGGCCTTGGCAAACAGGTCGTTGTCGCCGATGTGGAGCCGGTACCATCGCGGTTCGCTCGCGCTCGACGCGCCGGCCACGACGAAATCGACCCGCCATCCGTGGTGCGCCAGGACCTTCGCGAGGGAGTAGACGTACACCCGGACGCCCCAGTGACGTTCGAGGAACTCCGGTTCGACGAGCAGGCCGATGCGGCGCATGGTGGCGGTCAGTCGAATGGCGCGATGTCGCGGTCCAGCTTCCACTGGTGCGGCGCGGCCTTCGGGATGTTGATGGTCGTCGCGCTCGAGAGGTAGTTCACTCGCGGCGGCAGTCCGGCTTCGATGAAGACGCGGCACAGTTCCACGTCTTCGGCCTGGTTCCAGTACAGGAGGTCGTTGAACCGCAAGGCGCGCAAGACGTGCGTCTTGACGATCATCAGGCCGCCGTTCACGTACTGATTCTGGTGCAGGACGTTGTAGTTCTCGCAATGGACGGTCGGGCTCCACAAGAGTCCGGTGCCATTGAGGGCACAATACGCCGGATAGGGTTCACCGTCGTCGTAGGACTGCCGGACGGTGCACAAATCGAAGTCGTAGCCGAACCGGTCGAACCCGTCGAAGAAGCCGGCGTCGAGTTCGTATCGATCGTGCACGACCATCAGGTTGGGTTGGCTGGCCTCCCGGGCGATCGTGTTCTTCTTCCTGCCCAGCGTCAGTCCGCGTTCATCGTCGACGACGGTATCGATGTAGCGGACGCCGAACTCGTCGTACGATGGATGCGCCGGCCCGTGAATGAGGAGTTCGTGCCGGCGGTCGGGGTCCTGCGTTCGCACCGACCGGCAGAACCGCGCCACGTTTTCGACCCGCGTGCCCTGGGTGACGACGGCCAGCGTCCAGGGCGCCGGTTGGTAGAGGGGCAGGCGCGGGCGCCGGACCCGCATGATCGACGTCGCGACGAAGCCGGTGTCCGTCTGCACCCCGTCTTCCCACACCATTTCGATCTCGTAACCCGGGCGCCTGAAAAGGAAGTGCTTGAGACCGAAGTTGCTGAAGTTGATCCGCCGCGTCTTGTAGCGCAGCACCAGCAGGCCGTCGTGGCCGATCAGCCGGAGGCACTCGTCGAGGGCCAGTTTCCAGGAATCGAAGTCCGAGATGAACCGCTCGTACACCCACACCACGTCCCACGCCTGGTGATGGGCCGGAGACACGCGGAAGGCGGTCGCGTTCTCGAGATCGATCGTTGGCATCTCGAACGGCGGATTGAGCCCGACCCAGACGTGTTTGCGAGGGCTCTTGATCAGGTCGAGCAGCCGGTTCTGGATCATGTCCGCCATCCTTCAGCGGGCGACCGGTGTGGAGGAGGGACTCCGCCCCTCCGTTGCCCGCGCGGCAACGCCGGTCGCGAGGAAACGTTCGAGGTCGGCCGGGACACCCAGGCCGTACATGCCGGCGCCGTCGGCGCCGACGTTCGCGATGGCGATGCGGGCGCCACGGGCGATCAGTTCGTTGTAGGTCGGGGCGACGTAGAACTCGTTGTTGACCCTGAGGTTCTGCGCGATCATCCGGTCCGCGGCCCACACGAAGTCACGGCCGCGGCGGAAGTTGTAGATGCCGACGGTGGCCTCGTTCGAAATGACCGTCTTCTCGACGACCCGCGTGACGAAGCCGCTGTCGTCGAGGCCCACGAACGACCACTTCGGATCGTCGGCCGTCATCGTCATGATCAGGCCGTCGGCCCGCTGGCGATTCATCTCGGCCAGGTAGTCGTCGATGTCGATGTCCACCCACTGGTCGCTGTTGGCGAGCATGAGCGGGTCGTCGGTGTCGATGTAGTCGCGCGCGAGGAGCACGGTGCAGGCGGCGCCTTCGGTGACCCGATCGACGGGTACGATGACGCAGCCCGGCGCGGCGCGTTCGAGCGTCTCGCGCATGGCGAGGTGGTCCAGGTGCTCCTGAAGCGCGACGAAGATGAAGCGATGGGCCCCGCTCGGCCGCACGTTGTCGGCGACGACTTCGATCATCGCGCGCCCGCGGACCGGGATGAGCGGCTTCGGCTGCTGGTAACCCGCCGTCGCGAAACGGCTGCCCCGGCCGGCGATGGGAAGGACGATGTTCAGCATGCGGTCACGTCAGGCGGCGGCCCGCGCCTGGAATCGCTGGACCTCTTCGGGCGTGCCCAGCCCGTGCATCTGCGCGGCGTCGATCGGGAACATGCCGACGCGGCGGCCAGCCAGGATCAGCTCGTTGTAGACCGGGGCGACGTAGTACTCGCCCGAGAACGATGCGTTCTTGAGCAACATGCGCTCGGCGCCCTTCACGAAGTCCGTGCCCCGCCTGAAGTAGTAGAGGCCGGCCGTCGCGTTGCGGCTGATCGGCTGCTTCTCCGCGACCGCCACCACCTGGCCTTCGTCCTCCCGGACGTACGACCAGCGCGGGTGCGTGTTGGGAAACGTCATCACGTAGCCGTCCCACTGCCCGACGCGCGCCGCGGCGAGGAAGTCGTCCATCGGCGCGTCCACGATCTGGTCGGCGTTGGCGATGAGGAGCTCGTCTTCGTGCTGGAGGTACTCGAGGCCGAGGAGCACGCTGCAGAGCGCACCCGCGGTCGGCTGACCCATCGTGATGATGCTGCAGTCGCCGGCGACGAGCTTCAGCACGTCGCCGAGGGCGAAGTTCTGGACGTGGTCCTGGCGGCACACGAAGACGAACCGGTGCGGTTCACGCGGCGTCAGGTTGCGCACCACGAGCTCGATGAGCGGCGCGCCGTTGATCTCGACGAGCGGTTTCGGAAAGGTATAGCCGCGTTCGGCGAACGCCCGTCCTTCGCCGCCCATCGGCACGACAATGTGAATCATGCCGCCACCCGGATGTCCCTGGCGCTCGCGGCGGGCGCGCCGCTGGCCGCCCGTTCGAGGGCCGTCTTGATGCGGAAGTAGTGCACCTCGGGGAAGCCGCCCACCTGGCAGACATGCGCCCCCGACCGGCGTGCGGCTTCGACGCCGTGCGGGGCGTCTTCGACGATGAGCGTCTCTTCGGGGCTCACGCCCATCCGGGCCATCGCCGTGACGTAGATTTCGGGATCGGGCTTCGGCCGCGATACGTCTTCGTTGCTGACGAGGAACTCGAAGTACTCGTCGAGCCCCGACTGGTGAATCATCAACTGCACGCTGTCGCGGATCGCGTTCGAACAGACCGCCAGCCGGTATCCTTCCTGCTTGAGCCGGCTGAGCATGTATTCCTTCTCGAAGACCGGCCGGCACTTCGTGAGGATCTCTTCGCGCGTGTAGACCTGCTTCAAGCGGTTCAGCATGCCGTGAATCGCCGTGGGCAGCCCTTTCTCGACCGTCAGCATCTCGAGCTTCTTGCGTGTCGGGAGGCCGTTGTAGCTCGACAGGTGTTCGTAGCGGCTGATCTCGAAGCCGAACAGCCGCAGCGACCGGTTGAGCGCGACGTAATGCCACTCGGTGGCGTCGACGAGAACGCCGTCGAGATCGAACAGGACCGTCGTCACTCGACTCACGATGACGCTCCTTGGTGCGGATACTTGTCGCCTGTGACGCTGGGCATCTTGACGACGACGGTCGCGGCGTCGGTGAGCGCCTCGAAGTCCGTGGCGTCGCCGGGCGCGAGCACGATGATGTCGCCCTCGTCGAACTCGCGGCCGTTCATACGGACGCGGCCCGTGGCGACGAGGGTCAGTTCGGTGGCCACCTTGTGGACGTGGCAGGCTTCGCGGGCACCGGCCGCGTACCGCTTGTAGGCGACCTCACAGGCGGTCGTCCGGAGACATGACGGTTCGAAATCGCCGACCATCCAGCCACCGACCATGTCGGTCAACCGACACTGTGTCATCTTCCCGTGCTCCGGTTCTCCCCACGAATCAGCTGTTCGAGGGCGTCGGGATAGTCCGTGCAAATCCCGTCCACCCCCCAAATGCAAAACTGGATCCAGCGTTTCGTGGCCGTTTCCTTCGAATTTCCGTGCAAGTCCGGCGAAACGGCCCAAGTCGTCCGGCCCGCGTCCTTGATGCGCCGAACGTCGGTTTCCCGGACCCACGGACCATCGAACTCATCCAGCCAGACCACGTCGGCCTCAACAATGCCGAGCGCCTGCTCGATCGGCTCGCCACGATCGCTCACGCGGGCGGCCAGGCGGACGGACGAAGACAATTCGCGGAGGAGCCGTGCCGTGCGGCCCACCGGCTGGCCTTCGAGGAGTTCCATGTCGAAGAGGAAGAGTCGGTCGAGCAGGCCTTCAGCGTCGAGGAAGCGCAGCAGGTCGGCTTCGTAGCCCAGTTCCTTGACGTTCAGGGCAATCGTCGCTGAAGGAAATGCGCGCAGGTCCGCCAGGAATCGCTCGGCCAGCACCTCGTCGATGTCGGTCCTCGGGTCGTGCGAGAGGTAGAAGCGGCCGTCCGGGGCCCGGCGGATGTCGGTTTCCAGGCCCCAGCCGCGCGCGAGGGCGGCCCGGACGGACGCCGGGCGGTTCTCGGTCGCGGGGGACGGCCCGTCGATGTTGGCCCGATGGGCCAGGATCTTGACCACGGAGTGGTGGAATGCAAGGCCGGGGCCGCGTTATCCTCCCCGTCATGAACGCCACCGCCCTCCGCCTCGCCCTCCTCCTTTGCGCCTCGGCCGTGGCCTCGAGCGCGTCCGCCCAGGCGCCAGCCCAGCCCCGATACGTCGACCTGGCCGCCGAAACCAGCCGCCAAGTGGTCCTGGACCGCCAGCCGGGCCAGTACATCGGCCATCCGACGACCGTGCTCCTGGAAGACGGAAAGACGATGATTGCCGTCTATCCGCTCGGCCACGGGCAGGGCAGCATCGTGATGAAGCGGAGCAGCGACGGTGGCCGGACGTGGTCCGATCGGCTGCCCGTCCCGGCATCCTGGGCGACGTCGAAAGAAACCCCCACCATCCATCGCGTGGTCGGACCGGACGGCCGGAAACGGCTCATCCTCTTCTCGGGCCTCTATCCCATCCGCATGGCTTCCTCCGAAGATGACGGCCGGACGTGGACCGAATTGAAACCTATTGGTCCGTTCGGCGGCATCGTGGCGATGAGCAGCGTCGTACCGCTGAAACTCGGCCGCGGGCACTACCTGGCGCTCTTCCACGATGACGGGCGGTTCATCAGCCAGGGCGCGACGAAAGCCACGCCGCCGGTGTTCACGCTGTACTCGTCGCGAACGATCGATGGCGGGCTGACGTGGTCGCTGCCGCGGGCGATCTACTCGTCGAGCGAGGTTCACCTCTGCGAACCCGGCGCCGTGCGATCGCCGGACGGGAAGACGATGGCCATGCTGCTGCGCGAGAACTCGCGGCGGAAGCAGTCGCACGTCATGTTCTCGACTGACGAAGGCGTCACGTGGAGCGCGCCGAAAGAACTGCCCGCGTGGCTCACCGGCGATCGGCACGTCGCGACGTACGCGCCGGACGGGCGTTTGTTCGTGACGTTCCGTGACACGCTGCGCGACTCGCCGACCGCAGGTGACTGGCTCGCGTGGGTCGGTACGTGGAAGGACCTGGTCAGTGGCGCGCCGGGGCAGTACCGCGTGCGCCTGATGGACAACCACAGCGCGTGGGACTGCTGCTACCCGGGCCTCGAAGTCCTGCGTGACGGCACGATCGTGACGACGACGTACGGATCGTGGACCAAGGACGCGGAGCCGTACGTCGTGAGCGTGCGGCTGAAGCTGGGGGAACTCGACGCGCGGCGGTGACGCACGGCTTGCGGCCGGCATGATGTGGGGCAGGCCTTCAGGCCTGCCAGGTCCCGCAGGGCTCAAGCCCTGCGCCACGCCAGTCCGCGGACTCGCCTCAAAGGCCGTCCGGCGGA
>CAZJRM010000064.1:0-23641 GCA_964547975.1 uncultured Vicinamibacterales bacterium | reverse complement strand
CCGCTCCGGGGGGGATCGGCCGCTTTTATTTTGTTCGGGCGGGTGCTGCCGATTACAGGAGGAGAACGGGTTGTGAGAAATGTGGTAACATGCCGGTAAGTTGAGACTGTGTCTCATTATTGAATAGGCCACCATGTCATGTCCGCAGGCGGCCACCGCGACTGCGGCGGCCGACCCTCTCTTGCGTCTCCGCGCCCGCCCGCGTCGCCTCGCGCTCGTCGGGAACCCCAACGTCGGCAAGAGCGTCCTGTTCGGCCGCCTCACCGGCTCCTACGCCCTCGTCTCCAACTACCCGGGCACCACCGTCGCCGTCACCCACGGCAGGACCCTGCTCGCCGGCGAAGTCTGCGATCTCGTCGACACGCCTGGCGTCAACGCCCTCGCCGGCTCGCTCAGCGAAGATGAGCTCGTCACCAGGCGGATTCTGGCCGACACGCCCGTCGACGTCATCATCCAGGTTGCCGACGCGAGGAACCTCCGCCGCGGCCTGATGCTCACCTCCCAGTTGGCGGCCTTCGGCCGCCCGATGATCCTCGTCCTGAATATGTCCGACGAGGCACGCTCCCACGGCGTCACCATCGATGTCGATGCCATGGCCGCGCACCTCGGCATTCCGGTCATCGAGACCGTCGCCACGGAAGGGCGTGGACTCGCGGAGGTCCGTGGCGCCCTCGATCGCGCCCGCGTGCCGGCCCTCGACGAGGAACCCGCCCGGGACCACGCGCGGTGGGCCCACGACATGGCCACCCGCTTTCGCCACGTCAGGCGCCACTCGGCTGCCCGGGCCGGCGAACGGTTCGCGCGCCTGATGCGGGAGCCCCTCACGGGCATTCCAATCCTGGCCGCCGTCTTGTACGCCGTCTACCTGTTCGTCGGCGTCTTCGGCGCGCAGACGCTCGTCGGCCTGCTGGAAGACGGGCTGTTCGGGACCTACGTCAACCCCGCGGCCGTGTCCCTCGCGGACCGGCTGCCGTCGCTCCTGCGCGACTTCCTGGTCGGCGAGTACGGCCTCGTGACCATGGGCCTCACGTACGCGATTGCCATCGTGCTGCCGGTGGTCGCGACCTTCTTCCTGATCTTCGGCGTCCTGGAAGACTCGGGGTACATCCCCCGGCTGGCGATCTTCAGCGACCGGATCTTCCGGGCGATGGGGCTGAATGGCAAAGCCGTGCTGCCGATGGTGCTGGGACTCGGCTGCGACACCATGGCCACGATGACGACCCGTGTGCTGGGCACGCCGAAAGAACGGCTCATCGCGGTCCTGTTGCTCGCGCTCGGCGTACCGTGTTCGGCGCAGTTGGCCACGATCCTGGGTATTCTCGGCGGGATTTCTATGGGAGCGTTGCTCACGCTTTTCGGAGTCGTGCTCGCCCAGATGTTCCTGGTCGGGTTCCTGGCTTCGAAGGCGCTGCCCGGTGAACGGTCCGAGTTCATGCTCGAATTGCCGCCCATCCGGCGGCCCCTGATGCGGAACGTTGCGTACAAGACCTGGCTGCGGCTGCGCTGGTACCTCGGCGAAGCCGTCCCGCTCTTCCTCGGTGGGACGGTCATCCTGTTCGTCCTCGCCCGGACGGGCGGTCTCGACTGGCTGACCAGGGCGGCCGAGCCCATCGTGCAGGACCTGCTCGGGCTGCCGGCCAAGGCATCCGCCGTGTTCGTCATGGGGTTCCTCCGCCGGGATTACGGGGCGGCGGGGTTGTTCGACATGGCGCAGAAAGGCGAACTGCAGCCGGTCCAGGCCGTCGTGGCTCTGACCGTCATGACCCTGTTCGTCCCGTGCGTGGCGCACCTGCTGATGATCGTGAAGGAACAGGGGACCAGGGCTGCGATGGGCATTCTGGCCGTCGTGACGTTTATCGCCCTCGCCACGGGCGGTCTCCTCAATTTCAGTCTGAGGACGTTCGGTGTCACATTCTGAGCGCGCGCGCCGGCTGTCGTCGCTGTCGAAGGGACATCATGCGCGTGTGGTCCGCGTGGCCGCGGAGAACCCGGAGCGGGCGGAACGGTTGTCTGCGCTCGGCGTGACGCCCGGGGCCCCCGTCTCGGTGCTGCAGACCTTCCCGGCGTTCGTCTTCCTGTGCGATCAGACCGAACTCGCCGTCGAACCGTCCGTGGCGCGCTGTGTCTTCGTCGAAGAGGACGAACCGGCCACGGCCGGTCCCGGAACGCTTGTAGCCGAACGCCCGTTCGGTCGGCCCACGGATTGCTAGACTTCATTCCATCCCGTCTCCGCTTGCGGATTTCCGTTGATCCCCCACATCCTGGCGGCGATCCGCGTGCGACGGGGAGGAGTGCGGCATGGGTTTGTTGAACGCGCTGATGGAGGAGCACCGGGGCTTCCTGACGATGCTGTCGGTGCTCGAGGCGTCGGCGTCTCGAGTGGCCCGCGGGGCGGCGTTGCCGGATGGGATGCTGGCTGGACTGCTCGACTTCTTCGAGCACTTCACCGATGGTCACCACGTGCGCGAGGAGCACTGGCTGTTTCCGCTCCTGGCGCAGCACGGCATCGGGAAGGACCAGTCCGTCGTCAACGCGTTGCTCGCGCAGCACGACGCCGGCAGGGCCTATACCGCCAAGATGCGCCGCGATGTCGACGGGCTGATGCGGGGGCAGGCGGCGGCGCGCGAAGACTTCGCGGCGCATGCCAACGGCTACGTGGAACTCATCCGGGAACACATCCGGATCGAGAACAGCTATTTCTACGCCGTGGCGGAAGACATCCTGAGCGAAGCGGAGAAGAGCTCGGTGTTCGAGGCGTTCGGGCGTGAGGCGTCCAACCGCCTGTCCGACGCCGAACGTGCCCGGTACCTGTCGATGATGGCGGAGTACCCGGCCATCGTGGCCCGGTGGGCGTCCGACGCGTCGTGAGCGCCGCCGGCAGTCCTCGGACTGCCGGCAGGTACGCGCGCAGCGTTCATTCGCCCTGGTTCCCGGGAGTCGGCTGCGGAGCCTTGTCCTTCGGGTTCTGACGTCGGGACCCGACGTCGCACGAGGCGCTCATTCACGTCTGCACGCCGAGACGCGGCAGCACCCACGTGTTGAGCACGATCCAGGCGACCAGGAACAGGAGCGATCCGAGCACGTCCATCGCGGCCTCCGTCAGGCGTGTTGTTCGAGGGCAGCCAGCATCCGACGGAGGCGTTCGTCCGCTTCGCGGGCCACATCCTTCAACGCAGGATCTCCACCGAGCATCCCGATGGCGAACACCGGCGCCATCGCGGAGACGACGCTTCGGTGCTCGCCGTTCTCGTAGACGATTACGTTACAGGGCAGCAGGATGCCGATCTCGAGTTCCGCGTCGAAGGCGCGGGAGGCGAGTGACGGATTGCAGGCGCCCAGGATCACGTACTTCCGGAATTCCCGGTCGAGCTTCTGCTTCAAGGTGGCCTTGACGTCGATCGTCGTCAGCACGCCGAAGCCCTCGGCTTTCAGTGCGTCAATCGTCCGCTCGACGGCCTGCTCGAAGGCACACGGCAATTCCACACCCATGGCATAGCGGGATTCCTTCATGGTCTCCTCGTCGGTGGCACCCGGGGGCAGCCGGATGGCGATGCCATCCAGTCTACCCTCGAATACCCGCCCGGCGGAGAATGGCCATCATCGGGCACCAGTTGGTGAAGGCCGACTGGAAGAGGTTCAGCCCGACGAAGGCGGTGAACCACAGGAACCCGGGATGGACGTACAGGCCCAGCAACGCGCTGGCCATCACGAACAATCCGGCAATCAGACGAAGTGCACGTTCAACGGTCATGGGGGCCTCCTCGGACTGGTCCGTCACGAACGGTGCGGGACGAACAGCATCGGCAGTTTGCACTGGCGGACCAGCTTCTCAGCTGCGTCGCCGAACCAGGACTGCCCGTGATGGGTTCCGATGGCCACGGTCATCAGCGTGGCTTCAGGGCTGCACGTCAGGTCGGACATCGAGGCGACGGCACGTTCGCCGACCACGCTGCCGAAGGCGGCCGCGAGGGTCGTCGTGTAGTGTCGCGCTTCTCCGCTGAACGCCGGGCCGTCGACAATCACCGGGCGGGCGAAGACCTCCGCTTCGTCGGCGTGCTCCTGTCCGGCGCGGACGACGAGGGCCGGAATCGGCGTCTCTCGGACCACGCGCTCGGCCACCGACCCAATCCACCAGCGTGTCGGGCCGCGTCGTCCGTGGGTACCGAGCACGAGGAGATCATGGCCGATGGCGGCCGACACGAGCGTCGGAACCGGCGGGCCTTCGATGAGTCGGGCCGTGGCCGCCGGGGCGTGTGCCGCCACGAATTCGGCCAGGTACCGCTCCGCGTCCTGGCGGTCCTGGGCGTGATGGCGCTCGACGGTGCCGAGCTGATCGTGCGTGAAGTAGGGAGGCACGTCGACGGTTTCGGCGTGCAGGGCCGTGATCGTGGCCCCGAACCGGTCGGCGAGGCTCTGCGCCACTCGCAATGCCCGCACGGAGGCGTCTCCGAAGTCGACCGCGACGAGAATCCGGCGCGGCGGCACCGTCCACATCTGCGCGCTCCTTGCCGGCGCCGCAGCCGGGCCTTCGGCCGGGCCCTGCGCCTGCGTCTGGCCCTGCGCCTGAACCAGGCCCGTTCGCCGGGCGGCCAGGAAGGTCAGCACGGGCACCGTCGCCGGGGCGAGGAACACCGAGACCACGGAACCGGCCATCAGGGAGATGGCGAGACCCTGGAAGATGGGGTCGAAGAGGATGACACCCGCGCCGACGACGACGGCGGCGGCCGTCAAGGCAATCGGTCGGAACCGGATTGCGCCGGCATCCACGACGGCTTCGGCCAGCGGCATGCCCTCGCGGACCCGCAACTCGATGAAGTCCACGAGGATGATCGAGTTGCGGACCACGATGCCGGCCCCTGCGATGAAGCCAATCATCGACGTCGCGGTGAAGAAGGCGCCCATGGCCGCGTGCGCCGGCAGAATGCCGATCAGCGAGAACGGGATCGACACCATGATGATGACGGGGGTCAGGAACGACTGGAACCACCCGACGACCAGGATGTAGATGAGCAGCAGCGCCGCGGCAAACGCGAGCCCCAGGTCGCGGAAGACCTCGTAGGTGATGTGCCACTCGCCGTCCCACTTCATCGCGTACTTCGTGCTGTCGAACGGCTGGCTCGCGTTGAAGATCTCGAACCCGTACCCCTCCGGCAGCGTCACCGCCTTCAGCGCCGTGTTCAACTGCAGGATCGCGTAGACCGGGCTTTCGAACCGGCCGGCGACGTCGCCGAGCACGTAGGTGACCGGCTGCAGGTTCTTGTGGTACACGCTCGGCGGCTCCGTGGTGGACCGGACGGTCGCGACTTCGCCGACGGCAATCGGGCGGACGCCGTTGATGCGGAGCGTCTTCAGGCTGTCGAGCGACCCGCGCTGGCTGCGCGGCAGCTGGAGAACGATAGGGACGTCGGCGCGCGCGTGATCGTCGTGGAGAATGCCCGCGCGTTCACCGGCGCCGGCCATTCGGACCAGCGCCGCCAGCGCGGCGGTCGGCACACCGACGGCGGCCGCCTTCTCGGGATCGACCTCGAGGCTCAGCTTGGGCTGCGGAACCTCGACGTACCAGTCGACGTCGACGACGCCGTCCGTCTTCGCGAGGATGTCCCTGACCTGGCGTGCGACCTCGAGCCGGCGGGCCGGATCGGGACCGTACACTTCGGCCACGAGTGTCTGCAGCACGGGCGGCCCCGGAGGGACTTCGGCCACCTGGATACGCGCGCCGGCTTTCGTGGCGATGGGGCCGAGGGCCAGACGGACGCGCTTGGCGATCTCGTGACTCTGTTCGCTCCGTTCTTCCTTGTGCGTCAGGTTGACCTGGAGGTCGGCCTGGTGCGGCGCGCGGCGCATGAAGTAGTGCCGGACGAGGCCATTGAAGTTGTACGGCGACGCCGAACCCACGTAGCTCTGGACGCTGACGACCGACGGCTGCTTGAGCGCGGCGGTGGCCAGTTCCGAGGCGACGCGCGCCGTGTCTTCGAGCGGCGTGCCTTCCGGCATGTTGAGCACGACTTGGAACTCGCTCTTGTCGTCGAAGGGGAGCATCTTCACGGTGACGAGCTTGAGCGGCACGAGCGCGACGGCGGCGACGAGCAGGGCGGCCACGCTGGCGAGGAAGACCACGCGAAGACGCGGTTCGGCCACCAGCCTGGTCATCCACCGGCGGTACGCCAGCGTCAGCCGGTCCTCGGTGTGGTGATGGTCCTGGCCCGGCTTCGCGAGCAGCCGCCGCGCGGCCCACGGGGTCGCGATGAACGCGACCACGAGCGAGAAGAGCATGGCGGCGGTGGCGCCGACGGGGATCGGGCGCATGTAGGGGCCCATGAGCCCGCCGACGAAGGCCATCGGCAGGATGGCGGCCGAGACCGCCAGCGTGGCGAGAATCGTCGGGTTGCCCACTTCGTCGACGGCGTGAACGGCGAGCGCGGCCATGCCACCGGGGGTCTTCCCCGAGACACGGGCGTGGCGCACGATGTTCTCGACGACCACGATCGCATCGTCGACCAGGATCCCGATGGAGAAGATCAGGGCGAACAGGGTGATGCGGTTCAGCGTGTACCCGTAGACGAAGAAGACGAACAGCGTGAGCGCGAGCGTGACGGGAATGGCGACCGCCACGACCGCGGCCTCGCGCCGTCCCAGCGTCAACCAGATCAGGATCGACACCGAGACGATGGCGAGGAACATGTGCCACAGCAGCTCGTTCGACTTGTGCGCGGCCGTCTCGCCGTAGTTGCGCGTGACGCTGACCTGCAGGTCCGCCGGAATGATGACGCCGCGCACCGTGTCCAGCTTCTCGCTGATACGGCGCGTCAGCTCGATCGCGTTCACGCCCTTGCGCTTCGCGATCGAAATCGTGACGGCGGGGTAGGTACGCCCGTCGGCGGTGTGGTGCGCGACGTAGGACGTCGGCTCCGCATCACCGTCGGTGACGGTCGCCACGTCGCGCAGCCAGACCGGGCGCCCGGTCCGGGCATCGACGACCGTCGACGAGAGCCGGTCGATCGAGTCGATCCAGGCCCCGGCCTCGACAATCGTGCTGCGGCCGCCCGCGACGAGTTCGCCGGCTTTCAGGCGGAGGTTCGTTCCCTGGATCGCGCGCTGCACGGCGAGCGGGTCGAGGTTGTAGGACGCCAGCCGCGCCGGGTCGATCTCGACGGTCACCTGGCGCCCGCGGCCGCCGGCCATCGTGACTTCGGAGACGTCGGGGATTTCCTTGATGACGTCGTGAAGCTGTTCCGCCACCCGCCGCAGTTCGAAGTCGTTGTAGCGTTCGCCCCACAGCGTCAGGGCCATCACGGGGACGTCGTCAATCGAGCGGGGCTTGACGATGGGCGGCGAAACGCCCGGCGGGATGATGTCGGCGTTCGCGAAGAGCTTCTGGTTGAGCCTGACGATGGCTTGTTCTTCGTCCTGGCCCACGTAGAACCGGACGATGACCATCGACATGCCCGGGGCCGACGTGGAGTAGATGTACTCGACGCCGGGGATTTCCCACAGGAGCTTCTCCATCGGCCGCGTGACCCGCTGCTCGACTTCCGCAGGCGAGGCGCCCGGCATCTGCACCATCACGTCGATCATCGGCACGATGATCTGGGGTTCTTCTTCCCGCGGCAGCCCGATGACCGACAGCAGTCCCAGCGCCAGCGCGGCGACGAGGAAGAGCGGCGTGAGTTTCGATTCGATGAAAGCGGCGGCCAGTCGGCCGGCCAGCCCGTACGAGCGTGTCATCGTCCACCCCCGACCGCCGCGGCCGTGACGGGCGAGCCATCGACCAGGGTCGGAGGCGGCTCGACGACGACTCGTTCACCGGCGACGAGGCCGGACCGAATCTCCGCCATGCCGCCCGCGGCGTCCGCCGCGTTGACCAGTCTGAGACGCGCGTGACCGTCGCTGCCGACGACGAAGACGAAGGTCAGCTGGCCCCGGCGGGTGACCGACGAGGCAGGGACGCCAAGGCCACGGTGCGAGTCGCCGCGAAAGACGGCTCGGCCGAACATCCCGGAGCGCAGGTCGTGACCGGCGGGTACGTCGATCTTGACGAGGAAGTCGTGCGAACCGGGAGTCAGCTGCCGGGCGATCTCGGCCACGCGGCCTTCGGCGGTCACCCGGCCGGCCGGCGTGTCGAGGCGCAACTCGACCGTGTCACCCACGCTCGCGACGGCCGCGCGCGACTCGTCCAGCCGCACCTCCAGCTGGAAGGACCGCGTATCTTCGACGGTCACGATCGGCTGTCCCGGGGCCGCCATGTGGCCGGGTTCGACCATCTTTTCCGTCACCTGACCGTCGAACGGCGCGACCAACGACGCATACGAGGCGGTGACGCTGGCGGCGTCGGCCGCCGCGGTAGCCGACGCGATGGCCGCCTTGGCTTCGGCGGCGCGGGCGTCGGAGACCTTGAGCCGCGCTTCGGCGCCCTTGAGCCCGGCGACGGCTTCGTCGAGCTCGTGTTGCGTGGCGGAGTTCTTCGCGCGGAGGTCGGCGATGCGCTGGTGCGTGACCCTGGCCAGGGCGAGCCCGGCCTCGGCGGCCTGGCGGTCGGCCTCGGCGAGCGACGCGCTCTGCTCGGTGGCCGCCTGTCCGGCGGTGGCCCGGAGCCGATGGGCGGAGAGTTCGCGCGCGTCCAGGGACACGAGCACCTGGCCCGCGCGGACGCGGTCTCCTGGCTTGACCTTGACCGACGTGACTTCGCCCATGATGCGGCTGACGACCGTCGCCACGTTCCTGGCCCGGATGACGCCGCCAACCTCGAGCGGCTGGGCGAGGTCCATCTCGGAGGCCGCCGCCGTCGCTGCAGCGACGGGTGGCAAGGTGGCCGCGGGCGCCTTGTGTTCGTTCGAGCAGGCAACGGCGCTCAGGCCGGCCAGGACGATCGTGGAGAGCAGGGCAGGCTTCTTCATCGGTTTACTTTCCGCGAGCGCGGTCCAGCATGGCCGCGCTGATAATGACATCGACGGTGGCGGCGGTGTGCGTCAGGTCGGCTTCCAGGACGGCATTGGCCGAACGGAGCAGATCGTTGACGCCCGCAAGCCCGGTTTCGTAACGGTCGCGCGTGATGCGCTGATTCTCCCGGGCCTGGGCCACGGCGGTGCGGCCCACGCCTTCGCGGGCGCGGGCCGATTCCACGGCGGCGACCGCCGCCCGGACGTCCAGCCGGATCTGGGCCATCGCGCGTTCGCGTTCTGCGGACGCACGCGCCAGCGCCGCTTTGGCCTCTCCGAGGCGGGCGTGGTCGGCGAACCCGGCAAAGAGATTCCACTTCACGACGGCGCCGACGGCCCACGAGCTGGCGCGGTCGCCAAAGGTGCCGCCGTTGCCCTCGAGCACCCCCTGGAGGCCGGCGACCGGCAGGAACCCGGCCCTGGCCATCGTGACCGACGTTCGGGCAAGGCGTTCCATCGCGTCCGCGCGCCGCGCGTCGGGCCGGCCGGACAGCGCCTCGGTTTCGGCGTCCGCCGGCAGGGGCTCCGCCGCCGGCATGGCGACGATGGGCGTGAGTGTGAACGCCGCGGCGAGCGGTTCGCCCATGGCGGTATTCAACTGGGCGCGGGCGATGGTCTCCTGGCTGGCGGCCGTGATGGCGCGGGCGCGCATCTGCGCCACGTGCACCTGGAGGGCCAGCACGTCGGCCTCCGTGGCCATCCCCGCGTCCCTGCGGCGTTCGATGCGCCGAAGGTCTTCCGTGGCGGATTCGACGGCGGCATCCGCGGCCCGCTTGTGGGCCATGGCCATCAGCACGCCGCCGTACGCCTGCGTCACTCCGACGCGCAGTGACGACGCCACGTCGCGTTTGCCGATGTCGGCGAGTTCCTCGCCGATGGCGGCCGCCCGGACGGCCGCCGGCGTGCGCAGGCCGTCGAACAGCGTCTGTTCGAGGGTGACCGCCGCGCGGTAGTTCGGCGTGGCGTCGGGGTGGTTCAGGGCGTCGAGGCGGAAGTCGTTCTGAGTGAATCGGCGCTGGGCGAGCAGCGAGCCGAACACAAAGACCGGCTGGTTCCCTTTCTGCCAGGACTCGGACACCTCGAGACGGGGAAGCCAGCCGGCACGAGCCTGGCGGGCGCGGGCGGCGGCTTCGTCTCCGGCGGCCGCCGTCGCACGCACCGCGGGGTTCTGCCGCAGCGCGCGCCCGATGGCGTCGTCCAGAGTGAGCGGGGTCTGGGCGGTGGCGTCCGCGTGTGCGAAGGCCAGCGCGAACACCGCGAGGGAGGCGCGAAGGAGCATGTGTGGTCTCATACGGTCCTCCCAGAGATGCAGGGGAGGCCGGATTGGTTTCACGAGTCCACGCCGGGGGAGAAGAATGGCGGTAGAATCGGTGCGCTGTGACCAAACGACAGAATCCGAATCTCTCACAGGGTCAGAGGGGAAGCAGCGGGCACGACACCGACTACGCGACGCTGATCCGCGCGGCGCAGTCCGGGAGTCACGCGGCGATGGAGCGCCTGCTGATGAAGGCCCAGGAAGTGGCCTATCGCTTCAGCCTGCTGGTATGCGGTCACGCGGACGACGCGGACGATGCCATGCAGGAGGCGCTGCTGAAGACGTACCGCTATGCGGCGCAGATCCAGCAGCCTGAGGCGTTCCGCACGTGGTTGTACCGGACCGTCAAGAACGCGTGCCTGATCGGCCGCCGCAAACGGGTGCACGAGCCCTCGAAGGTCTGGTCGCTGGACGAGCCGGTCGTGGGCGATGATGGGCACGCGCGGTCCATCGACGTCGAAGACCCGGGACGGCGTCCGGACGAAATCGTGGAGAACTCGCGCCTGAGGCGGCGCCTGCACCGTGCGCTGCAGGCGCTGGACCCCGGGTACCGTGAAATCGTGTTCCTGCGCGAAGTGGAAGGGTTGTCGACGCGGGAAGTGGCCGCAGTCGTGGGGATTTCGGAAGCCAACGTGAAGACGCGGCTGCACCGGGCCAGACTGATGCTTCGCCAGGAGTTGGAGGCGTGATGCGTCACCAGACAGAGTCACAGGATCGGTGCCGCGAACTGCTGGTCAAGCTCTCGACGTTCGTCGATGGAGATCTGACCGGTCCGGACCGGCGTGCCGTGGTGGCGCACCTGAAGCGGTGCCCATGCTGCCAGGCCATGGCCGAGGGACTGCAGCAGACGGTCGAAACCTGCCGCAAAGCAAGAAGCGCCAGGCTGCCTGCCGACGTGCGCGCCCGTGCCCGGGCCCGCATCACCGTGCTGCTCGCGGCCGAAGAGAAGTAGATCGGCGCCCTACAAACCAGCCGTACAAATCAATGGGCCCGGCGGTCATCGACCGCCGGGCCCGGTGTCTATCTTCACGCTCCTGGCCGCGAGCCGGGAGCCTTCCGTTAGAACTTGAACGTCTGCAGCAGCCGCATGTATTGCGCGCGTTCGAACGCCGCGGGATTCGGGCTGCGTTCGAGGCTCAGGCTGCCGCGTGCCTGCTCGAGCGACTCGTACTCGTGCTGCTCGAGCCACGTCCGCACACCGTCCACGAGGGTCTTGATGTGGTCGGGCCCGTGCTTGAGCAGGGCGGAGACGACCTGGACGCCGGCGGCGCCGGCCATGACGGCCTTGAGGGCATCGGCGGGCGTGTGGACGCCGCCGGTGATGGCCAGCGAGCCCTTGGTCCTGCCGTGCAGGATGGCGAGCCACCGCAGCCGCAGCAGGAGGTCCGCCGAGGTCGACAACGTGAGCGTCGACTCGACCGACAGTTCGTCGAGGTTGAAGTCCGGCTGATAAAACCGGTTGAACAGGACGAGACCGTCCACGCCCATGGTGTCGAGTTCCGCGGCCACGTGCGCGACGGACGAATAGAACGGCGACAGCTTCACCGCCACCGGGATGTTGACCGAGGCCTTCACCGCGCGCACGACGTCGAAGAGGCGGCGTTCGACGGCGTCGCCGGTTTCGGCGGCGTCGGCGGCCACGTGGTAGACGTTCAGCTCGAGCGCATCGGCGCCGGCCTGCTGAATCGTCTTGGCGTAGCCGAGCCAGCCTTCGCCGGTGGTGCCGTTGAGCGACGCGATGACGGGCACCTTCACCGCCTGCTTGATCAGGCGAATCTGCTCGAGGTACTGGTGCGGGCCGAGGCGGTATTCATCGGCGCGCGGGAAATACGAGAGCGCTTCGGCGGACCCGTGGTCGTGCAGCTCCATGTGATAGACCATGCCCTGCTGTTCGCGGGTGATCTGTTCTTCATAGAGCGAGTGCATCACGATGGCGGCGGCGCCGGCGTCTTCGAGTCGTTTGACCGTGTCGAGCTGGTCGACGAGCGGAGACGCACCCGGCATGATCGGGTGCGACAGGTTCAGTCCGAGATACTTGGTTGACAGGTCCATGTGCGATCTCCAACGCCCGGCCCCGTCGCGGGGCCGGGCGAATCCAATTCCGCCGTTCGACTACTTCCGCACGGGCATCGCCAGCTTCGACAACTGCTCGTAGACGCTGAATCGCGTCGTCAGTTCGTGCTGGGCGTTGGCCATGAGCTGCGTGTAGCGTTCGTGGTTCATCTGGTCCACGACGCGGAAGCGCGACTCGTTGGCGACGAACTTCATGAGGTCGACCTTCGGCGCGGCCGAGTCGAGCTGCAGCGGGCTTTCGCCGGTCACCGCGCGGCGCGGGTCGAACCGATAGAGCGGCCAGTACCCCGTGTCGACGGCCAGCTTCTGCTGATCGAGGCCGGCCGCCAGGTCGTAGCCGTGCGCGATGCAGTGGCTGTAGGCGATGATGATGGAGGGTCCGGGGTACGCTTCCGCCTCCTGGAACGCCTTGACGGTCTGCACGTCCTTCGCGCCGAAGGCGACGTGCGCGACGTAGGTATTCCCGTACGCCATGGCCATCATGCCGAGGTCCTTCTTGCCGGTCGGTTTGCCGGCCATGGCGAACTTCGCCGAGGCGCCCAGCGGGGTGGCCTTGGACTGCTGGCCGCCCGTGTTCGAGTAGACCTCGGTGTCGAGGACGAGGATGTTGACGTCACGGCCCATGGCCAGCACGTGGTCGAGGCCGCCGTACCCGATATCGTACGCCCAGCCGTCACCGCCGACGATCCAGACGCTCTTCTTGACCAGGTAGTCCGCGAGGCGTTCGAGCCGACGGGCGTCCGTGGTCGGGATCCCGGCGAGGACCTTGTGCAGATCCGCCACGCGGGCGCGCTGTTCGATGATGCCGGCTTCGGTCGACTGGTCCGCGGCGAGGAGCGCGTTGACGAGCCCGTCGCCGATCTGCGACGCCATGGCCTTCAGCAACTCCTGCGCCTGCTCGTTGTGTTTGTCGATGGCGAGGCGGTACCCCAGGCCGAACTCGGCGTTGTCCTCGAAGAGCGAGTTCGCCCACGCCGGGCCGCGGCCGTCGCGGTTGACCGTGTAGGGCGTCGTCGGCAGGTTGCCGCCGTAGATGGACGAGCAGCCCGTGGCGTTCGCGATGATCGCGCGATCGCCGAAGAGCTGGGTCATCAGCTTGACGTACGGCGTTTCGCCGCAGCCCACGCAGGCGCCCGAGTACTCGAAGAGCGGCTGGAAGAACTGGGCGCCCTTGACGTCGGCCTTGACCTTCGTCCGGTCGACTTCGGGGAGGTCGAGGAAGAACGCGTAGTTCTCGCGCTCGGCCTCACGCAGCGGCCGCTGCGGGTGCATGTCGAGGGACTTGTGCTTCGGATTGGCCTTGTCCTTGGCCGGGCAGACCACCGCGCACAACGTGCAGCCCGTGCAGTCTTCCGGGGCGATCTGGATGGTGTACTTCTGGCCCTTGAACTCGTTGCCCTTGAAGTCGATCGACTTGAACGTGGCCGGCGCGTCCGACAGCAGGGCGGGGTCGTAGACCTTCACGCGAATCGCGGCGTGCGGGCAGACCATCGCGCACTTGTTGCACTGGATGCAGATCGACGAATCCCACACCGGGATGTCCTGGGCGATGTTGCGCTTCTCCCACTGGGCGGTGGCCACGGGCCACGTGCCGTCGACGGGGAAGGCGCTCACCGGCAGCAGGTCGCCCTTGTTGGCCAGCATGACCGCGGTCACGCGCTTCACGAAGTCCGGCGCCGCGTCGGACACGATCGGCGGCATACGCCGCGTGGCCGTGGCGACGGCCGGCACGGCGAACTTGTTCAGGTGCGCCAGCGTCTGGTCGACGGCCGCGAAGTTCTTCTTCACGACTTCCGGGCCGCGCTTGCCGTAGGTCTTCTCGATCGCCTTCTTGATCTGCGCGATGGCTTCTTCACGCGGCAGGACGCCGGAAATGGCGAAGAAGCACGTCTGCATCACGGTGTTGATGCGGGTGCCCATGCCCGTGTCGCGGGCGACCTTGAACCCGTCGATGACGTAGAACTCGAGCTTCTTCTCGATGATGGCGTCCTGCACCTCGCGGTTCAGGCTGTTCCACGTCTCTTCGGGCGTGTACGGGCTGTTCAGCAGGAAGACGCCGCCCGGCGCCGCGTAGCCAAGCACGTCGTACTTGTCCATGAACTCGTACTGGTGGCAGGCCACGAACCTGGCCTGCTTGACGAGGTAGGACGAACGAATCGTGTTGGGGCCGAAGCGCAGGTGGGAGATCGTGATGGCGCCGGCTTTCTTCGAGTCGTACACGAAGTAGCCCTGGGCGTTGTTGTCCGTCTCCTCGCCGATGATCTTGATCGAGTTCTTGTTGGCGCCGACCGTGCCGTCCGCGCCGAGGCCGAAGAACACGCAGCGGCGCACCGACTCGGGCTCGATGTCGAGCTCCATGTCGAAGGGCAGCGACAGGTGCGTGACGTCGTCCATGATGCCGATCGTGAAGTGGTTCTTCGGCGACGGCTTCTGCAGCTCGTCGTAGACCGCCTTCACCATCGCCGGCGTGAACTCCTTCGACGACAGGCCGTAGCGGCCGCCGATGATGACCGGGTCGACCTTCAGCGGCGACGTGCCTTCGGCACGCGCCTCGCGGATGACCGTGAGGATGTCCTGGTAGAGCGGCTCGCCGAGCGCGCCCGGTTCCTTCGTGCGGTCGAGGACGGCAATGGCCTTGACCGACGCCGGCAGGGCCTTCAGGAAGTGTTCGGTCGAGAACGGCCGGAACAGGCGCACCTTGAGCACGCCGACCTTCTCGCCCTTCGCCATCAACCAGTCCACGGTCTCGTGGGTCACTTCGGCGCCGGTGCCCATGACGATGACCACGCGTTCCGCTTCGGGATGACCGATGTATTCGAACAACTGGTACTGGCGGCCGGTGATCTCGCCGAACCGCGCCATCGCGGCTTCCACGTGGCCCGGGCAGGCCGTGTAGTAGCCGTTGCACGCTTCGCGGGCCTGGAAGAACGCGTCGGGATTCTGCGCCGTGCCGCGGATGAGCGGCGAGTCCGGCGTCAGCGCGCGTTTGCGGTGTTCGGCGATCAGTTCGTTCGGAAGCAGCGCGAGCAATTCCTCGTCGGCAATCGACGTGATCTTCGCGACTTCGTGCGACGTCCGGAACCCGTCGAAGAAATGCAGCATCGGCACGCGCGACTTCAACGTCGCCAGCTGGCCGATCGCGGCGAAGTCGTGCGCTTCCTGGACCGAGCCGGAGCACAGCATCGCGAAGCCGGTCTGCCGGCACGCCATGACGTCCGAATGGTCACCGAAGATCGACAGCGCGTGCGACGCCACCGTGCGCGCGGACACGTGCATGCAGTACGAGGTCAGCTCGCCCGCGATCTTGTACATGTTCGGGATCATCAGCAGCAGCCCCTGCGACGCCGTGAACGTCGTCGTCAGGGCGCCGGCCTGCAGCGCGCCGTGCACCGCCCCGGAGGCGCCGCCTTCGGACTGCATCTCGACCACCTGCGGCACCGTGCCCCAGATGTTCTTGTATCCCTTGGCGGACCACTCGTCCGACCATTCCCCCATGTTCGAGGAAGGCGTGATCGGATAGATCGCGATCACTTCGTTTGTGCGGTGTGCAACGGAGGCGGCTGCCTCGTTGCCGTCGATGGTGATGTGCTCCCGTTTCATGTGTGTGCAGTCTCCGAAAAGGAACCGGGTAGATCCGAGGAGGTGCCTGCGGGCTGTCCCGGGCAGGGTCGTACAGGTGTCCGGTATACCCTACGCAACCTCCGTGCCCCTTCGAAACCCGTCGGATTGCCCGGATTTTGGGGCCTTCAGCTCAACTGATGCGGCGCTTGCCGGAATCCCGGCAGAATGGCACCGCCACGTGCTCGGTCAACTGGCTTTGGGGGGAAGGACAGTGGGGCCGACAGGCTGGGCGACCGGAACGACCGCCCGCAGGTGCCAGTCCCGGCACCGAGAGCACCAAGAAGCGTACTACGCCCCGCCCCCCTTGGGAAGGCTCATCTTGCCCGCCCCGAGCCGCCTCGGACCCGCCCTTGACAGCCTGCCACCGGCGGGGCGAGAGTGCCTGTGGGGACCGTGCCGACAACGGCGGGGAGGACACGATGCGGACGACAGGCAGGCGGGCAGGGCTCGCCGCGATCGGCGGACTGCTGCTGACGCTGACGGCGTCGGGACAAGGACGCCCTCCGGCTCCACCCGCCGTGCAGAAACTCCCGAGCGTCGCGCTCACCGCCGACGTGAGCGTCGTGCAGGTCGACGCCGTGGTGACGGACTCTGACGGGAAGTTCGTGACCGACCTCCGACGTGAGGAGGTCGAAGTACTCGAGGACGGCAAGCCGCAGGTGCTGGCCGGCTTCGAGCTGGTCAGTCTGCCGACGCCCGCGCCGGCGGCCGTACCGCTGGCGGCCCGGCCGCTCGACGTGCGTTCCAATACCGGCGCCTTCGAGGGGCGCCTCTACATCATCCTGCTCGACGACCTCCACATCGGGGCGCCCCGGACCACCGTCGCCCGGACCATGGCGCGCCAGTTCATCGAGCGGACCCTGACGCCCAACGACCTGGCCGTCGTCCTGACGACGTCGGGCAGCCTGGCCGGGGCCCGGGGGTTCACGGCGGACCGCGTGCGATTGCTGCGCGCGGTCGACGGCTGCGTCGGGTCGAAGGTCCTGTCGCCGGCCCTGGCGGAACTGACGTACAACGGATCGCCCGAGTCGCTGTCGAGGTCGGCAGCGTCCCTGCAGCGCGTGGCGAATGCGCGGTCGGCTCTCGAGACCATGGCGAATCTGGCCACCTACGCCGGCACCGTCCGCCAGCGCCGGAAGGCGCTCGTGCTCGTCAGCGAGGGCATCGACTACGACCTCAGCCTCCGGGACCACGACGCGGCGGAACTGCGGGAACGGTTCTTCGAGTTCGTCGGCGCCGCCAACCGGTCGAATCTGACGGTCTACGCCTTCGACCCGCGGGTCTTCACACACGGCGGCGATGAGTTCGTGGATGTGGCGTCGACACCGACGCGCGACCGTGAAGACGATGAAGAAGTCATCAAGACGACGTTGCTCCAGAACGACACGGAGTTCGCGCAGGACAACCTGCGCACGTTGTCGTCGGAAACGGGGGGATTCGCCCACCTCGGATCGCGAGAGTTCGATCCGGCGTTCGAACGGATCCAGCAGGACCACAGCCGGTACTACATGGTCGGCTACTACCCGTCGAACGAGGCCCGCGACGGCGGGTTCCGCGAGATCACGCTGCGTGTCCATCGGCCGGGCGTGACCGTCCGGTCGCGCAAGGGATACACCGCGCCGAAAGCCGAGGTGGCTCGCGCCGGCGAGGCCGCCGCAGGTAACGGCAAGGCGGCGAAAGGCTCCGGAGACCCGGCCGGTGGCAAGGAGAAAGCCGCGGTCGTCGAGAGTTCTCCGGCGGTCGAAAAGGCCCTGGCCTCGGCGCTGCCGGTGCCCGGCCTCACGATGCGGGCCGCGGCCGTGCCGTTCCGGGGCGCCGGAGGCAAGGCGTCGGTGGTGGTGCTCGTGCAGGTGAGCGGTCGCGACATGTTGTTCCTGCCCAAGGGCGACCGGTTCGAGGATTCGCTGGAGCTCGCGGCGGTGGCCATCGACGGCCGGGGGCGCACGCGTGGCGGCACACACGTGACGGCGGCGATGCCGCTGAGCGAACGGATGCAGTCCGTCGTCGCCCAGACCGGCGTCGTATTCCAGGCGCGGCTCGACCTCGACCCCGGCACCTATCAGTTGCGGATCGCCGGGCAGGATGCGGGCAGCGGCCTTGCGGGTTCCGTCCACGTCGACCTCGACGTGCCGGACTTCTTTGCTCTCCCGGTGTCGCTGAGCGGCGTCGTGCTGTCTGGCGAACGTGCGGGGCAGGTGCCGAGCCCGAGGTCCGACGCGATCCTGGCCAAGTGGCTTCCGGGCACGCCCGTGACGCAACGCGAGTTCCAGCAGGCCGATACGCTGACGGCCGTCGCGGAGGTATACCTGGGCAGAGCGGAGAAGACGGGGCGCGTGGCGCTCGCGGCGCGTGTGTTCGACGCCGGCGGCCGGCAGGTGTTCGAGCAGGAAACGGCGTTCGGCGGCGCGGGCGAGAAGGGGGCCGCGTCGCACGCGCAGATCGTGACGATTCCGCTGACGGCGTTCGCGCCAGGGCTCTATACGCTCCGGTTCGAAGCCACCCCGGCGAGCGCCGGCCAGGCGGCCCGGCGGGAGGTGGTCTTCTCGGTTCGCTGAGGCCCTCAGCCGAGGTGGCGCGCAAGCGCCAGCGAGAGCGCCTCGACGTCCGCCGGTGTCTGCGCCGCGAGCTGGACGGCCAGCGCCCGCCGCCCCGTGCGTTCGAGCGAGGCGAAGTCGCCCAACGCCTGCGCGTGCTCGAGTTCGCCGAACGTGAACGATGCTCCCGGCACGGGAAGGTCCTCGGACGAGGGGCCGAGCACGACGAGGAACACCCCGTTGTTGGCGCCTCCCTTGTGCAACTGGCCCGTCGAATGCAGGTAGCGCGGGCCATACCCGAAGGTGGTCGCGCAGCGCGTCGAGCGGCGTACCGCGCGCCTCAGGCCTTCGAGCGGCGCGGCCAGCGCGGGGTCGGGGCCGAGATACGCGAGGATCGCGAAGTAGTCGCCCTCTCCGAGTACGTCGACGAAACGTTCGACTGGGGCGCCCGATAACGCGGCGCGCGCCGCGGACGAAAGCCAGGCGGTGGCCGACCCGAGTGTGATGCCTCCGTCCGGTCTCGGGACGGGGCCGGGGCCGCCTCGGCTGCCGAGCAGGCGGTTGGTGGCGTCCTTCGCCTGTTGCACGTTGGGCTCGTCGAACGGGTTCACGCCGAGGACGACACCGGCCACGGCCGTGGCGAGTTCCCATCGGACGAACTCGGCGCCGATGGCTTCGGGCTCCGGCAGGGTGACCTGGACCCACGGCGTGCCGGCGGACGCGTGGGCACGCAGAGTGTCCGTCCGGCTCCCGCCATCGGAGGCAGGGAAGTCGAGCGCGACGAACAGCCGGTCGATCCCGTACCCGCCCGGTTCGGCCAGCGGCTCGCCGGCGATCGGGACGACCCCCAGTCCCGCCTTCCCGGTGCTTTCAGCGACCAGTTGTTCGACCCAGAGGCCGAAGGTCTCGAGCGCGGACGGCAGGACGAGCGTCGTCTTGTCGCGGCCCGCCTGCACACCGGCGCCCATGGCCAGGCCGAGCAGTGCCGCCGGATTGGTCCCGAGCGGCCGGCCCGGTCCGCACAACCACATCATCGCCCTCGCCCAGTTCACGATTCGGCGGATGTCCTGTCCCATCAGCGCAGCCGGTACGAGTCCGAACAGGGAGATTGCCGAGTAACGCCCGCCGATGTCGGTCGGGTTGACGAAGATCTCGCGGAACCGTTCCGACCGGGCGCGCGCGTGCAGCGCGGTGCCTTCGTCGGTGATAGCCACGAACCGGTCGCCGTAGTGGGCGAGCCCGGACGTCTCGAGCCGCGAGCGGAAGTACGCGGCCATCGAGTTGGGCTCGACCGTGCCTCCGGACTTGCTCGCGAGCACGAAGAGAGTCGAGGGCAGCTCGACGGCGCGTTCCACCGCGCGAACCGCGTCCGGATCCGTCGAGTCGAGCATGTGGAATCGTGGCCATCCCGCCTTCACGCCGACCACCGCGCGCAAGACCTCGGGCGCCAGGCTGGACCCGCCCATCCCGAGCAGCACGACGTCGGTCGTACCGTCCTGCCTGACCGATTCGGCAAAGGCCGTGACGCGGTCGAGATGCTGAACAACCCACTCGGGCGACGCGAGCCAGCCGAGACGGTTGGCGATCTTCGCCTGGACCTCGGGATCCTGGGACCACGCCGCCGGCGTCTTTCGATAGATAGCCCCCATCGTGTCCCGCGTGAGGGCCAGGTCGAGCAATCGGTCGACACTGGGACCAAGCGGGCCGGCCCAGAGCGCGAAACGTCCGTCGAGCGCGTCGGCGAAGTCGTGGAGGACGGGGTCGGGAAGCGGCGTCGGTTCGTGAGTCATGAGTCACCCGGGATCTCGCGCGGGAACCGCACGAGTGATGCACTATAGGATAATCGGAGTCAGCCAGTTCCTCCCACAAGGTGTCGCACGTATGCGTGTCGGAACCCGATCGTGGCGTCGTTTCGTCTCAACGGTGGTCGTGTGCGCGGTGACGGCGGCGCTCGGAGCCGGGTGTCGTCGCGAGGCGACGCGCCAGGCACCGCCGACGGGGGCCGAGGGCGTGGCGAGCACCGCGCCGCTGAAAATCGTAGCCCTCGGTGACAGTCTGACTGCCGGGTACGGATTGGCGGCGGAGCAGGCCTATCCGGCCCTGCTGGAGGAGCGACTGGCGGCGGCGGGCTTCCAGGCGACCGTGGTGAACGCCGGTGTGTCGGGTGACACGTCGGCCGGCGGGTTGCGCCGCGTCGACTGGGCACTCGAAGGCGACGTACGTGTCCTGATTGTCGCGCTCGGGGGCAACGATGCGCTTCGCGGGTTGCCGGTCGAGGACCTCGAGCGCAACCTCGCGGCCATCCTCGAACGCGCCCGGGCGAGGGGCCTCGTCGTCGTACTGGCCGGCATGGAGGCGCCGCCGAATCTCGGTCCGCTCTACACGGCGGCGTTTCGCCGTGTGTATCGGGATCTGGCGAAGCGGTACGACGTGGCGCTGGTCCCGTTCCTGCTCGACGGCGTGGCAGGCGTGCCCGGGCTGAATCAGGCGGACGGCATCCACCCGAACGCGGAGGGGACGGTGAAGGTGGCCGACACGTTGTGGCCGTTCGTCGAAGCGGCTGTCCGATCGGTCGTGCAGCCATGATTACCCTGTCCCAGGTGTCGAAGACGGTCATGAGCGGCGACCAGCCGCTGACGATTCTGCACCCGCTCGACTACCGGGTCTCGCGCGGAGAGTTCGTCGCCATCACCGGGCCGTCGGGCAGCGGCAAGTCGACGCTGCTCGGCCTCATCGCCGGTCTCGACGCACCGTCCGGCGGCAGCATCTCGGTGGACGGCCGGGAGATTACCGGCCTCGGCGAAGACGAACTGGCGCGATTGCGCGGCGAGAAGATCGGATTCGTCTTCCAGTTCTTCCACCTGATACCGTCGCTGACCGCGTTCGAAAACGTCATGGTGCCGATGGAGATCGCCGGACGCCGCGACGCCGCCGGCCGCGCGCGCCTCCTGCTCGATGAAGTGGGACTCCGGGAACGCGGTCACCACTACCCTTCGCAGTTGTCCGGTGGCGAGCAGCAACGGGTGGCGCTGGCTCGGGCCCTCTCGAACGACCCGCCGATCCTGCTGGCCGACGAACCGACGGGCAATCTCGACAGCGGCAACGGTCACCACGTCATGGACCTGCTGCTCGATATCCGGCGGTCCCGCTCGGTGACGCTGGTCCTGGCGACGCACGACATGACGCTCGCCTCGCATGCCGACCGGGTGCTGCGCCTTCGCGGCGGCCGCCTCGACGACGCCTCATGAATCGCGAGCTGTCGTTTGTCGGGCGCATGGCCCTGCGTGAGATGCGGGCCGCGTGGAAACGCCTGATCTTCTTCTTCCTGTGCCTGGCCGTGGGCGTCGGTTCCATCGTCACGCTGCGGTCGGTCATTTCAGCGGTGCGCCAGACGCTCACCCGCGAGGCGCGGACCATTCTCGGGGCCGACGTGGTCGTCTCGACGAATCGCCCCTGGGATGACGCGCTCAGGGCACGTGTCGCGGGGCGCCTGGGGTCCGTGCCGGTCGCCGAGCGGCTGGAGGTGCTCGAGACCCTGAGCATGGTGCGGCCGCAGGACTCCTCGCGCGCGGTGGCGAAACTCGTCGAATTGGTTGGCGTCGAACCCGGGTATCCCATGTACGGGCGTCTCGAACTCGACGGCGGGCGGTCCTACAGCCACGATCTGCTCAAGGGCCGCGGCGCGATCGTCAGACCGGACCTGCTCGTGCAGATGAATGTGGCCATCGGCGATTCGATCGTCATTGGCGAGCAGGCGTTCACCATCCGGGCTGTGGTGGTGGGGGAGCCCGGTCGGCGCGCAGGGGCCTTCAGTTTCGGTTCGCGTGTATTCGTCGACCTGGCGGACCTGCGAGCGACGGGGCTGGTGGCCTACGGCAGCCGCGCGACCCAGCGCACCCTGCTCCGCCTGACCGACGCCGGCGCCGATCGTCTGGCTCGGGAGCTTCGTTCCGCGTTCACGGGCGACTTCGTCTCGGTGCGATCCTACCGATCGACCGAGGACAACATCGCCGAGAACCTGCAGCGCACCGAGGACTACCTGAGCCTCGTGGGCCTGGCGATCGTCGTGCTCGGCGGCGTCGGCGTGTGGAGTGTCGTCCGGGTGTTCGTCCGGCAGAAGCTGAAGTCCGTCGCGATCCTGAAGTGCGTGGGGGCATCGACCCGCAGCGTCATTGCCGTCTACGTGGCGCAGGTCGTCATCATGGGCGTTGTCGGTGCCGCAGTGGGGGTGGGGCTCGCGGCAGTCGTGCTGGCCTGGATGCACCCGGTCGTGGAACGGGTCGCCGGTGTGACGATCCCTGGCCTGCTGAGCTGGGGAGCGGCGGCGCAAGGCAGTGGCGTCGGGCTCCTCGTGGCCCTCCTGTTCGCGCTGGTGCCGCTGCTGGACGTGAGGCATGTCCGTCCGTCGCTGCTCCTGCGGGCGGGCGAGCCCGCCGTGCCCCGGCACGACTGGGTCCGGTACGCCGTCATGGCGACCGTTGGCGCGGCGCTCGTCGGTCTCTCGGTGTTGCAAGCCGGGTCGGTCGCCGTCGGCACGGTCCTGGCGGCAGGGTTCGGGGCCATCGTGCTGGTGCTCCAGGGCGCGGGGTGGCTATTCGTGCGCGCCACCACCCCGCTACAGTCGCATCCGGCATTCGCTGTGCGGTACGCCGCGCGACGCGTGTCGAGGCCGGGCAATCAGACCAGAGTGATCCTGCTCGCGGTCGGATTGGGTGCCTTCCTGGTCGTGGGGGTGCGATCGCTGCAGGCGAACCTGCTGAGGGAGTTCCAACTGGAGCTCCGGCCGGACACGCCGGACATGTTCCTGATCGACGTGCAGGCCGACCAGCGCGAACCGGTCGACATGTTCCTGCGCGGAGCGTCGGCCGGGCTTCAGACAGCTCCCAGGTTCCTGCCCGTGCTGCGCGCCAGAGTGACCGGCGTTCGCGGGAAGACGCTCAATCTTGAACGGTACGAGGATGTGCGAGGACGGGGATCGCTCGGACGCGAGTACGTCATCACATACCGTTCTCACCTCGAGCGGAACGAACGGGTGGTCGCCGGGCGACTCTGGGACGCGTCTCCGTCGCCGCGGGGCGAGGTGTCGATCGAGGAGAGCCTGCACACGCGGCACGGCATCGGAATTGGCGATCGTGTCCGTTTCGATGTGCTCGGGAGGGTGG
>CAZJRM010000063.1:11305-23678 GCA_964547975.1 uncultured Vicinamibacterales bacterium | reverse complement strand
GCGCGCACCGAGCCGAGCGCGTCGGCGTGCACGTACTCCCACGCCCCCGGCGGCGCCGTGTCCGCCCGCGACGGCGGCGTATCGTCGCCCACGATGGACGCCCCGCCCGGCGGCGCATCGGGCGGTGGGGCCGGCACCGCAAACGCCGCGCCGCACGTCACCGCCGCCGTCGGCGTGATCGTAATCTGCGCGGCCGTCGTCGTCACGCAGCCCGTCCACCCCACAAACGTTGACCCGCTCCCGGGGATTGCCGTCAGCACGACCGGCGCCCCGGCCGGATACGAGGCCGCGCACGTCGCCCCGCAGCTGAGCGACCCGCTGCCCGCCGTCACCGTGCCCGTGCCGTCGCCGGACTTCGTCACCGTGAGCGTCACGGTCGGCGCCGCCGTGAACGTCGCCACACAGGTGCGCGACGTCGCCAGCGTCATCGCCGCCGCACACCCCGCGTCGCCACTCCACCCGGCAAACATCGACCCACTCGCCGGCTCGGCCGTCAGCGTCACCGAGGTGTTCACCGGATACGATGCGGCACACGTCGCCCCGCAGTTGAGCGTGCCCGTGCTCGCCGTCACGGTGCCCGTCCCCGTGCCTGCTTTCGACACCGTCAGCGACACCGTCGCCGCCGTGGTAAACGTCGCGGTACAATTCCGCGCCCCGCTCAGCGTGACCACACCATCCGCGCAGTCCGTATCCCCGCTCCACCCCGCAAACGTCGAGCCGCTGGCGGCGGACGCCGTCAGCGTCACCGCCGTGCCCGCCGCATACGCGGCCGCGCACGCCGCGCCGCAGTTCAGCGCCCCGCTGCTCGCACTCACAGTGCCCGTCCCGCTCCCCGCCTTCGTCACCGTCAGCAGGTACGACGACGCCGTGCCGACCGTGAAGCTCCGCCACTGGCCGTTGTCCGCCTCCACGAACTGCCCCGGCGTCACCTCCGCCTTCACCTGCCAATAGTAGGTCACGCCCGGCACCAGGTTGAACAACTCCGCCGTCGTGCTCCCCCCGGCCGGCCGCCAACTCCCGTCACAGGCGTTGTTGTCGGTCGTGTCCCAGCAAATCAGATACGCCACGTTCGTGTACGGACTCGTCCACTGCGCCGGGATCGTCGTCGCCTGGCCCGTCACCCCGTTCGCCGGCGTCTGCTTCGCCAGCCCCACGCCCGTCGCGCTCACCGTCACCGGCCACCACGCCCCGTTGTCCGCATACACGACGCCCGACGCCGTCTGCACGCGGACCTGCCAGTAGTACCGCGTGCCCGCCGTCAGGCCAAACAGCGACCCGATCGTGGCCCCGCCCGCCGGACGCCAGCCCCCGTCACACACGCCATTGTCCGTGGTGTCCCAGCAGATCGAATACGCGACATCCGTATACGGCGACGTCCAGCGGGCCGGGATCTCCAGCGGCTGCCCCGTCGCCGCCCACATCGGCGCCTGCTTGCGCAACGGTGCCGCCGTCGTCGTCACCGGCACCACCTCGACCCGCAGCGTCTGCGCGTTTGGCCGATAGGCCACCAGCCACGTCCCCGCCGTCGGGTTCCCCGTCACCACCGGCTGCCCGTCCGTCGTCTCCGCCGCCGAGACCGTCCGCGGCGTCCCGACGACGGTCCCCGCGCCCGTCACTTCCTGCGCCCACACTTCGGCGCTGTTGCCCTGCGCCACCACCAGCGCCACGTTCCCGCTGGCAAGGCCCGCCACCGCCGTCGTCCGCCCCACGCGCGCGCTCACCACCGGGCCGATCGTCCCCGGGGTACTCGCGCCCGGCACGATCGTCGTGCGCTGCGGTACTTCCTCGCGCGCCCATGTCACGAGATAGCGCGCCTCGGTCGCGCTGTAACTCACCGCCGGCGCCGTTCGCCGCCCGGCCCCCGCCTCCACCGTGAAGGCCGCGCCCTGCGGCGTCCCCGTCAGGTCCAGCCAGCGGCCCCACACCGCCTCGCTCCACGTCCGCCCCACCACCAGGCAGCCGGTCGCGTGACACGCAATCGCCGGTGCGACCGGCACCGCCGGGTCGGTCACCACCACCACCGGCGTGCCCTGCATCTCCCCCGTGGCCGCCAGCCGGGTCACAGAGACACTCGTCGACCCGTTCCACCACGTCGCCAGCCACGTCCCGTCCGCCAGCGCGGCCGCGCCGCCCTCGTTCCAGGCCACCCACTGCAGCGGCCCGGTCCAACAGATCGGCCCCACCGTCGCCGAACCGGTCGCCGGCACCGTCACGACCGCCGCCACGCGATCGCTCCCCTGCGTGAACGTCACCAGGAACGTCGGCCCTGTCTGGCTCGCCGTCACCCGCGGCGCCGACGCCGAGGTCGCCCCAATTGTGACGGCCGTCCCCACCGGCGCCCCCGCCGCGTTGAGCACCAGGCCTTTCACCTGGCCCTGCCACGTCTCCCACACCAGCAGCGACCGCTGCGCCACCGGGCTGAACGCCACATCGAACCGCCCGACATTCGCCGTCGGCTCACTCACCACCTGCGCCGACGCCGGCGTGACGGCCACCAGGCCGAGCCCGACGGTCATCCACACCACCACCCGCGCGACGAGCCGGCGCGCCGGCCGCCAGCGGGACGCCCACAGGCTCGTCAGCAGGCCCAGCACCAGCGCCAGCCACGCGCCCGCCGGTGTCGCGCGGTCCGCGATTGCCGGCGGAGATCCCGGACCACTCGGCGTGGCTGGTGTAGACCGCGCACTCGCGATGGCCATCGGCTCCGGCGCCGCCTCGATCCACCACAGCTCGAAGGTTGCCCCGCCGGTGTGATCGTAGTACTCCACGACGATGGTGTGGGGCCCCTCAGACAACGACACCGGGCCTACGAGAGTCACGGGACCGTGGTCTGTCCAGGTGTCCAGCACAAGCTGCTGGCCGGCGTAGAACTGCACGGGTATCCCATCGATACTCAGCCGAGCACCGTCATCCGACGTCAGGGTGAACGTGTAGTTGCCCCCATCCAGCGTGACGGTGCGCGTCCACCGCGCGGAGAAGTTGTCGGCTGGCACGCCGCACCCACTGCCGGGCGAGCCGTCGCCCCACGCGAAGCTCAGGGCACCGTCCCCATCATCACGGGTGAGGACGGGTGGCCCGGTCAACGCCGGATTGGCGAAGTACTCGCCCTGCCATCGGTCGGCCGGCACGGGCGCCTGGCACCCCTTCTCCCACGACACCTCGAGCTTCGCGCCCCCGGTGCGGTCGTAGTACTCCACCACCACCGTGTGCTCGCCCCCTGCCAACGACAGGGACACCGAGGCGCTCTGCGGGCCGTGGTCGTTCCAGTCGTCGTGCACACGTGTCCCGTCGACATACAATCGCACCCCGTCGTCAGACTCCAGGTGAAAGATGTAGTCGCCGGCATCAAGGAAGATCCTGCGCGTCCACCGCGCGGAGAACTGATCCACCGGCACGCCGCACCCACCGCCTGGCGAGTCCGTCCCCCAGGCGAAACTCAGGGGGCCCACGCCATCGTCACGCGTGAGCACCGGCGACCCGGTCAGATCCGGGTTGGCGAAGAACTCACCCTTCCACCGGTCGATCGGCACCGTCGCGGTGCATGGTGTCTCCCACCAGACTTCGAGGTCCGCCGCCTCGAGGTCGTCGAAATACTCGACCGTCAGGTCGTACTCGCCCTCTGTCAAGGGGAGAATCTCCGACTCGAACGTGTCCGACGCATGGATGCTCCACCCATCGACGATGGTTTCCGGGACGCCGGTGCCGGCCGGGCGCAGAATGATACGGACGCCATCATCGCTCCGGGCCTTGAAGACGTAGTCGCCCGCCGGCAAGGTGATGCGGCGGGTGAAGCGGGCGGAGAAGTGGTCGGCCGGCACGCCGCAGATGGCCTGAGGCGAACCCAGGGCCCACGTCCCGCGCAACCGCTGGTCGCCTTCGTCGGCGATCCAGACGGGATCGCCCTGCAGGGTCTCATTATCGAAGTACTCTCCTTTCCACCGCGTCGGCAGGACACCGTCGCGTGGCGCGCACTCCACCACGTGCAGGTCTCGCCTCACGGTGGATTCGCCCGCCAGGACCGTCACCGGCCCCGTCCCCGACACGGCCCGCCACGTCTCAGGCAGGGCCACGGACACCTGGTAGACGCCGGGTGCCACGAACGCCGACGTGTAGATCGGCTCGCCCTCCGCTCCGCATCCGGTGATTGCCGCCTGGCCGCTCGTGTGATCGGCTGCCCACCGCACCCGCACATCACCGCGTGGCTCAACCTTCTCCTCCGGCAAGCCACACGGGGGGTGGTTCAGCTCGCTCAGATACTTGTCGTCGTCGTCGAAGGAGCCGTTGAGATTGGTGTCCAGCCAGACCGCACCGTAGAAGCGACCGGGCGAGGGTGTCACGGGGCCACCTGGATCTGGGCAGCCCTCAAACTCGTCGGCCACGTTGACCCAGTCCAGCGTGACGCCTGTGCCAGGCGCGGCGCCGGGCGCGTAGTCCACCCGAAGGTTCTTGTCCCCGTTCGGTACTTGAATGTTGCGGCAGTAGTAGCCGGTGGTCGGCGCCTCCCACGCGTCGATTCCGACCGTGTTGTCGATCCAGAACCGAACAGGCCCGTCCGCGCGAAGACGGAACTGGAACCACTCGCTGGCTGAGGAGAAGTGCACGCGTTGGCGACTCCAGGTAGACGAGTATCCGGTCGATCCCACACCGCAGCTCGGCGACACGGCCACCCCAGCAGGTGAGAATGCCAAAGAGGTGGTGCCGGCGAGGGTGGGTAGACGGTAGATCGCGGGCGGCTGGAGCCACGAGTTGGCGAAGAACTCCCCCTTCCATCCGGTGCCGGACGCTCCGTTGAGGCACTGCGCAGACGGTCGCGCCGACGGCGTCCATCCGACGCTCACGAATGCCTGCCCTTCATAGTCGACGTACTCGACCACGGGAACTTCGTGGCCGTTGAGTTCAGTGGTCGGCGAGTCCGGGAAGTTGCCGGACGGGCCGTCGAAGGCATTCAAGAGGGTGCGAGAAGTTCCGGCCTGCAGGTCCTTCAACGACACACGAAGCCCGGCGTCGTCGTCGCTCAAGAAGTTGAACACGTACCAGCCGGCCGGCAGCGGAGTCCCGTACGTCCATCGCACCGAGAAGGCGTCGACAGGACAGGACGGCTGCCCGTCGCACGGAGAGCCGCTCCCCCACCCGTGCTTCAACCTCTCACGTTCGGTAGGACCCTCGGCTTCCTGACGGGGCCCAAGGACTGGATCACCAGAGAGTCCGGGATTGGCGAAGTACTCGGCAGTCCACGGGCCTGTCGGCGTCGGTCCGTCATCCCCGGACCACCTCGCGAGCACGCGCGCCTCGTCAGCCTCGTCCTTGAACGTCACGACGATGGTGTGGTCGCCATCGAGGGGGACGTCCAGGGTCACGGGGCCCTTCATCGACGTCTTCGAGAAATCCCCGGCCGTCAACGTCGCTTCGTCATCGGCGTGGAGCTCGAACTCGTAGCTGCCCGCCGGCACATCGAGGAGCGTTCGCTTGAACCGCGCAGAGAATCCGTCGGCCGGAATACCGCAGGCCGCGCTCGGGCTGCCCGTTCCCCAGTTCTTGTCGAGTGTGCCCGCGGGGTAATTGACCGTGTACTTCGGTGCGCCGGAACGTGTCGGGTTGTCCCAGAACTGCGCGTACCAGCCGACGCCGTCGACTCCAGACGTGCACGACTCGACCGTCGAGAGCAACCGCCCAGCGCCATAGACGTGATCGCGGGCGAGCACCGTGGTGCCGCCTGCGTGTCGATACTCGGCCAGCACCTGACCGGACAGATCCGGCACGTAGAGTCGACGCTCCGCCCCCCCGACCTGCAGTGAAAGCCGACGATTGTCGGCGTCGTACGCGTGCGTGATCGTCTGGCCCGCGCGGGTCGCCGTTTCCAGCATCCCGGTGGCGGTGTAGGTGTACGATCCGCTCTGATCGTCGGTCAGCTCGCCGCGCGAGTTGTGGTCAAAGGTCGTCGTGCCACCGGGTCCCGACACATCCAACCGGCCGGCGCCGTTCATGGTGTAGGTCTGGGTGCCACGCGTGTCCGTCCGGGTCTGCCAGTTGCCCACCGCATCGTAGCCGAACGTGAGCGCGCCCCACGGCCCCTGCGCCGACGTCAATCGGTCGAGATCGTCATACCCGAATGCCTGGCCGTAACCCGCGCGCGCGTCACCGATGTGCTGGACGTTCCCGACGTTGTCGTAGTCGTACCCGAGCGACAGGGCCCCGCCCGTCGCTTGAATGGCGACGGGCCGCTGCCGCCCGTCGAAGACTGCGTGATGCTCTACGCCGTTGGCCAGGCGGTAGGACCGCACGGCCCCCGATGGGGCATAGACGAAGCTGTTGGCGATGTCTTCGGCCGCGCCTGGAGACCAGACCCGCGAGACGCGATGGCCCGCGTCGTACGCGTAGTTCACGACCCGGCCGCTGGGATAGGCCACCTGGATCGGCCGGTCGTACGAGTCGTACGCGTAGTCGGTCGCGAAGGGCCCGGCCCCCGGGGTGGCGAAGGTCAGCGTCTGTCGAGTCGCGCGGTTCGCGGCATCGAAGGTCGTCTCGATGGTGGCCGTGGCATTCGTGGTCCGCCATCGGTTGTCGGACGCGTCGTACGCGAAGGTGACCGCGGCCGGCAGCGCCGGATTGTCGCTCCCGAGCACGACGCCCGTCAGCCGGTGGTTGCCGTCGTACTGATACGCCGTCTTGCGCTCGTGGGCCGAGCCGAAGGCCTCGACCTTCCACTGCAGCGCGCCGGCGGCATCGTATCCGTAGCGCGTCTCCCCGGACTCAGGGTGTTGTTCGGACGCCAGGAGCCCCTGGCTGTTGTAGGACCACGACCGACCACCGCCAACGGGCGGCGTGACCGTGCGCAGCTGTCCCACCAGGTTGTAGGCATACGACGTCGTCGCGCCGGTCGCGTCCGTCACCTGCTCGAGCCGAGCCGCCTCCGGCGCGCCAATGCCGCGCCAGTACTGATAACTGGTCCTCACCTTCTCGCCGCCAGGCGTCTGGGCGTCCCGCACCTGTTCCGTGATGGACACCTTGAGGGCGTTCGCTTCAGCACCGTAGGTGTACCGCGTCCTGCCCGCTTCGGAACCCAGCACCACGGTCTCGCTGCCATCGACGGCGCGCGCCACACGCCGAGTCTCCGCCACCCGGTCGATCCTGTCGTACGTCGTCCGCGTGCCGTGACACGGGGCCGCGTCGCACGGATCCGACTCGAACACCTTCCGGCCCCACGCGTCATACTCCACAACGGTCGTCACTCCGACGGCGTTCGCGGTGCCCGTCGAACGCCCATACCCGTCGAGGTATGTCTTGGTGTAGGCAACGCCGCGGGTGACGGTCGTCGCCACCCACGCGCCCCCGGCCATGTCGTAGTCCGTCTGCGTCGGTCGTCCGAGTTGCGGCGTCCGGAGCTTCTCACGACCGAGGTCGTCATACACGAAGCGTGTCGTCGCGCCCCGACGGGCTTCCCATTCAATCGTGCTCCGCGGGGTGATCTTGCGAGTGATCGCGTACTCCTCGGTCGCGATCTGATTCGGTAAGCCGTACTGGTAGGCGAACGTCGTCTGGTGACGGTGCGCGTCTTCTTCCTTCCACACATCACCCGCATCGGTGGGTGTGAATGTCGTCGTCACCCCGCGGATGGTCCGGGTGGTCAGGAAGCCATTCGGGTCGTAGCTCCACGACGAGACAACGGCACTCTCGCCGGTGGCCGTGATCGTTTCGCTCTTGAGCAAGCCCAGGAGATGCGGCGTCCCGGTGCGGCGATGCTCGTACGTGTAGTCGGCGGTCCGCGATCGGCCCGGCCCGGTCTCGGTCAATCGAACCGGGAAGCCATACTCGTTCGGCGCGGTGCTGCTGTAGGTCCAATCCCGCGAGAAGGCCGCCCCATCGCGGATGACCGTCGTGCCGAGGGGCCAGATTGGGCGCGCATCCTCCACGTGGACGCTCTGGTCATCGTTGGTGATGACCAGGTCCCCGCCGACACCAGCGGGCAGGTCTGGCGCCGCGCACGTCCACGAGTAGCCGGTGGTCTGCACCGGATCGCCTTGCAAGGAGATGGTGCCGGTGACGCCAAGGGACCCCGCGAAGACGCTGTGCGACGCCAAAACCACTCGGGTCGTCCAGGCATCACCGGCGGAACACCCGCTGTGCTGGTACCGATGGACGATCGCGTCGGGCCCGAGTACCTGGCTCACGACGTCAGGATAACCGCCCTGGAAGTGCTCGAACGTCCATCGCCCGGTCGGGACATCTCGCCCGCCCGCATCCCGCCACTTCAGCACTTGCCCGCCGCCACCGGTCGTCGTCGCGAACCGCAACACGCTGTACGCGACCCAGCCGCCGTGGGGGGCGTCGTCACCGTCACCCGGTAGCCGCTCTCCGCCCCGGCCTGCGCGTCGAGGCCCTCCGTCCGCGCGGTCCACGTCAGGCCCTCCGGAAGGGCCGCGGTGTACAGCGAGCCCGTCTGCGTGTACGTCCACGTCCTCCCTTCGTGCACCATCGTCATCTGCCCCGACCCTTCGGGACGGTCGATCGTGACCTCTCGTGCGGCCTGATTCCGGATCTGAAGCGTGATGTACTCGGTGGTGCCCGCCCGCGAAAACAGAATCGCGTTGCCAAACGGATCAGTAATGGCCGTCCGTTCGTAGAACTTCGAGCCTGCTTGCCGCTGCGCGAAGTGGTACACGAGCCCGTTGGGCAATTCCAATCGCGTGTCAGCGCCGCCGGTGAGGAGTCGCGCATAGCTGTGCGTCACGTAAACGTCCTCGGATTCCTTGAACGTGTACTCGCGTCCTCCGTCCGCGGATTCGATGACGGGATTCGGAACCGCCGTGCTCATGCCGGGGCCAGGAATACTCAGGACCACCGCCTGCGGCCCGGGCACCGTGACACGCCATTGCATCGTGTTGAGGTTCAACGTCCGCTGGATGCGCAGGTCGAAACCGCCGGCGCCAGGCACGGTCAGGTCGGTCCACGTCAGCACACCGTTGCCGGAGAGCATGTCGATGCTCTCCCACGGCAACAGGCTGAACGTGCCCGTGCGCGGCTGCGCGCCTTCTTCCGTGAGGCGCTGGATCCGTCCTTTCGGCTCCTGCGCGGATGCCGACCGCGCGGCCATCGCCATCGGCACCAGCACCAACGCCACCACCAGCAGCCCCCGCCCGACCACGCCCCGCCGACTCGGTCGCTTGCGCATGCGCTCCTCCCGCTCTCACCCGGAATTCCGGCGGGGGCGGCCGGCGCCATCGGGCTCAACAGCCGACGCGAGGCGGAGTCTAGCGCAGCCCAGGGGTCAGTGGAGCGGATTGCACAGAGAATTTCGCGCAACGCATTCTCTGTGCAAAGAGGCCTTGACAGGACGCGGCCGTCGTCCTATCTGAACTGCCAGACGACGTTGACGATCGGGAAGACGATGGTCTCGTCGATGCCGACGGGCATGACCATGCCAAGGTCCGCCGACAGGCGTTCGCCCATGAAACGCACGCCGAACGATAGCAGGCCGCCGTCGCTGAAGGCGTAGTTCTCGGTGATGAGCTTCACGCGACGGGAGACGCGGCGTTCGCCACCAATCATGACGACGCCGGCCGTGTTCGTCGCGTCGAAACTCCTGTCGTACACGAAGCCGCCAGCCACCGTGATCGCCGTATCGCTCGTCCCGTGAGTCACGGCGCCGTAGGCCACGCCGAAGCGGCCGTCGTCCACGTTGAGGAAGTGCATCACGCCGACCGCCGCCTGCGTGCGGCCCGCGTTCAGCACCTGCACCTTGGGGGTGAACCAGAACGGGTGCTCGGTACCGCTGCCGAAGAAGAGAGGCGTGCCGCCGCCAATCGAGATGCGGTCCGTAACACCTACCTGGACGAAGGGCAGGAAGATCTCGTAGACCCCCAGGTAGCCGGATCCCCTGGGCAGTGACCGGCCCGTCGGGCCGAAGAACAGCCGCGTGGGGTTCGGGTCCGCCGGCAGGAAGGTGCCGTTGACGTTTCGGCCCTCGACCCGCGTCAGCTTCTTCACGCGGCTCACATCCGTCTCAATCAGGGCATCCGCGGTCGTCCGGAAGTAGATCTTCGAGCCGTCGACTCGTTCGATGCGGCCGTACATGCGCGTGCCGTCGGCGAGCACGAGTTCCTGCGTCACGCCGGGAGGCGGGACGTCGTAGGTGGCGGACGGCGGTGCCGCCTGCGGCTGGGCGCGGGTGGCCACCGGCAATACCAGCAGTCCTGCGAGCACCAGAACGGTCAGGGTCTCGCGCGAGGTGAACATGACGATCTCCTCTGAAAGGTCTTCATCAGCGGCTGCGGCTGAACGCGATGGCCACGGCCGCGCCGAACTCCTGGCGCTTCGATGGATCTTCCAGATACTGCCATACCGTGGCGAGCAGCCGAAGACGCGGGACGCGGAAATGCGTGGACGAGTACTCGCGAATCACGATCACCCCCAGGCGCTGGCTACGATTCTCCGGTGCGTCGAAGACATCGCTGAGCGCATGCAGCACGCCGACGGACAGCGTGCCGTCGCCGTGCACCTGGCGCTGCAACATCACCACGCTCGTCGCGGTCAGCAGCGTGTCGCCCGATGACCGCAGCAGCGTGTCCCGCGTGGGTTCGTAGAAGAACGGTCCGGTGGCGTTCGTCTGCCATCGTTCGATGGTGGCATCCACCTGCGCCACGATCGGGCCGGCCTTCGCCTTCACGACGGGTTCGACGTACACGCGGGCCCCGTAGCCGGTCTTCGGATCCCGGACGGCCTCGAGCGTCTTGCTGTCGAAGGGATCGTCGTAGGAGGCAAACGACTTGAGCGCATTGAAGGTGCCGAAGTAAGCCGCCGGTTCGGCTCCGAACCGTACATCCAGCACGGACAACGGCGATACCTCGATCCAGCCGCCAACCCGCGCCAGCGCCGGCGTCAGGACGCCGACAGCCCCAATCGACACGTGGGCATCGGTGAGCAGGGGGTGCCGCAACGACCACAACGGCCATGCCCACGACCGTTCGATCGTCTGCTGGAGTCCCAGGTTGTTGACCGACGCGCCCAGTTGTCCCCGGTCCAGCCGCGCGGGGGCCGTCTGGGGCTGGTCAAGGCCGCCGGCGGGCGTCTGAGGACGGGCCTCGATGGGTACCAGGCCAACCGAGGCGGCCACCACGAGGACCGCGGCAAATCGGGACATCGTGACCTCCAGTGCCTAATGTAGGCGCCGGAGGGAGCCACGTCTTGTCGAAGCGCTGAAATGTCCCTGAGAAAAGTGTGAAGTTACGTCTTTTCGTCGCCCCAGGAGAGCCGGGCACCCGCCGGAACCGCCCTGGGCACGACGTCCGGATCCCAGACGAGCTTCACGTTGCCCGGCTGCAGGGTGTCGTCCCAGACGAGCAAGGGCGCAGGACGGCTCTTCTTCTTCGCGGGCGGGTGCCCCTGAACGGCGGCTTCAGCGATGTGTCCCGCAGACGCGTGCGCCCCGCCTGACGGCTTCGCCGCCGGCTTCACGGCCGGCTTTTCGGACGCTTCCGCCATGGCGGTGTTGATCCGGGACACGACCTGCCGGACTTCGGCCTCGATGGCCTTGCGATCCGGCTTGGGGCTCTTCTTGACCGGCGGGGCCGTGTCCCCGTGCGCGGCGGCCTTGGACGCCTCAGCAGCGGGTTTGGCTTCGGCCGGTTCGGGCTTCTTTGCAGGCGCGTGGGCTTGAGGCGCGGCGTGGCTGGCGGCCTGTTCCGCCTTCTTGGCCGGCGGCGGATCGGACACCGCCGCCAGTGTCACCGTCGTCGTCATGACGGTCGCCACCGCCGCGGCGAGGACCCGAATGGCGCGTGTGTGCGTGGCCATGGCCCTGTTACTTGTGCGCGGTCGCCTGAGTGGACGTCGGCGCGTGGACCGGCGAGGTGGAGGCCCCGACCGGCTGGCTGAATCGGACTCGGCCGGTCACGAACTCGTAGTAGGCCCCAATCACCTGCAGCTTCCCCTCGGCCACCATGTGTTTCACGATCGCGCTCTTCGACAGGAAATCGTTCACCACCTGCTCGACGTTCGCGAGAATCGCGTCGCGGAGATGATCCATGTCGGCCGGCGTCGACATCCGGTCGAAGGCGGGCTTGATGGCCCCGACGAGGGCATCGAGATTCGGCCCCATCGACGGTGCACCCGCGGGGGTACTGACCGCCGTCTTCACGGCGCCGCACGACTCGTGGCCCATGACGACGAGCAGGGGGACGTGGAGGTGTTCGGCGCCGTATTCGATGCTGGCCAGAACGGCCTTGTCGGCGACCTGGCCGGCGGTTCTCACAATGAACAACTCCCCGAGGCCGGCGTTGAAGATGATCTCGGGCGGCACCCGGGAATCCGCGCACGACACGATCATCGCGAACGGCGACTGTCCGGTGACCTGGGCTGCGCGTTTCTCGGCGTCCAC
>CAZJRM010000063.1:0-11205 GCA_964547975.1 uncultured Vicinamibacterales bacterium | reverse complement strand
CGCGTGGTATTCTCGGCTGGTCACCCAGATTCTGCCGGTCACGTCACGGAGCGCAGCCAGGCCGAGGTGTCGTTGCTGGACCGCCTCTTCGAGATCGTGTTCAAGTACCGGCCCGTCGTCTTTGGCCAGGGAGACCTTGCGCTCGCCTCGGCAGAGCCGGCGGTGCCGGTCACTCTCGCGGCCATCGCCGCGGCGGTCGCCGTGTGGGCGTACGTCCGCGCGAAGGACCAGGCGTCCCGGGGGGCGCGCGGCTTCCTCCTGGGACTTCGTCTGGCCGCGCTTGCCGTCCTGCTCCTCGTGCTGCTCCGCCCGGTACTGGTCGTGAGGGCCGTCGAACCCCAGCGGAACGTGCTGGCCGTGCTCGTGGACGACTCGCGCAGCCTGTCCATTCCGGACCCGTCGGGGCGCCCGAGAGGGGCATTCGTCACCGACGCCCTTGCGCGATCCGCGCCGCTTCGAACCGCGCTCGAACAGAAGTTCCAGCTTCGGTTCTTCACCGTGTCTGGCGCGACCACGCGTGTCACGGACCCCGGGACCGCCACGTTCACCGGTTCCCGGTCGCTCCTCGGCGCCGGCCTTCGGCGCGCGGCCGAAGAACTGGCTGGCTTGCCCGCGTCAGGAATCGTCCTGGTCACCGACGGCGCCGACACCTCGACGGAACCGCCAACCGAGGCGGTCCGCGCACTGAGAACGGCCGGCCTGCCGGTGTTTGCCATCGGCCTGGGCGAAGAGCGGCTGCCCCGTGACATCCAGGTGGGAAGGGTCGATCCGCCACGCGAGGTGCTCAAGGGCGCGACACTCGTGCTCGACATCATGCTCAGCCAGACCGGCTACAACGGCCGGACGGTTCCGGTCGTGGTCGAAGACGAGGGCCGGGCCATCGCCACGCAGGATGTGGCGTTGCCCTCCGACGGCAGCCCCGCGACCGTTCGCGTCCATTTCGCATTGCCGGACGCCGGTCCGCGCGTCCTGACGTTCCGCGTCCCCCTCCAGGACGGCGAGCAGGTGACGGGCAACAACAGCCGGCAGTCGCTCGTCACGGTCCGGGACCGGCGGGAACGTATCCTCTACGTCGAAGGCGAGCCAAGGCCCGAGATGAAGTTCCTCCGCCAGGCCGTGGCGGACGATCCGCAACTCCAGGTCGTAACGCTGCAGCGCACCGCGCTCCGGAAGTTCCTGAGGCTCGATATCGATTCGCCGGAGGAACTCGCCGGGGGTTTCCCGCAGACGCGTGATGAATTGTACGGGTATCGCGGACTCGTCCTCGGGAGCATCGAGGCGGCGGCATTCACGCCGGATCAACTGCGCATGATGGCCGACTTCGTGAGTGTGCGGGGCGGAGGATTGCTGGCCCTCGGCGGTCGCCTGGCCTTTGGCGAAGGCGGGTACGCGGGCACCCCGGTGGCCGAGGCGCTGCCTGTCGACGTCGACCCGCCAGGCGCCGGCCCTATCACCGCCCGTCCGATCACCGTTCGCGCCACCCGTCTCGGGCAGACGCACGCGGCCACCCAGATCGCCGACAGCGAGGAGGCCTCGTCGAAACGCTGGTCCGCGCTCCCGGCGCTGACGGCCGTGAACGTCATCCGCCGCATCAAGCCCGGTGCCGCGTTGCTCCTGGAAAGCGGCACGGGGGCGGAGACGCAGGCGGTGCTCGCGTTTCACCGCTACGGCGCCGGGAAGGCCCTCGCGCTGACGCCGCAGGACGTCTGGCTGTGGCAGATGCACGGCGACATCGCCCTCGAAGACGCCACGCACGAGACCTTGTGGCGGAGGCTGCTGCGGTGGCTGACCGACGGCGTGCCCGATCGCGTCGCCGTCGCGCTGGACCACGATCGGATCCAGGCGGGCGATCCGGTGACGGTGACAGCGACGGTTCGCGACCCGAGGTTCCTTGGGCTCAACGACGCGGCGGTGACGGCGCGTGTACTCGGACCGGATGGCCACGTGTCGAGTATTCCGCTCGCGCTCGTCATGGATCGTGACGGCGAGTACCGTGGCCGATTCGTTCCGCCTGTCGACGGCCTCTACGAGGTCCGGATCGACGCAGCCAGCCCGGGATCTCCTCCGGCGGAGGCCCGTACGTACCTTCGTGCCGCCCCCGACGATGGCGAGTCGTTCGACGCGACGTTGCGCGCGCCGCTCCTGCAGAGAATTGCGGACGACACGGGAGGGCGGTTCTACACGCCCGCCAATGCGGCGTCCCTGCCCGAGGACATCACGTACCTGGGACGCGGCGTCACGGTCATCCAGCAGAAGGACCTGTGGGACATGCCGGCCGTGCTGGTGCTCCTGCTGTTGCTGCTGGGGTCCGAGTGGGTGCTGCGTCGCCGGTGGGGGCTGCCATGAGCGTGCTCGTCCCCGCTCTCGTCTGCCTGCTCACGGGCACGCCGGCCCTGCCGACGGCGGCGGAGCCTGTGGGCGTCGTCCAGCCTGTGCGCGACGACCACGCCAGTCACGTGGTCGTCATCGTGGGCCTGGGCGGCGACCACGACAATGCCGAACGATTTCACGCCTGGGCCGTGCGCGTGGTCGACGCCGCGCGCGGACGGTACGGTGTCCCCCGCTCGCAGGTGGTCTACCTCGGCGACGATCCGGCCCGGGATCCGGATCGAATCACCGGCCGGGCCACGCGCGACGGAATCATGCGGACGTTGACGGATCTCGGCGCGCGTGCGCGCCCGGGCGACCGCGTCCTGATCGTGCTGATCGGCCACGGCGCGGCGGCAACGCCGGGCGCCGCCCGGTTCAACATCCCCGGCCCGGATCTCTCCGCCGCCGATTTCGGTCGGTTGCTCGACCGTCTCGCCGGGCAGTCGGTCACGCTGGTCAACACGGCCAGCGCGAGCGGCGGTTTCCTGGCGGCGCTGTCGGGCCCTGGACGCACGATCATCACCGCCACGCGTACGGAAGGGGAACGAAACCAGACGCGGTTCGGTGAGTACTTCGCCGAAGCGCTCGACTCGGACGAGGCCGACCAGGACAAGGACGGTCGTATCTCGATGCTCGAAGCCTTCGCGTTCGCGAAGGCACGCGTGGCGGCTTCCTACGAACGGGACGGCCAGTTGCTGACCGAACACGCCATGCTCGACGACAACGGCGATGGCAAGGGCTCGGACGTGCCAGGCCAGCCCGGGACCGACGGCGCGCTGGCCCGCACGCAGTTTCTTTCGGCGGGCAGCAGCCTCGACCCGCCGTCGTCCGACCCAGAACTGCGCGCCCTCCTCGACCAGCGCCGCACGCTCGAACAGCGACTGGCGGCGCTGAAGGAGGCCAAGGACACCATGGACGCGTCTCAGTACCAGCGGGATCTCGAAGCCCTGGTCGTCGAACTGGCGCGCGTCGGCCGCGCGATCCGGGAGAAACGCCAATGACCCCCTTGTGGCGACTGACGCTCGCGGCCACCTTCGCAGCCGGGTCGGCCGTGCTGGCCGTCCAGCAACAGTCACCGCCCGACGTGCGCCTGCCGGCCATCCAGTTCCCGCAGCCTCAGGGCGGCACTCAGCCGCCAGGGGGAGGGTCACGTATGCGGCCTCCGTTCGGGCAGATGGAGGGGCAGGTCCCGCCGTTCATGCGCCTCGACCGGCAGCCTGGAGGCGGTTCGCTCGAGCCCGGGCAGGTCGCCTACGACGGCTCGTTCACCTTCGCCCGCCTGCGGTACACGGAAGGGGTCGGCGCGGACGAGATGGGCGGCGGACGCGGGTTCGGGCGGCGGTTCGGCCGCGGCGGCGGGCCGCCCTGGTCGCACGACTATCCCAGGGCCGAACACAACTTCATGAAGATCCTGGACGAGATCACGACCGTCCACCCGTACACCGGCCCGCTCGGGGGCGTCATTCTCGACATCGGGTCGAAGGAGATCTTCAAGTTCCCTGTCGCGTACATGGCGGAAGCCGGCTACTGGACGCAGACCGACGACGAGGCGTCGAATCTCGGCGCGTACCTGCGCAAGGGCGGGTTCCTCATCTTCGATGACTTCCGGGGCGGGGACTGGGCGAATTTCGAGGCGCAGATGCAACGTGTGCTGCCGGGCATCCGCATCGTCGAACTCGAGGTGTCGCACCCGATCTTCCACGCGTTCTTCGACATCGCCTCGCTCGACTTCGTGCAGTTCTACGGCCGGGGCGAACGCGCGATGTTCATGGGCGCCTACGAGAACAACGACCCATCGAAACGCCTGCTGTTCATCGCCAACTACAACAACGACGTCGGCGAGTACTGGGAGTACTCCGATACCGGATGGACGCCCATCGACCTCTCGAACGAAGCCTACAAACTGGGCGTCAACTACATCGTCTACGCCCTGACGCACTAGACCGCGGCGAAAGGACCTCTCGTGACCGACCGACTCGATTCTCAGGATGACGTGGCGCTGGCCGATCGTCTCACCGCCAGCCGGGCACGGATGGCAGCGGAACTGGGCAAGATCATCGTCGGGCAGGAGGCCGTCATCGAGCAGGTGATGCTGACGCTCTTCGTCGGGGGCAACAGCCTGATCGTCGGCGTGCCGGGCCTCGCGAAGACGCTGCTCATCAGGACCGTCGCCGACGTCCTCGATCTCACGTTCGCGCGCATCCAGTTCACGCCCGACCTGATGCCCTCCGACATCACCGGGACCGACATCATCCAGGACGACCCGGACACCGGGAAGCGCCACATGGTGTTCTCGCCTGGGCCCGTGTTCACGAACGTGCTGCTGGCGGACGAGATCAACCGGACCCCGCCGAAGACGCAGTCGGCCCTGCTCGAAGCGATGCAGGAGCACCGCGTGACGATCCAGGGCCGCACGTACGTGCTCGAGGAGCCGTTTCACGTGTTCGCGACCCAGAACCCGATCGAGCTCGAAGGCACGTATCCCCTGCCCGAGGCACAGCTCGATCGATTCATGTTCCACATCGTCATCGATCACCCCCCGGAAGGGGAGGAGATCGAGGTGCTCGCGCGCACGACGGCGGTGGCCGGGGCGCGCGCCGAACGCGCGGTGACGCGTGACGAACTGCTCGCGTATCAAGGGCTCGTGCGGCGGGTTCCTATCTCCGAGCCGGTGATGAAGTACGCGCTGGCGCTCGTACGCGCGAGCCGGACGCACGCCACGGGAACGCTCGACTTCGTGGAGAAGTGGGTGGCCTACGGCGCCAGTGTTCGAGCGGCGCAGTACCTGGTGCTCGGCGCCAAGGCCCGGGCGCTGACCCGCGGCCGCTATCACGTGAGCGTGGACGACATCCGCGCGCTGGCACACCCCGTGCTGCGGCACCGGGTCCTCACCAACTTCCATGCCGAGTCCGAAGGCGTGAAGGCCGACCGGATCGTCGACCTGCTGCTCGACGCCGTGCCGGCGCCGCGATCGGGGATGTGATCGTGGAACGTCGCGAGGCCTCACCGTCGATGCCCGGAGCCCGGTTCGTGGACCCGGCCGCCCTCGCGCGGATCGGAACGCTCGAACTGCTCGCGCGGACGGTGGTGGACGGCTTCATCAACGGCCTGCATCGCGCGCCGCACATGGGTTTCTCCCTCGACTTCGCGGAGCACCGGGGGTACGAACCCGGCGACGACCTGCGGAGGGTCGACTGGCGCGTGTTTGCCCGGACCGACCGGTTCTACGTCAAGCAGTTCGAGGCGGACTCCAACGCGAACTGCGTGGTCGCCCTCGACACATCGGCGTCCATGCGGTTCGGGCGCGGCGGGATCACCAAGCTGGACTACGCGCGGTTCCTCGCGGCCTCGCTGCTCTACTTCGCGCACCGGCAGCGCGATCGCGTGGGCCTCGTGACGTTCGACACCCAGGTCGGCGCCTTCGTGCCGCCGTCGGCGAAACACCTGGACTATGCCCTGTTCGCGCTGGATCGCGCGGCCGCCACACGCCCCGGAGCCCTGCCCGGTCCGATGCTCACGCTGACCGAGCGCCTGACACGACGCGGCATCATCGCCGTCATCTCCGATCTGTACGACGAACCGGATGCCATCGCTGCGGCCATCCGTCCGCTGCGCTACGCCGGACACGACGTCATGGTCTTCCACGTGCTCGACCCGGCAGAACTCGACTTTCCGTTCGACGGCGATGCCAGCTTCGAAGACCTCGAGTCGGGCGAGCGGATACCGGTGGTGCCCGGCGCGCTCGCCGCGGAATACCGGGCCCTCGTCCGCGCCCACCTCGACGCCATTCGGCGGCTCATGACCGACAGCCGCATCGACTACGCCCTGTTCAACACCGCGATGCCCCTGGATCACGCGCTCTTCCACTTCCTCGCGACACGCGAGCGGCTCAGCCGGGCACGGTGATGGCGTTCCTCTCTCCTGCGCTGCTCGCCGGCCTGCTGGCCCTCGCGATCCCGGTGATCGTCCACCTGGTGCAGCGCGAGCGCCGCCGCGTCGTCGAGTTTCCGTCGCTCATGTTCCTGCGCAAGATTCCCCGCCAGGCCGTGAAACGCCGCGCCCTGCGCCACTGGCCGTTGCTCGCGCTGCGCCTGGCGGCCTTCGCACTCCTGGCGACGGCGTTCGCCAGGCCCTTCTTCCCGGGTTCGGGCGCCGTCGCGGCCGCCGGGGGAGGGCGCGACGTCGTGGTGTTGATCGACCGCTCGATGAGCATGGGCTACGGGGATCGATGGGAACGCGCACAGGCTGAAGCGCGCCGGGCTATCGGGGAACTGGGCCCAGACGATGTGGGAACGTTGATGTACTTCGATACGGATGTCGAGGTCGGCCCCCGCGCGACCGCCGACCGCGCCAGCCTCGTGGCGGCCGTCCATGCGCTCGGTCCGACCGCGCGGGGCACCCGCCTGGGACCTGCGCTGCGGGCGGCGTCAGGACACCTGGATCGGTCGCGCCAGCCGCTGCGTCAGGTCGTGCTCATCTCGGATTTCCAGCGATCCGCCTGGGACCGCAGTTCCGATACGAAGCTGTCACCGGGCATCTCGCTGCAGACACGCGACGTCGGAGACGGCGACACGGCCAATGCCGCAGTGGCGGGTCTGTCCTTCGAGCGTGTCCCGCAGGGGGCGGGCGAACGGGTGACCGCGACGGCACGTATCGTCAACCGCTCGGCGGTTCCGCTCGCCGGCCGCGGGATCGTGATCGAGGTCGACGGGCACGACGTCGATCGAGGGCGTGTCTCGGCCGGGGCCGGGGCCGTGGCGTCACATACGTTTGCCCCGTTCACCGTCGGCACGGATCCGGCTCGAGTGGTCGTGCGCCTGGACCCCGACGCGCTGGCGGCCGACGACCGCTTCCACGCGATGCTGGCTCCGGCCAGACGCGTCAACGTGCTCGTCGTCGAGAGCGGAGCGGCCGGCCCCGAAGCCGCCCTGTACCTGTCGCGAGCGCTCGACGTCGGGACCGATCCCGGGTTTGCCGTCGAGACCAGGACAGCGGCCCGGGTCACGCCAACGGACATCGGCCGCGCCGATCTCATCGTGCTGAACGACACGCCACTCCCCTCCGGCGCGGCGGCCCTGGCCATCGACGCGCGCGTCAGGTCCGGCGCCGGTCTCTTCGTCGCGCTCGGCCGGCACAGCACCTGGCCCGCGGACGCGCCCGTCCTCCTCCCGGGCACGCTGGGCCCGGTGGTCGATCGGTCGGGAACGCGCGGCCAGACGCTGGGTTTCGTCGACTACAGCCATCCCGTCTTCGATGTCTTCAGGGCGCCCCGCAGCGGCGACCTCTCCGCGCCGCGTGTGTACCGCTACCGTGTCCTCGAAGCCGCCTCGGGCGTGCTCGCGCGGTTCGACGACGGGGCGGTGGCCCTCGCCGAGCGCCGCGCCGACGCGGGAACGGTGCTGGCGTGGACCACGGCCCTCGACAGCGACTGGAGCGATATCGCGCTGCACCCGACGTTCGTTCCGTTCGTCCTGCAGAGCATGCGCCACCTGGGCAGGTTCGGCTCGACGCCACCCTGGCGGACGGTCGGAGACGTGATCGGCGCCGCCGCGTCACCGGCGCCGACGCCCGCGGGAGGAGAGACGCTCGTGCTCGACGAGCCGGGGTTCGTTGAGATCGGAATGCGCGATCCTGCGGCCGGCCCGGTCGTGGCCGTGAACGTCCCCGGCGACGAGTCGGACCTGTCACGGGTCCTGCCGGAGGATATCGCCGCAGCGGTCGTGGTGCCTGGCGGCACCGGTGGGGCCGACGGCGCTCGGGATCTCACGCGCGATGAACAGGAACGGCGACAGTCCGTGTGGTGGTATCTCGCCGCCGCCGGCCTCGTGCTGCTTCTGGCAGAAGGTCTTGTCGCCAGCCGCTTGCCACGGCTGGCCTGAGGTTCGAACGATGCCCCATCGTGAAGAACTCCTCGCGGTCATTCGCGCCGTTCGCCGGCGCTGGCGTTCGAAGATCGTCCTGCGAAGCGTCGTGGTACTGGCGCTCGCGGCCGTGGCGGCGGTCGTGGTCGCGGCCCTCGGTCTCGAGTACTTCCGCTTCAGTCCCGGCGCGGTCGTGGCCGCCCGCGTCGGCACCTATCTCGTGTTCGCCGTGCTGGGGTGGGTGTATTTCGTCCGCCCGCTGGCGCGGCGGGTCTCGGATCTCCAGGTGGCGTTGTACCTCGAAGAGCACGAACCGGCCCTGGACGCCCTGCTCGTCAGCGCCGTCGACGCCGGGTCCTCCGGGCGACACCGGGTGGAGTCGGGCGAGTCGGCGGCGTTGCTCACCAGGCTCGTCGAAGACGCGGTCGCCAGGTGCCAGGCGTCGGACCTGGGCCGAAGCCTCGAACGGCGGAGCCTCGTGCGTTCGGGCGCGGCGCTGGCCGCCGTCGCCGCGGTGACCGCCGCCTTGTTCGCCTTGGGCCCGGCGTTCCTGCGCCAGGGAGCGCTTGCGGTCCTCGTCCCCGTGACGGGGCTCGAAGCTGCCAGCCCGTACCGGATCGACGTGAGCCCGGGCCATTCGACCGTCGCTCGCGGATCTGACGTGCTCGTCCAGGCCCGACTCGAGGGCTTTTCCGCCGCCGATGCCGACCTGTTCACGCGGGCCGAGGCATCTGGCGGCGCGTTCGAGCGCACCGCCATGACACCGGACACCGGCGGCGTTTTCGAGTTGACGCTGTTCGATCTGAAGGCCTCGACCGAGTACTTCGTCCAGGCTGCCGGTGTGCGATCCCCGATCTACACGGTCGAAGCGGCCGATCTGCCGTACGTCGAACACCTCCAGCTCGAGTACGTCTTCCCCGCATACACCGGGCTCGAGCCGGTCATCGTCGACGTTGGCGGCGACATCGCCGCCCTGCGAGGCACGACGGTTCGCCTGCGTGTCCGGTCCACCATGCCGACCTCCGCCGGCCGGGTGGTCCTGAACGCCGGGACCCTCACGCCCATGACCGTTGAGACGGACGGCACGCTGACGGGGACGATCCGGCTCGACGCCGATGGCCTGTACCGCCTCGAACTCGCGACGGCCAGCGGGGCGTTCGTGGCCGCCTCGCCGCAGTACACGATCGATGTGCTCGCGGACGAGCCACCGGTCGTGACGTTCTCGAAGCCGGCCCGGGATCTCCGGGCGACGAGCATCGACGAGGTCTATGTCGAGGCCGATGCGGACGATGACTTCGGCATCCGGCAACTCGATCTCGTCTACGCGGTCAATGGAGGCGTCGAACGATCCGTCCGGCTGTCAGGTCAGGGCCGGCCGCAGAAGGCCCTGAGCGCGGGGCATACGTTCTTTCTCGAAGAACTTGGCCTCCAGCCCGGGGACGTGGTCGCGTATTACGCGCGCGCGACGGACAACGACGGGGTCGGCGGCGCCAAGAGCGTGACGAGCGACATCTTCTTCCTGCAGATTCAGCCCTTCCGCAAGGACTACCGCGCGGCCGAGAGTCAGGCGGGCGGCCAGGCGCCCGGAGGCAACCAGGGGAACAACCCGTCCGATCCGTCGGCACTTTCCGAACAGCAGCGCCGCATCGTGTCGGGCACGTTCAATCTCGATCGCGACAAGGACAAGGCCGGACCGGACAAGTTCCGGCAGGACGCGGTGTTCCTGGCGCTCGCGCAGGGTCAACTGAAGGAACGCGCCACGGCGCTCTCGGCGCAGATCCTGGCCCGCGTGGCGGACGCGGACCCCGTGATGAAGACCATCGCGGCGCAGTTGACCCAGGCAGCCTCGGCCATGGGCGCGGCCGAGCAGTCGCTGCAGGCCCGCAACCTGCGAGCGGCGCTCCCCGCGGAGCAGCAGGCCCTCGCCCACCTGCAACGGGCCGAAGACGCGTACCGCGATGTTCGGGTGCGCATGGAACGTCAGCAGGGCGGCAGCGGCGGAGGCGGGCAGGGTTCATCGGCCGCGGCGGACGAACTCGCGGATCTCTTCCAGCTCGAGATGGACAAGCTGCGGAATCAATACGAGACGTTTCAGCGCAGCCGCCAGCAGGAGGGCGACCACAAGGTCGACGAGATGCTCGAGAGGCTGAAGGAACTCGCCAGGCGTCAGGAGCAGGAAGCCGAGCGCCAGCGCCAGGCCGGCGCCCGCAGCCAGGCCGGCGGCAGCGCGTCGGCCGCCCGCCAGCGCCAGCTCGCGGAGGACACGGAGGAAGCGGCGCGGCAGCTCGAACGGTTGTCCCGCGAAGAAGGACGGGCCGATCTCGCCCAGACGGCACGCGGCCTGCGGCAGGCGGCGGACGCCATGCGTCGCGCGGCCGCCAGCGGGGATGCGTCGGCGTTCGCCCAGGCCCGGGATGCGGCCGAACGCCTCGGGCAGGCTCGCGACCGTCTCGATCAGCAGCGCACCGACCGCCTGGCGCGGCGCATCGACGAACAACTGCAGCGGGTCCGGCGACTGGCAGACACCCAGGCGCAGATCGGTCAGGACGTGGCCCGACTGGAGCCGTCGGGTGCCGGCCGGCGGGCGCAGGTCCAGCGCCTGCTGGAACGGAAGGACACCCAGGCCGCCGAGGTGGCTGACATCGAACGCCAGCTCGATCGAACGGCCTCCGAGTTCCGCCGCGAACGCCAGCAGGCGGCCCGCAAGGTCCAGGAGGCGGCCGACGCGATTCGCGACCAGAAGCTCAAGGAGAAGATCCGCTATTCGCGCGGGACGGCGCAGAACGCTCCGCCAGACACGGCGGCCGAGTTCGAACGCCAGCTCGGGTCGGACATCGCCGGCATCGAAGCACGGCTCCGGGACGCGGCTGCGGCAACCGGGATCCCGGAGCGCGACGGGCGCGCCGAGGCGCTCGATCGGGCTCGCGCCCTCGTCCGCGGCGTCGAATCGCAGGAACAACGGATGAGGGCTGGC
>CAZJRM010000062.1:0-23723 GCA_964547975.1 uncultured Vicinamibacterales bacterium | reverse complement strand
CCGCCCAGTCGCACGTCGTCCATCACGACCACGGTGCCCTCGGGCCTGAAGGCCCGGCTGGCCAGCTTGAACGGCTCGGTGATCTTCACAATCTCCTGGACGCCGTCCAGCACCGCGACCAGCGTGGGGTCGCCGCGTACCTCACCCCGCCCGACGACGCCCAGCACCGTCCGGTTGGCGCCCACCGACCGGTGGACGGCGTAGCCCATGCCTTCGAGATGCGACACGACCGCGTCCACCTGGACCGGCGTTGCGGATTCCTGCATCACCACGAACACGTGTCCGACCTTTCCTGCCGGGACCTGAAGGGAGACCCGAAGACAGACTACCTGCGACCGCCGCCTGCCGCAACCGGCGCGGGCCCGGCGCCCCGCAGCCAGCCGACGTACGCGCTGACCCTGGATTCGAGGTCCGGTACGTCGGCGGCGTCGTCGATCGCCTGGACGAGGGCACTGCCCACGACCACGGCGTCGGCCCACCGGCCGGCGTCACGCACCTGTTCCGGACTCGAGATGCCGAATCCCAGCGCCACGGGACGCGTCGTCGTGGCGCGAACGCGCGCCACCAGCTCCTGCGCACCCGCGGCCATCGTCGTCCTCGCGCCGGTGACGCCCAGCCTGGAGATGACATACAGGAACCCCCGGCCGAGTTTGCCGGCCAGGGCCATCCGCTCCGGCGACGTCGTCGGACTGAGGAGAAAGACCGGGTCGATGTCGTGGGCCACAAGCGCCGCGTGCAGCGGCCCCGCCTCTTCCATCGGGACGTCGAGCGCCAGCACGCCATCGACGCCCGCGGCGGCGGCGCGAGCCGCGAACACCTCGAGCCCCATCCGGTAGATCGGGTTGGCGTACGTGAAGAGGACCAGGGGGCACGCCACCTCGGCGCGCGCGTCCCGAATCATCTCGAGCGTCGTCGCGAGCGTGGCTCCCGCCGCGAGCGCGCGTTCGCTGGCCCGCTGGATCACGGGGCCGTCCGCGAGGGGATCGGAGAACGGTACGCCAACCTCGATGACGTCGGCGCCGCCGCGAGCCAGGGCGCGCAGCACCGAGGCCGATCGCGCCCGATCGGGATGGCCGGACGTCATGTAGGTGACCAGCCCCACGGCCTGCTGCCGGCGCATACGGGCGAACGTTTCGTCGATTCTGGACATGGTGGTTACTCGCCGTTCACGCCCACCAGCGCCGCGACGCTCTGGACGTCCTTGTCTCCGCGCCCTGACAGGTTCACGAGGATCGTGGCCGCCGGTCCGAGGGCCCTGGCGAGCACCATGGCGTGCGCCACGGCGTGCGAGGACTCGAGCGCCGGAAGAATGCCTTCGAGCCTGGCCAGGGCCTTGAACGCCTCGAGCGCATCCTCGTCGCCGACGTGAACGTACTCGGCGCGGCCACGGGCCTGGAGGTCGGCATGCTCCGGGCCGATGGCGGCGTAGTCGAGCCCGGCCGAGACCGAGTGGGTCCCGCTGATGTTGCCGTCCGCGTCCTGGAGCACGACGGTCCTGGTGCCCTGGAACACGCCGACCTCGCCGCCGGCGAATCGGGCCGCGTGCCTGCCGGGGACGATGGCCGTTCCGCCGGCTTCGACGCCGACCAGGCGGACGTCGGCGACATCGACGAACGCGTCGAACACGCCCATCGCATTGCTCCCGCCGCCGACGCTGGCCACGACCGCGCTTGGATGGCCGCCCACCATGCGCTCGAACTGCGTACGCGCCTCCCGGCCGATGACCGACTGGAATTCGCGGACCATCAACGGGTACGGATGCGGGCCGAGCACTGATCCCAGGAGGTAGTGTGTCGACTCGACCGTCGCGACCCAGTCCCGCATGGCCTCGTTGATGGCGTCCTTCAGGGTTCGGCTGCCGCTCTCGACCTTCGCGACGGTCGCGCCGAGCAAACGCATGCGGACCACGTTCAACGCCTGCCGAACCATGTCGTCGGCGCCCATGTACACGCAGCACTCGAGTCCCAGCAACGCGCACGCCGTCGCGGTCGCGACGCCGTGCTGGCCCGCGCCGGTCTCGGCCACGACCCGTGTCTTGCCCATACGTTTCGCCAGCAGCGCCTGGCCGAGCGCGTTGTTGATCTTGTGCGCGCCGGTATGGCTGAGATCTTCCCGCTTCAGCAGGATTCTGGCTCCCCCGCATGCCGCCGACAACCGCGTCGCGTCATACAACGGGGTGGGCCTGCCGACGTAATGCACGAACAGGTCGCGCAATCCTTCGGCGAAGCCCGGATCGCGGCGCGCCGAGTCGTAGGCCGCGCGGAGGTCCGTCAACGGCGCCATCAGCGTCTCCGGCACGAAACACCCGCCGTACGCGCCGTAGTACCCGCGCGCATCCGGGTCCCGCCGGCCGAACTCGACCTGCACCAGTTCTTCGCCGTGTTGTGCTGTCATCATCCTGCCATCCCGTTCGCCTGGCGCACCGCTCGCGCGAACGCCGTCATCTTCTCCGCGCTCTTGCGCCCGGGAGCCCTCTCGATCCCGGACGATACGTCCACGCCCGCCGGCCTCGCGATCCGAATCGCCTCGCCGACGTTGTCGGGCGTCAGGCCACCCGCAAGCACGACCGGGCGGATGCGGGCGGCGCGCGCTGCCAGCGCCCAGTCCACGGCCGTGCCGGTTCCGCCCCGCCGGACGGGATCGGCCGCGTCCAGCAACGGCACGACTCGGCCGGGCCACGTCGCCAGCACCGCCGGATCGAACGCCTCGTCCACGGCCACCGACCTGAAGACCGGCCGGCGGATCAGTCCCGCCAGTTCGACCGCCTCGTCACCGTGCAGCTGCACGGCCGAGACACCCGCCTCGTCGCAGACCCACCCGATCTCGTCGGCCGACGCGTTCACGAACACGCCGACGGTCACGACGAACGGCGGGAGGGCCTCGACAATCGCCCGGGCCGCGGCGACCGTGACCGCCCGCGGGCTCTTCGGCCAGAACACGAGGCCAATCGCCGACGCCCCCGCCTCGACGGCCAGGCAGGCCTCGTCCGGCCGCGTGAATCCGCACATCTTGATCCGCGTCATGCTCCGGCTCCCGCGAGATCCCGCAGCCGCGATCCCGGCTCCGGGCTCGTCATCAGGGATTCACCGATCAGGAATCCGCGATAACCCATCGCCCGCAGGTGCGCGACGTCGCCGGGCGTACGAATGCCGCTCTCCGCGACCGCCACGACCCGCGTGGGAATCGCGGGTGCCAGGCGGTCGAAGGTCGCCGTGTCGACCGCGAGCGTCCGGAGGTTACGGCAGTTGACGCCAATGACATCCGCGCCGGCGTCCAATGCCCGCGCCAGTTCTTCCGCGGCGTGCACCTCGACCAGCGTGGCCAGCCCCAGCGTCCCGGCCACGCGCATCAGGCGCGTCAACGCGGCCTGATCGAGCGACGCGACGATGAGCAGCGCGGCATCGGCGCCGTACGCCCGCGCCTCCAGCAGCTGGTACTCGTCGACGATGAAGTCCTTCCTCAGCAGCGGCAGCGACACGGCCGCGCGGGCCGCAGCCAGGTGTTCGAGCGCCCCGTCGAAGAACGACGGCTCGGTCAGCACCGACACGGCGGCCGCACCCGCCTGCTCGTACAGGGCGGCCGTCGCCGCCGCGTCGTAGGAGTGCCGCAGGATGCCCTTCGCGGGCGAACGGCGTTTGCATTCCGCGATGACGTTGGCGAGACCGCCACGCGACAGCCGTCTGACGAAGTCCTCTCCCCGCGGCTGACGCGCGGCGGCGCGCGCCTCCATCGCCGACGGCGGGCACGTCCGCTTCCGGGCGAGCGCGCTCGCCTTCGCGCCTGCCACGATGGCCCCCAGCAGGTCGTGCATGCTACTGCACCGACGCGGAAGAACACGCCACGAGGCGTTCCAGCACGAGCGCGGCCCGCCCGCTGTCCACGGCCTCGCCCGCCGCCTTCACGCCATCCCGCAGCGACGCCACTCTGCCGGCGATCAGCAGCACGGCGCCGGCGTTCAGGAGGACCACGTCCCGCGCCGGCCCCCGTTCGCCGGCCAGCACACGACGGATGATGCCAGCGTTCGTGGCCGCATCGCCGCCGACGAGGGCCGACATCGGCGCCTTCGGCAGCGCCAGTTCGGCCGGATGCAGGTAGAACGTGTTGACCTTGCCGTCACGGCACTCGGACACCTTGGTGTACCCGGTCGTCGAAATCTCATCGAGGCCGTCCGCACCGTGCACCACCCAGGCGCGTTCCGATCCGAGCAGCCCGAGCGCGCGCGCGATGAGTTCCGTCAGTTCCGGCCGAGGGACGCCGACGAGCTGCCGGCCCGGCGCGGTGGGGTTGGTCAGCGGACCGAGCAGGTTGAAGGCCGTCCGCACCGCGAGTTCACGGCGAACCTCGGCCACGTTCCGCATGGATGGATGGAACACCGGCGCGAACAGGAACGCCATCCCGGCTTCGTGCAGGCAACGTTCGACCGCCGGCGGCGGCGCCGCCGCCTGGACGCCGAGGGCTTCGAACACGTCGGCGCTGCCGCACCGGCTCGACACCGACCGATTACCGTGCTTCGACACCGGGACGCCGCAGGCCGCCACGACCAGGGACGCCGCCGATGAGATGTTGAACGTCCCGGCCTGGTCACCGCCGGTCCCGCAGAGGTCGACGCACCCTTCGGGAACACGTGCCAGCTTGACCGACCGCGCGCGCATCGCCTGCGCGAAGCCGACGATCTCGGCTGGACGCTCGCCCTTCATCGCCAGTCCCACGAGCAGTCCCGCGACCTGGGCGGGCCGCGCCCGGCCGTCGACGATATCGTCCATCGCCTCCCGCGCTTCGTCGGACGTCAGGTCCTGGCGGCGCATCACCTTGGCCAGGGAATCTCCGAATGCCATCACGGTCTCCTCAATGCGCGTTCAGGAAGTTGCGCAACAGGTGCCGGCCGTCCATCGTCAGCACGGATTCCGGGTGGAACTGCACGCCGAACACCGGCCACTCGCGATGTCGCAGCGCCATGACGGTGCCATCGTCGGCGGCCCGGCCGCACACCTCGAGCGCCGGAGGCAGTGCGTGTTCGGAGACCACGAGCGAGTGATACCGCCCGACGGTCAGGGGACCGCGCAAGCCTTCGAAGAGACCCCGGCCGTCGTGATCGACGGCCGACGTCTTGCCGTGGATGGGCCGGGGCGCCCGAACCACCTCGCCCCCGAACACCTGCCCGATCGCCTGGTGGCCGAGGCACACCCCGAGGATGGGCACGCGCCCGGCGAAACGACGGATGGCGTCCGCGCTGATGCCTGCGTCTTCCGGCCGTCCCGGCCCGGGCGAGATGACCAGGTACCCGGGGCAAAGCGCTTCGAGCGCCTCGAGGTCCACGGCGTCGTTCCGGAACACCGTCGGCGAGACGCCGAGTTCGCCGAAGTACTGCACCAGGTTGTAGGTGAACGAATCGTAGTTGTCGATGATGATGAGCATCGGCCGACTCCCGCTAGAGACCGCGTTGCGCGAGTTCCAGCGCGCGGAGCAGGGCCTGCGCCTTGTCCCGCGTCTCCTGGTACTCCGCCGTGGGATTGGAGTCGGCGACGATGCCCGCGCCAGCCTGCACCGATGCGATGCCGTTCGCGATCACGATGGTCCGGATCGCGATACAGAAATCGAGGTTGCCGGCGAAGTCGAGGTAGCCCACGGCGCCGGCGTAGATACCCCGACGATCGGGTTCGAGCGCCGCCACGATTTCCATGGCGCGCACTTTCGGCGCGCCCGACACCGTCCCCGCCGGGAAACACGACACGAGGGCGTCGAGCCTGTCCTGGCCTTCGGCCAGCCGGCCTTCGACGATGGACACCAGGTGCATGACGTGGGAGTAACGTTCGAGCGCCATGTACTGGGGTACGCGCACCGTGCCGAACTCCGCCACTCTCCCGATGTCGTTGCGCCCGAGATCGACGAGCATCACGTGTTCGGCACGCTCCTTCTCGCTGGCCTTGAGCTCTTCGGCGAGCCGCTGGTCGGCTTCCGCGTCCCGGCCGCGAGGGCGTGTGCCGGCGATCGGATGGGTCTCGACTCGCCGGCCCTCCACGCGCACGAGCATCTCCGGCGACGCTCCGACAATCGAGACTTCACCCATCCGGAGGTAGAACATGTATGGCGACGGGTTCACGTGCCGCAAGGCGCGGTAGACGGTGAACGGGTCGGCGGACAGATCCCCGTCGAACCGCTGCGACAGAACCACCTGGTAGATGTCGCCGGCCGCGATGTGCTCCTTCGCCGCCCGCACGTGCCGCTCGAACTGTTCGGCCGTCAGGTTCGGACGGACCGTGAAGGGCTCCGGCTCGCGGCGGTCCGGCTGCGACAGGTTCCGTTCGAGTTCCCGCTCGAGGAACTCGATCTTCGCGCACGCGAACTGGTAGAGCGCACGCAGGTCGTCGTCCTGCGTGATTCGCGCGTTTGCGATAATCAGGATCCGGTGCTGGACGTGGTCGAACGCCAGGACCGTGTCGAACAGCATGAACCCCGCTTCGTCCGCGGCAATTCCGGGAGGAGTCTGCGCGTCGAGGGAGACCGGTTCGAACCAGGGCACGGCATCGTAGCCGAGGTACCCCACCGCTCCGCCGGTGAACCGGGGAAGCCCGGGCACGTAGGGCGAACGGTAGCCGGCCATGAGGTCCCGCAAGGTCGAGATCAGTGGCTTGTCGCTGTCGGTCGTCGTGCCGCCGCGATCGACCACCACGCGCGTGCCGTTCGCCCGCAGGTGCAGGAACGGATCCTTGCCCAGGAACGAGTAGCGCGCCACCTGCTCGCCGCCTTCCACGCTTTCCAGCAGGAAGGCGTAGTCGGAGTGTTCGGCGATCTTGAGGAACGCCGACACGGGCGTCAGCAGGTCCGCCATGATCTCCTTGCAGACGGGCACGAACGTGCTGCGCTGCGCCAGTTCCACGAATTGTTCGAACGTCGTCAGGTTCATACGTCACTCACCATCAGTTTCCACAGCGCCGCATCGCGCAACGTGTCGGCCCCGGGCGCCCGGCCCAGCCACCGCTGCTGCTGGAGCCTGGCCTGCGCGACAAGCATGTCGAGGCCGCCAATCGTCCGGCAGCCGTGCGCGCGCGCTTCGCGCAGGAACGTCGTCTCGGGCGGGTTGTACACGAGGTCGTAGGCCAGGGACCCGCCGTAGCCGGCCTCGGGAAACGCCGACTCGGCATCACCCGGGTGCGTCCCGACAGGGGTCGCATTGACAAGCAGGTCCCACGAGTCCGCCGGCACCGGGCGGGTTGCAGCGCTGACGCCGACCCGGGACGCCGACGCGGCCGCACGTTCCGGATCGCGGCCGAAGATCGTGACCGTCGCGCCCCGGTCACGGAGCGCCCTGGCCGCAGCACGCGCGGCGCCGCCGTTGCCGAGAATCGCCGCCCGCATACCGCGGAGTCCGACGTCCGCCAGCGGCTCGAGGAAACCGTCCACGTCCGTGTTGTCGGCCACGAATCGCCCGCCAACGCGCGTGAGCGTGTTGGCCGCGCCGGTCTCCCGGACGAGGGGCGCGTGCTCGGAGGCGATGGCCATCGCGTCCGCCTTGTAGGGCGCCGTCACGCTGACGCCGGACAGGGGAAACGCTCGCTCGAACGCGAGGAAGTCCTCGAAGTCCGCGGCGGGCAGCGGCAGGTACACCGCGTCGACGCCGAGGGCACCGAACCCGGCGTTGTGCATCACCGGCGACAGGGAGTGCGACACGGGCCGCCCGAGCACGCCGAACAGCGCCGTCTCCGTGCGGATACGCCGGAAGCCGAATTCACGGATCATCCGGGCCGGTGTGATCTGGCCGGGCGCCACGGCCGCGCCGGCGTAGCTCCACGCGCTGCCGAAGGCCGCCGCGCACACCCGCGTGACGATCCCGGCCTCCCCCATGCCGAGCACGACCGAGCGGCCGGGGGCGAATCGCCGGCTGACGGCGAGCAGGTCGGCACACGCGCCGAGGCGGGACACGGCCGCCGCGATCTTCACGACCTCGGCCCCGGCGCCGGCCATCGCGCGGGCCCGGTCTTCGAGATCCGCTGGCACGCCGTCGAAGTCGTGCGACGACAGGACAATGCCCCGGCCAGCGCGGCGCCGAACCAGGTCGCCGAATCCGCCCTTCCACTCCAGGTCGACGAACTCGGCGTCACTGGCGACGGCCGCCTCCAGGAGACGCCGCCGCTCGTCTTCGGCGCCTGCAAACCGTCCGCCTTCCCAGGAGGCCCGGCATGTCAGGATCACCGGACCCGTTCTGCCGGCCAGCGCGCCGGCGACGTCCGGATCGGTCACGGTGTCCAGGCGGAGTTCGACGATGTCGGCGTCGCGCGCGGCGGCGTCCCGGCGCGCGCGCAACTCGGCCAGGGTGTCGCCCGTCACGGTCACACAGAGTCGAGGTCGGTGGTCCATCATGCGCCAGACAAAGAAAATGCCTCTTCAACCCGGAGGCTGAAGAGGCATGGTGTCGTCGGTTCCGAACGTCGGGTTACCGGGCAGGCCTCGTCAGCCAGTGGTGAAGCACCACCACCACCACGAGCGCACGTCGGCCTTGGCGGCGGAACGATCCGCGCGGAAGCACCGGACGACGTCGAGGCGGTTGTCGGACTGCATCGTGGGTAACCGTCGCCGAGCGTAACATCCGGGCTCCGCCACTGTCAATCGCGCGCCGGCTTCCTCGTGGCTTCCTTGACCCTGTGCGGGCCAAGTCGCTATAAGGGGTACGAGCACATCATGCCATTCCGCCGTGCCGCTGCCGCGCTTACCGTCTGTTGCCTGTGGGTCTGGTCGGCGCCGGCCGCCGAACGGTACATGTCCGTGTCCGAAATCACGCCAGGGATGATTGGCGTGGGCCGTACGGCGTTTACCCGCGCCGGCCTCGAGGACTTCAAGGTCCATATCCTCGGCATCCTCCCCAACACCAGCGCGCCCGGACGCGATCTGATCCTCGCGCGGCTCGAAGGCGGCCCGCTCGCCAGGACCGGCGTCATCGCCGGCATGAGCGGCAGTCCCGTCTACATCAACGGGCGGATGATCGGGGCCGTGGCGTACTCGCTGGGCAACTTCCCGACCGAACCCATCGCCGGCATCACGCCAATCGCGGAAATGCTCGACGCGTCGCGCATGGCCTCGGGCCGCCAGCCGGCTGCGCCGCTGGCCCTGCCGTCGCACATCACCCGCGAGTCGTTCACCCGGGTCATCGAAACGATCGCGCGAACTCGATCCGTCTGGACGCCATCCTCCGATCGTCTCGCATTCCCGGTGTCCGGCCCCCTTGACCCGGCGTTGCTCGCCGGCTTGCGCCCGATCGCCACCCCGGTGAGTTTCGGAGGGCTTCCCATGGACGCCCTGGCCCCCCTCTCGAGCCTGCTGGCCAGGGCCGGCTTTGTCGCCGTCCCGTCCGGGAGCACCGGCCAGCAGTCCAGCGACACCACGACGGCGCTCCGCCCGGGAGACCCGGTGGGCGCGATGCTGGCGCGAGGCGACTATGACATCGGAGCCACCGGCACGGTCACCGAGGTGGACGGACCGCGGGTCTACGCCTTCGGACATCCGCTCTTCGGCCTGGGACCGACCCGCGTCCCGATGACCACCGCGACCGTGCAGGCCATCCTCCCGAGCCTGATGTCGTCGACGCGCATCACGACCACGGGCCCGGTCATCGGCACCTTCACGCAGGACCGCGCGACCGTCCTGGCCGGCGCGATGGGCCCGGCGCCGGACATGATCCCGCTCACCGTCGGACTGACGGGCCCTGACGGCCGTCGCCGCACGATTCGGCTGTCGATGATCGACGACGAGTTCTTCACGCCGTTGCTGGCCTACGTCGCGGTCGGCGGCGTGCTGAGCACGTTCGAGCGCGACCTCGGTGTGAACACCTACGCGGTCCGGGGTTCGCTCTCGGTCCGGGGCCATGCCCCCGTCGAGTTCACCGACGTGTTCGCCGGGGAGGCGTCCGCGTCGGAGGCGGCCGCGACGCTGTCGGTGCCGCTCGCCGCCCTCGAAAGCAACACACGGGAGTCGGCCCGGATCGACGGAGTGACGCTCGAGGTCACGACCGTCGAACACGACCGGTCGCTGGCCATCGAACGTGTGTGGATCGACGCGCCGGAGGTGCGCCCGGGCCGAGCGTTCCCGATCCGAATCCTGGTTCGCCCGTATCGCGGGTCCGAAGACGTCCGCACCGTCTCGGCAACGATCCCGGCGTGGGTGCAGGGACCGCTGACGCTCGTCGTGGCGGATGGACGTCAGACGGCGCAATTCGAAGCCCGCGAAGGACACACGTCTCCCCCGCCTTCCTCGGTGGCCCAGTTGCTCTCCCGGTTCCGGGAGGTCAAGCGGAACAACCGAATCTACGTCCGCCTCTACGCCCGTGACGCCGGCGCCATGGTGGCCGGCGAAGCGCTCACCTCGCTGCCGAACTCCGTACTCGCGGTCGTCGAGGGCGACCGCGCGTCCGGAGGGACCTCGGCCCTCGGCAGCGCGCTCGTGGCCGCGTGGGATATCCCTGTCGAGTCCGCCGTCACGGGGATGCGGACGCTCACGATCAACCCGGTCGCCGCACGGCAGCCGTAGCCGCGCGGCCTACGAAAGTCGTCTCATGAAACGTCAGATCCGCAGGTTCCCGCTGCTCGCCCTCGTCCTCCTGGCCGTCACGGTCACGGGGCAGGCATCGTCGACGCGATACTGGCAGGCGGCCACCGCCTCCGACTTTCTCAAGGGCGACGCCGACCGGTTGTCGATTGACGACTTCGGGCGGCTCGTGCTCGGACCGGCCGTTCGCCCGGTCTACGACGCGGTGGTCCCGTTCGTCTGGACGCTCGCCTCGTCTCCCGACGGAAGTCTGTACGCGGGCACGGGCAATGACGGTCAGGTCATCCGGATCGATCCGCAGGGCAAGGCGTCGGTGTGGTTCGACGCCGGGGAACTCGAGGTTCACGCCCTCGCCGTTGCCGCCGACGGTAGCCTGTACGTGGGCACGTCACCAAACGGCCGCGTCTATCGGGTGGACGGACCGGGCCGAACGGCGGTGGCGTTCGATCCCGACGACAAGTACATCTGGAGCCTCGCCTTCGACGCCCGCGGTGACCTGTTCGTCGCGACCGGCGAGAAGGGCCAGATCTACCGCGTCGCCCGAGGCGGAACCGCAGCGCCGTACTACAAGGCGTCAGCCACGCACGTGACCTCGCTGGCCTTCGACGCCCGGGGACGCCTGCTCGCCGGCACCGAATCACCCGGGAGGGTTCTCCGATTCGACGACGCCGGGAAGCCGTTCGTCCTGATCGATTCTCCGTATCGCGAGGTACGTTCGATTCGTGTCGCGCGAGACGGGCGCGTGTACGTCGCGGCCGTGAACGGGAAGCCCGCTCAGGACACGTCCCCGTCGGCCCCGGCGGCACCCGCGCCGGCGCCCGCCGCCCCGGTCGCGTCCGTGTCTTCCGAGATCGTCAACGTCACGGTCATCGACGTGCCCCAGGCCTCGGCCGCTGGCTCCGGTACCGCGTCCGCATCTCCGGCTTCCGCGGCGACGGCCAGAGGTGCCGTGTATACGATCGACGCCGATGGCAACTTCGAGGTCGTCTGGGAGTCCAGGGAGGACATCCCGTTCGACATCCTGCCCGACGGACCGGACAGCCTCCTGGTCGGCACCGGGAACGGCGGCAAGATCTACCGGGTGAGCGGCAACCCGCTGCGCTCGTCCCTGGTCACCCGTCTGGCCGGGCAGCAGGCCACGGCGATGCTGGCCACCGCGTCAGGCCGATACGTGGCCACGTCGAATCCCGGCCGAATCGTGTCTCTGGGAACCGAGCGCGCCCCCGAGGGCACGTGGGTGTCTGACGTTCGCGACGCGGGCACGACGGCGTCCTGGGGCACGCTGTCGTGGCGGCTCGGGGAGGCCCGTGGCGGACGGGTTCAGGTCTTCACGCGCAGCGGCAACACCGCCGCGCCGGACGACGGCTGGAGCCCGTGGGTTGGCCCGTACGCCCGCGCCGAGGGCGAACCGGTCCGGTCACCCGGCGCGCGGTACCTCCAATGGAAGGTTCAGTTGACCGGCGACGGCGGAGCGCAGCCATCGCTGGCGTCGGTCTCCATCGCTTACCTCCAGCGCAACGTGCGGCCGCGGATCACGGAGGTCACCCTTCATCCGCCGGGGATCGTGTTCCAACGCCCGTATCCGACAGGTGAGCCCGAGATCGCCGGGCTCGACTCCGCGCTGCCCGAGTACCGGTTCCCTGTGTTCTCGATGCCGCTCGGCACGCCGATGACCCGCGGGGCCGTGCCGGCGCTGGGGCGGCGGTTGTATCAGAAGGGCCTTCAGGCGTTCGCGTGGCGCGCCGAGGACGCCAACGACGATCGACTCGTCTACGACCTGCACGTCCGGCTGGTTGGCGAGACCGTGTGGAAGCCGGTCCGGACCGCCACGCTGGACGAACTGGTCGTGTGGGATACGACGTCGGTCGGCGACGGCACGTACGTGGCCCGCGTCACCGCGTCGGATCGGCTTGCCAACGCCGCCGCGTCGGCGCTCTCGGGTGAGTCGTTCAGCGCCGCCTTCGACGTGGACAACAATCCGCCGGTCATCTCAGGCATCGGCATCCGGGCCGACGGCGCCCGGTCCGTCGTGACGTTCGACGCGCACGACACGCAGTCGGTCGTGGAACGGCTCGAGTATTCGATCGACCTCGGGCCGTGGCAGACGGCCTCCCCGTCGGACGGGGCCGCCGATTCGCTGCGCGAACGGTTCGAGATTGTCATCGAAGGCCAGGCGGCGGGCCGCGTCACGCTTCGCGCGACGGATGCCATGAACAATACCGGAACGGCGCGGGTGGAGACGCCGGCGCTTCCGAAGCCCGGCAGGTAGACGGCACGTACGCAGGAAGGGGCTGGCTGAAGCCAGCCCCCACGTGATTCTGCGTGGCGCGCGCGAGTATCGGTGGCGTCCGCGCGAGTATCCGTGGCGTCCGGCTTCAGCCGGACGCGTTCTTCGTCAACTGACGACGCTCGTCGCCGTCCAGACCGAGGGCAACGAACTCTGCTTGGGCAGCGGCGGCAACTTCGCGCGCACGGTGGTGTGGGCCATCACCCAGACGCGGCGCGCGGCCACAGGTGCCCCGCCCACGGTGGCAGGCTCGAATCGCGCGCGCGACACCTGGTCGAGCAGGCGCAGGATCTGTTCACGATCCCGGCTGCTCTGGGCATCCGAGCGCACGACTTCGAGGCTCGCGATCCTGCCTTGCCGGGTCACAACGGCCGCCAGGGCGAACACGGTGTCTTCTTCGCTCATCTGAACTTCGCGCGCCGTTCCCGCCGGCGCCCCCATCGCGCTGGCCGACATCGCCTCGCGATCCTGAGGGCTCGGGACGCCGATCTGCTGGCCGACCAGGTCGCGGACGTCGACGGTCGCCTTCGAACCGCTCATGCCCTGCATGACGCCGGCCAGCGAATCCGGCCGCTCGCTCTGCGGGCCGAAATTCAGGATGCCGACCACGGCCAGCAGCGACACGAACGACGCGGCCGTCGATCCGAGCGCCGCGAATCCCAGCCGCATGTCTTCGAACATCCGGCCGACCTGCGCCGGTACCGATTCTTCGCGCTCGACCCGCAGGCGGCTGACGATGCCCGCCTGCAGCCCCTCGAACTCGTGCTCGAACACGCCGGCCGTCATGGCCGCGCGTGCCCGCAACGTCTCGCCGACGGCCTTCAGGTCAGCCGCTTCCCGGGCGCACGTCGCGCACGAACGCAGATGCACCTCGACCGCGACCTGCTCGCGGGCCGGCAACTCACCATCGTGAAAGGCCGACAGCCTCCGCCGCGCGCCGTGACACGACATGGTTCTCATACGTTCCTCGCCTCCCGTAACCGGCCGCGCATCGCTTCACGCGCGCGCGTCAGCCGCGACTTGACGGTGCCGATGGCGACCCCAAGCGAGAAGGCAATCTCCTCGTAGCTCAATCCGTCGATTTCCCGGAGCACCATGGCCGTGCGCTGATCGAACGGCAAAGCGTCAAGCGCCTGCCAGACCCGCTCGGCGGTCTCCTTCCGATCCAGCACACGATCAGGCTCGGCCGCCCCGGTCCGTTCGGGCAGTTCGCCGTGCTGCTGGATGTGATCGTCGATCGATACCTGGTCACCCCGACGTCTCCGACGCCACCACCGCTGCCGGTTTCGGGCCTGGTTCACCGCGATGCGGTAGATCCAGGTCCGGAGCGCCGATTGGCCCCGGAAGCGGTCCAGTGTGCGGAAGACCTGCAGGAACACATCCTGCGACAGGTCGCGTGCCTCTTCGGGGTCACCGACCAGGTGCAGGGCGAGCAGGAATACCATCCGTTGGTGTTCGGCCACCAGAGCCGCGCAGGCTTCGGCGTCCCCTTCCACACTCCGGCGGATGAGGACAGCTTCGCGGTCAGCGATGTCCGGCCAACTCAGGGCGGGCGCTTGTTTCACCGATAGTCCCTCGGCCACGCCAATACTCCCTGAACTATAGCAGCTTGCCGGTCGGCTGTCAGGTTCGCTCGAACCCGGCCGGCCGGTTCGTCCTCGTCCTGTCAGCGTTAGACACGAAAGTGCGGCAAAGGTTCCATAGGGCCCCGCCGATGCTGCTACCATGTCGTCCTATGAAGCGGGTCTGGCTCGCCGGCGTGCTGATTGCGCTCGTCACCGTCACGGTCGTGGTCGGCGCCGGCGTGGCGCTTCGGGAACGGGATTACCGGGCGCTGCTCGCCCGTGGCGACGCCGCCCTCGCCGGCGGGCAGACCTACCAGGCCATCGAGGCGTTCAGCGGCGCCATCGCCCTGCGAGACGACGTGATGATCGCCTACCTGAAGCGGGGCGAAGCGTACCGTCTGCGGGGAGAAAACGAGGCGGCCCGCCGCGACCTGAGGTCCGCCACCCGCCTCGACCCGACCGCGCTGCGTCCCGCCGAGTTGCTCGGCGACGTGAACTACGATCTCGAACGTTTCACCAACGCCGTCGAGAACTACCGGACCTACGTGGCGATCGACGACCAGACTCCGCGGGTCCTGGTGAAGCTGGGCCTCGCCTGCTTCCGGGCCGGCGACCCGGGCAAGGCGCTCGTGCCCCTCCAGCAGGCCCTCGCGCTCGATGGCAAGCTGGCGGATGCCCACTACGTGCTGGGGCTCTGTCTCAAGGACCTCGGCCGGACCGACGACGCCATCACGGCGTTCCGGGACGCCGTCGGCGCCAACCCGGCGATGGTCCCGGCCCGCGAAGAACTCGCCCGGGTCCTGGCGTCGGCGGGCCGGGATCGTGAAGCCGTCGATCAGCTCGAAGCCGTGGCCGCCCTCGAGCCGATGCGGCCCGAGCGCCAGACGGTGGCCGCGCTGGCCTACGCCAGGATGGGCCGCACGGAGTCGGCCATCAACCTCCTCGGACTGGCCGCCGAACGTGTCCCGGACAACACCCCCATCTTCCAGACGGTCGGCCGGATCTGGCTCGAGGCAGCGACCCCAAAACGGGACCGCGTCGCCCTCGGAAAGGCCAGGGCCGCGCTCGAACCACTGGCCAACCGGCCGGGCGCGTCAGGCGAGACCCTTGCGCTCTACGGACGCACGCTGGTGTTGTCGGGCGATGCCGTGCAGGGAGAAGCCTATCTCAGGCAGGCCGTGGCCACCTTGCCGCTGCTGCCGGACACGCTGCTCTGGCACGCCGACGCGGCCGAGCGCCTCGGCCGCACGACGCTGGCACGCGAGTCACTGGACGGCTGGATCGCGCTGGCCCCCGACCACGCGCCGGGGCGAGCCGCAGTGTTGATACGCGCCGCCGGCCTGGCGCGCCTGGCTGGCGACAACGCGGCTGCCGTGGACGATCTCGAGCGGGCGCTGCAGCTGCCCTCGCCGCCCGTCCAGGCGTTCGTGGATCTCGCGCGGCTCCAGTTCGACCTGGCCAACCCCGCCGCCGCCAGGCAGGTGGTGGCACGCGGGATCGCGCTCTTTCCACGCGACCCCGCGCTGCTGGCTCTGGCCAGGCGCGCCCCCTGAGCGGCTCAGATCTGCGAGTACCGTTCCGGCTGCAGGAACACGACGGTGATGGCCGAGACGGTGTTGGCAAATGCCGGATCCGCGCTGAGCTTCTTCCAGTCCTCGGACACCCTGAAGTCCGCCCACACCTTCTCGCGGGCAACCATGTCCTGGTGCACCGTCATGTAGGTGAGATTCGGCTGGCGCTGGCCGATGAGCGTCTGCCCGAAGAACACCGACCGCAGCCCCACCTTGTCGAAGATGCCGATCTCGCCGCCCTCGTTGAACATCTCGATCTTCTTGAGCGCGGCCGTCTCGCTGTGGCTCTCGTACGTGCGCAACTCGAAGATACGCGGTTTCTTCTCCGCCGTTTCCGCCGGCACGCGGAGGCGCGGCAGGTTCTTGAACGACAGCATCAGCGTCGACTCGTACCGCGTGTAGGCGGGATTGTCGATCGTCGTGCCCAGGTAGGCGCCGGCGGCCTTCTGGTAGTCGGCGTCGGCCGCCAGCTTCGCGGGCAACGCGCCGAAGGCCTCGAGGCTCGGGAACGGCAGCAGGACGTACCGGTTGAGGTTGCTGCTTCCCGACACGACGGAAAACACGCCGACCGGGCCGATGCCCGCGCGGTTCCAGGCGGGAATCGCGGCCTTCTCCAGATACTCGGCCAGCACGGACTTGCGGTTACCGGTCGGGGTCTCGTAGACCCGCAGTTCGTAGTACTCGCGCACCGCCGCCTGCGCCTCGGCCGGCGCGGCCGCGACGCCGGACAGCATCGCGCCGCCAGCCAACGAAGAGTTCCTGATGAAGTCACGTCGTTTCATGGTCATCTCCCGATGAAGGACCGGGCCTCCGAGCCCGGCGGGGAGATTATCATGGACCGGGAGCCAGAATCACGATGCTGACGCCAACCGACCTCGCCGACCTCCGGTACGCGAAGGGCCTGCTCGAGCACGTCAGTCTGTCGACGCGCATTGCGAACGCCGTCGGCGCGCCCGTCGAGAAGGTCTTCGGACTGTTGCCGAAGGGCGCGTCGGATCTCGTGAACGCGGCCACCACGAAGGCCTTGCAGGCCGCGACGCACTTCGCGCTGAAGACGCTCGACCATCGTCCGCGCAAGTCAACCGAGCGGCTGCACAAGTCGGCCGTGGCGGTGACGGGAGGGGCGGGAGGCGCGTTCGGCGTGGCCGCCCTGGCCGTCGAACTCCCCGTCTCGACGGTCATCATGCTGCGGTCGATTGCCGATATCGCGCGCAGTGAGGGAGAAGCCCTCGGGTCGCCCGACGCGCGGCTGGCGTGCCTCGAAGTCTTCGCGCTCGGCGGCCGCCAGCCAGGCGACGACCGTGCGGAGTCCGGCTACTTCGCCGTCCGGGCAGCCCTGGCCAAGGCCTTGTCGGAGGCGGCCGCCATCATCGCCGAACGCGGAGTGGCCCAGGAGAGCGCTCCGGCCATCGTCCGATTCATCGCGCAGATTGCCGCGAGATTCGGGATTCCCGTAACGGAGAAGGTCGCGGCGCAGTCGGTGCCGGTCATCGGCGCCGCCGGCGGCGCCGTGATCAACCTGATCTTCATCGACCATTTCCAGGACGTCGCCCGCGGGCACTTCATCGTGCGACGTCTCGAGCGCGCCTGCGGCGCCGACGTCGTCAAGCAGGCGTATCTGGCGTTGCCGACGGAGTGACGCGCTACATCAGGCGCCGGCCGTCCAGGACCATCACGAGGGCGTTGTCCTTGACGCGGCGGCCGATGGCCGTCACGAATTCCTGCTGCAGGCCGCCGCCGACTTCCGACACCGGCGAAAGCCCGGAGGCCGGCAGGCGCTCGACCGACTGAATGGAATCCACGGCCACGCCGAACGTCCGGCTGCCGTCGTTGATCACCACGGTGATCTCCCGCGACTGGTCGCGCAGCAATCCGTACGTTTCGTTGAACGTCTCGAGCAGGCGGTTCAGCACGCCGTGCCGGGCCATGGCGACCTTCTCGACCGCCGCCTCGTGCTGGCCCTGTTCGCACAGCGCCACGACCTCGGCACCGATGGCATGAATACGTTTGTGCGGCTCGTCGAACCGGCGCATGGCCGTCGAGAGGATCAGGTCGTCGGTCGCGAACCGATCGAACCACTGACCGAACAGGCAGGCGTGGGGGTCGGTCGTCAGGGCGAAGCGGGCCCGCTCCTGAACGGACTTCTCGAGCGTGTCCACCCAGTGGCGGTGCTCCTGTTCGCGTTGTTTCAGCATCGCGACGAGCGCTTCGGCCTCGTCCGCACGGGACTGTTTGCCGAACCGGCGGCGCAGGTCGACGAGCGGCATGACGGTACCGCGGAGGTTGATGATGCCGCGAACGTGCGGCGGCACCTCGGGCACGGCCACGACATGGGGCGTGGAGACCATCTCCCTGACCTCAGACGTGGTCAATGCGAACAGGCCGTCGCCGACCTTGGCCAGCACCCAGGGCATCTCCGCGGCGTTGTCGCCATGCGGTTCGGCGGGCATCGCGCTCGACATTTCAGCCTCCACAGCATCGAGACCTACGGGCCACTTCGGCGTCGGACGCGCGGGTGGCAGGACGCAACAGGGGCTGATGGAAGAATCGACCGTCGACCGGGGGCCTTGAGATCTGGCTCCGACCAAATCGGTCGAGATGAATTGGCCGGCTTGGAAACGCGCTCACGGCTCGGAACCGGAAAACACGGCCGCAATACCCCGGTCGAGCAGGATCGAGAGCGCTCAGTGATTTCAGGAGATGGTGGAGGCGCCGTCCGGATTTGAACCGGAGAATGGAGGTTTTGCAGACCTCTGCCTTACCACTTGGCTACGGCGCCCTGTCAGGAAAACGCTATCGGAACAGAGAGGAAGGTGGAGCGGGAAACGGGATTCGAACCCGCGACTTCGACCTTGGCAAGGTCGCACTCTACCACTGAGTTATTCCCGCTCAACGAACTCTCACAGTAACACATCGGCACCCGCTCGTTCAAGCCTCCCGGCGCGCGAATGCCGCCCTCACGGGCTCTACCAGTCTACCCAAAACGCCGCGCGAATGACATCGATCCGTTGCGCCCCGCCGGCCGGCCCCGTCACCGCCACCACGTCGAACCGGCACGGCGCGCCGTGCAGGCGCCAGCGCGTGAGGAAGTCGTTGGCCATGGCTGCGATTCGTCGTTGTTTCCACGGCGTGACGTGCTCGGCCGGATGGCCGTGCCGCTCGTCCGTGCGCGCCTTCACCTCGACGAACACCACGGCGCGCCCGTCGCGGGCCACGATGTCAATTTCGCCAACTTTCGTGCGGTAGCGCCTGGCAAGAATTGCGTATCCGAGATGCTGCAATTCGGCACAGGCGAGATCTTCGGCCGCTTTCCCGAATCCCACGGTCACGAGGCTGGTCATGGCCGTACTGCAGGGGCAAGAGCCGGGCCAGAGGAGAACGTGCCCCTTGCCCTTGCCCCTTGCCCCTTGCCCCTTGATGGAGCAGGTATAATGGGCTGCTCGCCTGCAGGCCCTGATCGCTCGTCGCGACCCGGGCCCGGCCTGGTCCCCACCCAGGTTCCCCGTCCCCGTCGGACGCATAGGAGCGCAGCCGTCCGGTCGCCATCCGGGCAGGCAGGCAGTCATTCATTCCGAGGGAGTCATCCATGAAAGTACTCGTGTTCGGCGGCGGCGGGAAGATGGGTTCCACCGTCGGCTTCGACCTCATCCAGAACCCCGACGTCACGGTCGTCGGCCTCGCCGACCGCAGTCACGGCGCCCTCGAGAACGCCAGGGCGTGGCTCAAGAGCCCGAAGGTCGTCACCCACCAGGTGGACGTCAACAAGAAGGACGAACTCACCGCGCTCATGCGGCAGTACAACGTGGGCGTCAACACGCTGCCCGACCGGCGCACCAGCTACCAGGTGGTCGACGCGGCCGTCCGCTGCGGTTTCAACTTCGCCGACATCCTCGAGGAATACCACCTGCGCCCCGACGCGTACGAAGTCGAAGGGCTGCAACTGCCAGCCGGCATGACGCTCAACCAGTACGGCGACTGGATTCACGAGACCGCGCTCGCGAACAAGGTCACCTTCATGGACGGCATCGGCTTCGCGCCCGGCATGAGCAACGTGACGTGCGGCGAAGGCATGCGGAAGCTCGACTCGGTCGATTCCGTCATCGCCCGCGTCGGCGGCATCCCGGCGAAGGAAGCCGCCGCACGTCACCCGCTGCGCTACATGATCACGTGGGCCTTTTCCCACGTGCTGCGCGAGTACGTCATCAAGGTCAACATCCTGCAGGACGGCAAGATCACCGAGGTCGACGCCTCGACCGGCCGCGAATCGTTCACGTTCGACAAGTTCGGCATGACCGAGCAGCTCGAGTGCGCCATCACGCCCGGCATGCCCAGCTTCATCTTCACGCGGCCCACGCTCCGCGACTTCGCCGAGAAGACGGTCCGCTGGCCGGGCCACTGGGACGGCGTCCAGACCCTGAAGGAATGCGGCATGCTCGACCTCGACACCGTGGACGTCAACGGCACGAAGGTCGTCCCCCGCGAGGTGCTGCTGGCCAGGATCGAGCCGAGGCTGCGCGCGCAGCCCGGAGAGACCGACGTCTGCGTGATGTACAACACCGTCGACGGCCTGAAGAACGGCCGCCGCACGCGGGTGTCCTACCACCTGTGGGATGAAGCCGACACGGTCAACAAGGTGTCGGCCATGGGCCGCGTGACCGGCTACTCCGCCGCCATCGGCGCCGTGATGATCGCCAAGGGCATGGTGCCGGAGACAGGCATCGTGGCGCCCGAAGACGCCATCAAGGGCGAGGGCTACACCTACTTCATCAACGAACTCGCCAGGCGGAACATCAAGATCGTCGAGACGATCGAGTCCCTGTAACGGACCGGGCCGGGCCTCAGGCCCGGCCCACCTTCCAGCGCGTGCCGCCGGGGCCGTCTTCGAGGATGATGCCCCGGCCGGCCAGGTCCTTCCGAATCCGATCCGCCTCCGCGAAATCCCGCCGGCCCCGTGCCGCCTGGCGTTCGGCGATCATCCGTTCGATGTCGCCGGCCGACGGCACGGCGGCGGCATCTTCCAGCCGCCGCAGGGAGAGCACCCCCAGGATTCGGTCGAAATACTCGAACGCCTCCCGAATGACCGCGACATCCGGCGTCCCGACGTCGCGGGCATCGATGCCCGCGTTGAGCGCGCGGACGAGGTCGAACAACACGCCGAGCGCCCCGGCCGTATTGAGATCCTGCTCGAGGCACTCCCCGAATTCCGTCTTCGCCCTGGCCACCCGCTCGACGGTGTCGGCATGCCCATCGGCGTTCGTGACGACGTCGAGCCGCCCGAGGAAGTCCGTCAGGCGCTGCATCGCCTCTTCGGCCTGGTCGAGACTCGCCCACGAGAACTTCAGCTGCTTGCGGTAGTGCGTCGAGATGTAGAGGTACCGCAGCGCCGACGGCCGGTATCCCTTCGCGATGATGTCGGGCACGTTGAACTGGTTGCCCAGCGACTTCGACATCTTCTCTTCGTCGATGAGCAGGTGTTCGACGTGCACCCAGAACCTCGCGAAGGGCGCCCTGGTCGCCCCTTCGCTCTGGGCGATCTCGTTCTCGTGGTGCGGAAACACGAGGTCCACGCCGCCGGCGTGCAGGTCGATGGGCGGTTCGCCGAGCAGGCGCAGTGCCATGGCCGAGCACTCGAGATGCCAGCCCGGCCGCCCCGGCCCCTGGCCGTAGTCCCACGTCGGTTCGTCGGGGCGCGTCGCCTTCCACAACACGAAATCCCGCGCATCATCCTTGTTGTAGGAATCGGAATCGATACGCGCGCCGGGCTGGATGCCCGCGTGGTCGAGCCGGGCCAGTCTGCCGTAGCCGTCGAAGGTGCCGATGCGGAAGTAGATCGACCCGTCGCTGCGATAGGTGTGGCCGTTCCGCTCGAGGGCCGCGATGAGGTCCGCCATCGCCTTCAGGTTGGCCTCGTCGGTCGCCCGGGGATTCTCCTCGTGCGCCTCCATCCCGAGGCGCGCCGTGTCCTCCCGGAACGCGGCGATGTACTGGTCGGTATACTCCCGGAGCGGAATGCCCGTGTGCTGCGATCCGGCAATCGTCCGGTCGTCGACGTCGGTGAAGTTCATCACCTGCCTGACCTGGTACCCGCAGTGGTACTTCATCACCCGGCGCAGGACGTCGAGGCAGACGAAGGTGCGGAAGTTGCCGATGTGGCCGCGGTTGTAGACCGTCGGGCCGCACGAGTACATCCGAACCGTGTTGTCGCGGGACGGCGCGAAGTCCTCTTCGCGCCGCGTGAGGGTGTTGTAGAGCCTCAGCATGGCGTTGGTCTGGTGTCTGGCGTTACCTGGTTCCGGATCGCGTCAGTCGAAGGAGCACCCGTTGCGGACAACGCACCTCCGCCTCGAGGGCTTCGCCCTGCGGCTGGATGGTCACGCTCACCTGCACGTCTCCCCCGCCCGTGCGCGAGGCGGCCGCCGCTTCGTACGCGCGTTCGACGGCCCGGCCGATGTCGAGAGCTTCGGCGTCCGGGTAGCCCAGTTGCCGTGCGACCTTCGCGCTCAGGTCCGTCATCGCCGGACCGAATCGCGGATCGCACGGAAAGGACGCCCAGAAACGCAGCGGCACGTCGGCGGGTGCGTCGTCGGACATGTGTCTAGATTCTAGACCGAAACCCGGTCGAACAGCGCACGGGCCTCGCGGCAGTCCGCCTCGATTTGCGCCGTGAGCTCGTCCACCGAGGCAAAGGCCTTCTCATCACGGACCCGCTGGACGAAACACAGTCTCACCGTCTCGCCGTAGAGGTCCCGTCCGCCCGCGAGCAGGTGCACTTCGATGGACTCGGCATGCCCGCCTCCGAACGTCGGCCGGACGCCGATGTTGGTCACCGACGGGTAGAGCGACTGCCCCACGCGCGCCACGGTGGCGTAGACGCCCCGGGGCGGCACCAGTTCGTTCGTCGTGCGGAGGTTTGCCGTCGGAAAGCCGAGCGTGCGCCCGCGTCCGTCGCCCGCCACCACGTCGCCGTCGATGAAGTACTGCCGGCCGAGCAGCGCCGACGCTTCGTCCACGCGGCCTTCGGCAAGCAATCGGCGAATCCGGGTGGAACTGACGACGAAGTCCTTGTAGCGGACCGGATCGATCTTCTCGGCCCGGAAACCGTAGTCGAGCCCCAGTGATTTCAGCACCGAAAAGGTACCGGCCCGTTCGTGGCCGAAGAGGAAGTTGGCCCCGACCCACACCTCCGATACGCCAAGCCAGTCGACGAGCACACGGCGCACGAAGGCGTCAGGCTCCCACTGCGCGATCTCCGGCGTGAACCGGACGATGGCGGCGCCCGCCATGTCGGCCCGCTCGATGGCCTCGAGCTTCTGCGCTTCCGTCATGAGCAGGCGGGGCGCCTTGTCGGGCCGGATGACGTGCGTCGGATGCGGGTCGAAGGTCAACACGACCGGCGTCACGCCGCGCTCCCAGGCCGCGCGGTGGACCCGTTCGATGATCTTCATGTGGCCGCGATGCAGCCCGTCGAAGTTGCCCAGCGCCAGGACGGGCGCCCGCCAGTACCGGGGCCGCACGTCGTCGGGATAGCGGATGACGTCCACGGAGTGATCATAGCTGGGATTGGGGATTGGGGATTGGGGATTGGCGGGATGGGCGGCGCACATCCCGAGTCGCGTCGACCGGTCCCTGCGAGCACGGCGGCCCGGGGTGTGCGTGGACCATCCCGCGTCCCGCGACACCCTCCCCTAGCCTCTAGCCTCTAGCCCCGCGCCTCTAGATCGAAACCTGCCACCCGTCGTACGCCAGTTCGACACCGGCCGGCAG
>CAZJRM010000061.1:0-23790 GCA_964547975.1 uncultured Vicinamibacterales bacterium | reverse complement strand
CGTGGCGCGCGAGCCCGAGCGCTTCGACCACCGCCGTGTCGGTGATGCCCACGAGTACGGGGACGCGCCCGCGCACCAGCCGGCACGTCCGTTCGATGAGTTCGCGGCGCAGGCGGTAGCTGAGACTCGGGCCCTCGCCGGTCGTGCCGAGGATGAACACGCCGCTCACGCCGCCGGTCAGGACGTGGTCGACCAGGCGTTCGAGTCCGGCGACATCGAGGACGTCACGTTCGATCATCGGCGTGATCAGCGGCGGGACGATTCCGGTCAGCGGTGCGTGCGTCATTGGCGGACCTTTCGTGCATGACGGGCGAACAGCGCGACCGCTGCGACGACGAGCGCCGCGGCGCCGAGGTAGACGATGCCGCCGAAGGCGATGGCCTCGCTCATGTTCTCGACTTCCGTCGGGCGGCCGCCGTACTTGGACGCCCACCCCACGAACACCGGCCCCAGGGCGCCTCCGCCCCAGCCGACGGTGTTCATCAGGCCGGCGGCCGTCCCTCGCGCCCTCGGCTCGACCGCGTCGAAGAGTGACGCGAAGATCCCGGAGTCGTAGAAGCCCTTGCACAGACCGAACGCCGTCATGGCCACGATGAGCGTGGTCGTGTTCGTGGTCCGGCCGACGAGGACGACGAAGGCGGCGCCGGCGAGCAGTCCCAGCGCCTGGACCAGCATGCGCCCGCCGGCGAAGACCCTGGCCAGGCGGTCGGCCAGGGCGCCGGCGACCGGCACGCTCGCGGCGCTCGCCAGGTGAATGAACACCGTGCCCGACAGGCCCGCCGACGCCAGGCGGAATCCGAACTTCTCGACAAGGAACGTCGGGGTCCACGTGAGGAAGATCGTGGCCACGAAGTTCGCGCCCACGAACGCCAGCATGAGCAGGGGGACGACGGGCGACTGGAAGATGACGGCCAGGGTGGCACCGGCGGACAGACTCGTCGGGGTCACGTTGTGCCCGGCGAGATCGGTCGGCGCCGCGTCGGCCTGGCCACGTTCCGGCTCGTGCAGGAACCGGTAGAGCACGATTGCCAGCACCATTCCCAGCCCGCCGAACAGGTAGAACCCGTAACGCCACCCGACGTGTTCGGCGAACCAGGCGCCGATCCAGCTTCCCAGGATCGTGCCCAGGTAGACGCTGGACTGGTGGAAGGACAGCGCCCGCGATCGTGTGCGGGGATCGTGGTAATCGGACACGAGCGACATCGACGCCGGGAAGTAGAAGGTCTCACCGAAACCCTCGAGCGCGCGCACGGTGACGAAGTGCCAGAACTTCGAGCACCAGCCCGTCGTGATGGTCACGAAGCTCCAGAACAGGCAGCCGCCGAGAATCAGATCCTTGCGCCGGAAGCGGTCGCAGATGAATCCGGCGGCCGGCGCCCCGAACGCATAGACCCACATGAACGCCGAGCCGATGACCCCCAGTTGGACGGTGTCGAAGCCGAACTCCTGCTTGAGCGTGGGGAAGACCGCGAAGATGGCCTGGCGGTCCGCGTAGTTGAAGAAGCAGACCCACCACAGCATGAACACGACCCACCACTTGTAACGCATGGTCCCACAGGTTACCTCAGCGGGAGCGCACCGCGTTATGCTACGTCCATCCCTGGCTGTTCTCGATGCCGGGCCGCCTGCTCGTGGAGGGAGCCATGCCGCACTCGATGCGTACTGCGATTCTCCGGATCCTGATCCTGCTGGCGGCGGCGGCCGCCGTCGTCGGGCCGTGGGGGCGCATGCCGGCCACACTCGCCGCGCAGGGCGATTCGTTGACGGTGGCCGAGGTCATGCGGATGCCCAAGATCGACGCGCACGCCCATATCGGCGGCATGTCGCCGGTGCACCTGCGCGCGTTCCTGGCGTTCCTCGAACGGTACAACCTCCGGTGGCTGAATATCGCCGTCGGCGGTATGGACTGGGGGCGGTTGAGCCGGCAAATCGGGTCGGCCCAGGCGCTGCACGCCGCCGCTCCCGATCGGATCGCGTGGGCGACGTCGTTCACCGTGTCCAACTGGGGGGCGAACGACTGGGCCAGGAGCGCGAACGCCACGATCGATGACGGCTACGCCGGCGGGGCGGTTGCCGTCAAGATCTGGAAAGACGTCGGGATGGTGCTGAAGGACCCCGGCGGCGCCTACGTGATGGCGGACGACCCGAGGCTCGACCCGGTGTTCAACGCCCTCGCGGCCCGGAACCGCACGCTCGTGGCCCATCTCGGAGAGCCGCGCAACTGCTGGCTGCCCGTCGACCAGATGACCGTCGACGGGGATCGTCGGTACTTCGCGTCGCACCCCGAATACCACGGTCTGCTGCATCCGGAGATTCCGAACTACGAGGCGCAGATTGCCGCGCGGGACCGGATGCTTCAGCGTCACCCGGGGCTGCGGGTCGTCGGGTGCCATCTCGGCAGCCTCGAGTACGACGTCGACGAACTGGCGAAACGCCTCGACGCGTTCCCCAACTTCGCCGTCGACCTGTCGGCGCGTATCGTCCACCTCCAGATCCAGCCGCGCGATCGAGTGAGGGCCTTCCTCCTGAAGTACCAAGACCGCTTGCTCTACGGCACCGATCTGGACTTCGGGCGGGGCGCCGAGGCGGGCGCCGACGATATCGAGACGCGCCTGGCTCGGCTTGCGGCGGCGTACGAGTCGGACGCTGCCTGGCTTGCGACGGACCAGGTGCTGACGCTCGACAGGGTTCGCGCCGGGTTCACGTCCCGGGGCGTGGCTCTGCCGTCGGGCGTACTGCGGAAGATCTATTTCGAGAACGCGAAGCGGTGGTATCCGGGATTGTAGGATGCACAACTACGATCTGATCCTCACGCTTACCGGCGGCCTGAGCGCCGCGCTGGCGCTGGGGTACTTGACGCACCGGCTCGGGCTGTCGCCGATTGTCGGCTACCTGCTCGCGGGCACCCTGGTGGGGCCGCATACGCCGGGGTTCGTGGCCGACGTGCGGCTGGCCGAGCAACTCGCGGAGATCGGCGTCATCCTGCTGATGTTCGGCGTCGGCCTGCAGTTCCACGTCGAAGAACTGCTGGCCGTGCGGCGGGTCGCCGTCCCCGGCGCAGTCGCGCAGAGCAGCGTGGCGACGGTGCTCGGCGTGGTACTCGTCCGCGCCTTCGGGTGGGACTGGCCGGCCGCCGTGATCTTCGGTATGGCGCTCGCGGTGGCCAGCACGGTCGTCCTGGTGCGGGTGCTCTCCGACAACAACGATCTCCACACCCAGGCCGGGCACATTTCCGTCGGCTGGCTCGTCGTCGAGGACCTCTTCACCGTCGTGGCGCTCGTGCTGCTGCCGGCGTTGTTTGGTGCGGGGGCGGCGGGAGGCACGGCGCTCTGGACAAGCCTGGCGCTGACGGGCCTCAAGGTCAGCGCGCTCGTGGCGTTCACGGCCCTCGTCGGCACACGCGTGATCCCCCGCGTGCTCGACTACGTGGCCCACACCCGGTCGCGCGAACTCTTCACGTTGACGGTGCTGGTCATCGCCCTGGGGATTGCCGTCGGGTCTTCGTTGATCTTCAACGTCTCGATGGCGCTCGGCGCCTTCCTGGCCGGCATGGTCGTGGGGCGGTCCGACTACAGCCTCCGCGCGGCGTCCGAAGCCCTGCCGATGCGGGATGCATTCGCCGTGCTGTTCTTCGTGTCGGTCGGGATGCTGCTGGACCCCTGGGCCCTCGCGGACTCGCCGGTCATGGTGCTCGGCGCCCTCGCCATCGTCATGGTTGCCAAACCGCTGGTGGCGCTGGTGATCGTGTGGGTGCTGCGGTACCCCTTCCGCGCGGCGCTGACCGCAGCGGCGGCCCTGGGCCAAATCGGGGAGTTCTCGTTCATTCTCGCCTCGGTGGGGCGGGAACTCGGGGCCCTGCCGGCGGAGGCCACCAACGTGCTCGTGGCCGTGGCCATGGCCTCCATCGTGGCCAACCCGATCCTGTATCGGACGGTCCGCCCGATCGAGCGGTGGGCGGCCTCGAACCCCGGGCGGTGGGCGTTCCTGAACCGGCCGTCCCGCGCTCCGGCCGATCTCCAGCCGCCGAGCGCCGCTCCAGTCGAGGACCCCGGGCACCACGCCATCGTCATCGGCTACGGGCCGACCGGACGGACCGCCGTGCGGCTGCTCCGCGACAACGGCATCGTGCCCACCGTGATCGAACTGAACATGGACGCGGTCCGCGGCCTGCGGCAGGACGGCGTCGAGGCCGTCTACGGAGACGCGACGCGACCGGAGACGCTGGTGGCCGCCGGCATCGCGAAGTCGAGAAGCCTCATCCTGGGAGCTGCGGGCATGGCCAACAGCACGGAGGTCATCCGAACGGCGCGCGGGCTGAACCCGGAAATCCGTGTCCTGGCGCGAGCGGCGTTCCTGCGCGACGTTCCCGCGCTCGCGGCGGCCGGCGCCGATCGTGTGTATTCGGGGGAAGGTGAAGTGGCGCTGGCGTTCATCGAAGACATCCTCGACAGCCTGGGCGCGACGCCGGAGCAGATCGATCGCGAACGCGAACGGGCGCACCGGGAACTGAACGGCGCTCCCGAAGACCACGTTCGCGTGGTCGCGGAATAGGGGCAGAACGGCCCGCCCTGGGGAGGAGACCACATGCGTCAGGGACTCATGACGGTGCTCGCGGTGGTGGGTGTTGGCCTGGCGTCGCCGGCTCCGGCGTGGGCGGTGCCGGCGAAACCGCCGAATGTCGTCATCATCCTGGCCGACGACCTCGGGTTCGGCGACGTGTCGGCGAACGGTTCGGCCACACTACGGACGCCGGGCATCGATCGCCTCGCGGCAGAAGGGCTGCGCTTCACGAACGTCCATGCCGCCGCGGCGACATGTACGCCGTCGCGGTACGCGTTGCTGACCGGTGAATACGCCTGGCGCAAGCCCGGCACCAACGTGCTGCCGGGTGATGCCGCGCTCGTGATCGACCACCGGAGGCTGTCGCTCGCCGCCATGATGCGCTCGGCGGGATACGCGACGGGCCTGGTCGGCAAGTGGCATCTCGGCCTGGGGACCGGCACGATCGACTGGAACGGAGACCTGGGTCCCGGGCCGCTCGATCTCGGGTTCGATGAGGCGTTCTTCATCCCGGCGACCGTCGATCGGGTGCCGACGGTGTTCGTCGAGGACCGACGGGTCGTCGGCGCCGATCCCGCCGACCCCATTCGTGTCAGCTACCGCGAGCCCGTGGGTACCGAGCCGACCGGCAAGGACCATCCGGAACTGCTGAAGGTCCGGCCCAGTCACGGGCACGACCAGACCATCGTCAACGGCATCAGCCGCATCGGATACATGAGCGGCGGGAAAGCGGCGCGATGGGTGGACGAGGATATCGCCGACACGCTGACCCGGCGGGCGGTAGCGTTCCTCGAACGGCACGCCGGACGTCCGTTCTTCCTCTACTTCTCGACCCACGACCCGCATGTACCCCGCTCGCCCCACCCGCGTTTCGCGGGCCGGAGCGGGATGGGGCCTCGCGGTGATGTCATCCTCGAGTTCGACTGGTGCGTCAGCGAGGTTGTCCGCACGCTCGATCGGCTGAAGCTCTCCGACAATACGATCGTGATCGTCACGAGCGACAACGGTCCGGTCGTGGACGACGGCTACATGGATCGGGCCGTGGATCTGCTGGGCCAGCACAAGCCGAGCGGGCCCTACCGCGGGGGGAAGTACAGCGCGTTCGAAGCGGGAACCCGGGTGCCGTTCGTGCTGCGGTGGCCCGCCCGCGTCACACGCGGCGTGTCGGACGCCCTCGTCGGACACATCGATCTGTTCGCCACGTTCGCGGCGCTGACCGGGCAGATCCTTCCACGGGATGCGGCTCCTGACAGCCAGAACGTTCTGCCGGCGCTCCTGGGGGAGTCGCCGCGCGGCCGCGACTGGCTGGTCGAGCAGGCCGGGACCCTGTCGATGATCAACGGACGACTGAAGTACATCGAGCCCAACAAGGGGGCGGCGGTGTCGGCCTATACGAACGTCGAACTCGGCAACGCGCCAGAGCCGCAACTCTACGACCTCGGCGCCGATCCCGGCGAGCGACACAACCTGGCCGCAGGGCGACCGGACGACGTGGCGGCGCTGGCGCAGATGCTGGCGCGGGTACGGTCAGGCGAGCTGCGGCCGCCGCGCTGAGCGAGGGGCTGGCCGCCTACTTCAGCAGCAGGAGGCTGATGGCCATCAGCGCCATGCCGCCGGCGATGCCGGCGAGCACCTCGTGGCTGCGCCCATACTGGTGGGCCGTCGGGAGCAACTCGTCAATCGAGATGTAGACCATGACGCCGGCGACCGCGGCAAAGACGAGGCCCCGAGCTTCGGGCGGGGCGAGCCAGTTCAGCGCCAGTCCCGCCGCGATGCCTCCGAGCGGTTCGGCGAGGCCCGACAGGAGCGAGAGCGAGAACGCCAGCCGGCGTCGGCCCGTCGCGTAATACAACGGGACGGACACGCTGATGCCCTCCGGGATGTTGTGCAGGGCGACGGCAATGGCGATGGCGGCTCCCGTGCGTGGATCCTCGAGCGCGGCGAGAAACGTGGCCATGCCCTCGGGGAAGTTGTGGATGGCAATCGCCGCCGCGGTGAAGAACGCCATCCGGCGCAGGTGGTGGTGCTTCAACCCGTCGGCCACCGGCGGCGGCGCGTCCGTCTTGAGCATCAGGAGTTCATGGTCCGCGCGTAGTTCGTGCGGGTTCTCGGCGCTCGGGACGAGCCAGTCGATGATCGCCATCGCGATGATGCCGCCGAAGAACCCGGCGTGCGTCAGCCACCCCGCCATCGATTCGCCGAAGTGTTCGGTGAGTTCGGCCGTCGCGGTGGGGATGATCTCCATGAAGGAGACGTAGAGCATGACGCCCGCCGAGAAGGCGAGCGATTGCGCGAGCAACCGGAGATTGGATCGGTGCGCGAAAAAGGCGATCGTGCTGCCAAGTCCGGTGGCGAGTCCGGCCACCACGGTCAGCCCGAGGGCAAACCCGAACTGGCCTGGAGCGAATGCGGCGAGGAAGTCCATGACGGCTTCAGCCATTATCCTCGATTCGCCGACCTTCGCCCGGCCGGCATCGGCCGGCCGGCCCCGAACCGGTGAGGCGCGGGCATCGGCCGGGGGATGCAGACGTCACGGATTCCCTGTACGATGGAGGAGCGACACCGGTGCGTCAGAAACGCCAGCGTGGCGGTAGGGCGGCGCGCCTGACCAGCCGTGTGCCGGAGGAGGTCGTCGCGTGATGCGTCAAGCACTGCTTCTCAACGAGCGCCTGTTGCAGGCGGAATACGCCGTGCGCGGGCCTATCGTCCAGCGTGCCCAGGAACTCGAGGAGACGGGCCGGCAGATCATCTATTGCAACATCGGGAATCCGCAGGCGCTCAGACAGCAGCCCCTGACCTTCCTCCGCCAACTCCTGTGCCTCCTGGAATACCCGGCCCTGCTGGAACCGGGGCACCTCCAGGACCTCTTCCCGCGCGACGTGGTGGCGCGCGCCAGGTTCATTCTCGAACGGCATCCGCACGGAACCGGAGCGTACACGGTCAGCGCCGGCATTCCGCTCATCCGACAGGCGGTCGCGGACTTCATCACGCGACGCGACGGCATCCCGAGTGACCCCAGGCGCATCCTGCTGACGGACGGGGCGAGCAAGGCCGCTCAGGCCGTCCTGACGGCGCTGCTGCGAACCCCGGCCGACGGGTTCATGGTGCCGATTCCGCAGTACCCGCTCTACAGCGCCAGCCTGACCCTCTACGGCGGTCATCGCATCGACTACTTCCTCGATGAGCACGCCGGCTGGGAGCTGAGCGAGGCGATGCTGGAGGCGAGCCTGTCCGGGGCCGCCGCGAAGGGCATCAATCCCGTCGGCATCGTGGTCATCAATCCCGGCAATCCGACCGGGGCTGTTCTGTCGCCGTCGAACATCCGGATGATCCTGGCATTCGCCCGTCGCCACGGCCTCGCGGTCATCGCCGACGAGGTCTACCAGGAGAACATCTACGCCAAAGGCGCGGCCTTCCACTCGTTCGCGAAGACCCTGCACGAGGTGGGCGACACGACCACGCCGCTGTTCAGCCTCCATTCGATTTCGAAGGGGTTCTTCGGCGAGTGCGGGCACCGCGGGGGCTACCTCGAACTGCGGAACGTGCCAGACGACGTGCTGGCCCAGTTCGTGAAGCTGCAGTCCATCGGGTTGTGCGCCAACGTTCCCGGCCAGCTGGCCACCTACGTGATGGTGGCTCCTCCCCGCGAGGGTGACGAGAGCTACCCGCGCTACGCCGCCGAACGTGCCGGAATCCTGGCCGATCTCGCCGAGAAAGCCCGCATGCTCGGCGAGGGGCTCAACCGTATTCCCGGGATGGCCGTCCACGCGCCGCAGGGGGCGATGTACGCGTTCGTCCGGTTCCACCTGCCGCCGGAGCCCGGGGTCGACGTGGACGCCATGAGCGCGGAGGCGCGGGCCGCCTACGACGCGACACGCGACGAAGCGTATTGCCTCGCGCTGCTCGAGGACACGGGCCTCTGTGTCGTTCCGGGTTCGGGGTTCGGCCAGTTGCCGGGGACCTTGCACTTCCGGACGACGTTCCTGCCGCCTCGGGAGGAGATCGCGGCGCTCGTGGCGCGCCTGGCGGACTTCCACCGGCGGTATGTGGCCGCGCTCGAAACCCGGGCGTTGTCCCCCGCGTAGCGGGCGCCGCGCACGAGGCCGCGCCATTCGGAATCACTCATCAGCCCTGGTGCCATCATGTTCTCCAAGGTCACACTCCCGGTTGTCCTCTGTGTTGCCCTGTTCTCGGTGTCCACGCACGGCGCACCGCCGGCGGCTGACGATTTGAATACCTACTTCAAGCCGGTCAAGTGGCGGTCGATCGGGCCGTTCCGCGGCGGGCGGTCCGTGGCCGCCGTCGGCGTTGTCGGCGATCCGGATACCTACTACATGGGGACGACCGGCGGCGGGCTCTGGAAGACCGACAACCGCGGCATCACGTGGAAGAACGTGTCGGACGGTTACTTCAAGACCGCCACGATCGGGGCGATCGCCGTCGCGGACGCCGACCCGAACGTGGTGTACGTCGGCATGGGCGAACACGCGGTGCGCGGCGTCATGACGCATAGCGGAGACGGCGTCTACCGGTCTACCGACGCGGGCAAGACGTGGAAACATGCCGGCCTCGCGCCGACGCAGCACATCGCCCGGATCGTCGTGCACCCGAAGAACCCGGATACCGTGTTCGTGGCGGCGCAGGGCGCCTTGTACAGCCCGTCACCCGAACGGGGGGTCTTCAAGTCCACCGACGGCGGCGCGACCTGGAAGAAGGTCCTGTTCGTCAACGACAAGACCGGGGCCGCCGAGTTGTCGATGGATGCCACGAATCCGCGCATTCTCTACGCGGCCATGTGGGAACACGGCCGTTTGCCGTGGCAGGTCATCAGCGGCGGGCCAGGCAGCGGGCTCTACAAGTCGACCGACAGCGGTGACACCTGGGAGAAGATGACCGAGGGGCTGCCCACCGACATGGGCAAGATGGCGATTGCCGTCAGCCGCTCGGAGCCCGATACGGTCTACGCGCTCATCGAAAGCGATTCGGCGAAGGACGCCCGCGGGCTGTACGTGTCGACGAACGCCGGCAAGACGTGGAGCCAGGTCACGAGCGACCCCAGGCTGATCCAGCGGGCGTGGTACTACACGGAGTTGTTCGTCGACCCGAAGGACGTACGGACGCTGTACGTGCTCAGCGCGCCCGCGTTGCGTTCGACCGACGCCGGGAAGACCTGGCAGACGTTGTCCGGCACTCACGGTGACTACCACGACATGTGGCTCAATCCGGACAACCCCCGCAACTTCGTGATCGCGAACGACGGCGGCGCGGCCATCACGTTCGACGCGGGCAAGAGCTGGAGCGCGCAGGACTCGCAGCCGACCGCGCAGTTCTACCGCATCAACGTCGACAACCGCTTCCCGTACCGCATCTACGGCGGGCAGCAGGACAACACGTCGGTCGTCATCGCCAGCCGTGAGCTCGGCAGCGGCGGCATCACGACGGCCAGCTGGAGAGCGTCGGCCGGCGGAGAGAGCGCGTTCCTCGCGTTCGACCCCGCGAACCCGCGTTACGTGATGGGCGGGAGCTACCAGGGCACCATCGAGGTGATCGACACCGAGGCGACCGCCGGCACCAACGTCATGGCGGCACCCATCCAGTATCTCGGGATGGACGCCAAGGACATGAAGTACCGCTTCAACTGGAACGCCCCCATCGTCTGGAGCCGCTACGAGCCGAACACCTACTACCACGGCGCGCAGGTCCTGCTGAAGACGACGGACATGGGCCGGACGTGGAAGGCCATCTCGCCGGACCTGACGCGGAACGAGAAAGCCAAGCAGGGCACGCCGGGTGTGCCGTACACGAACGAAGCCGTCGGAGCCGAGAACTACGGGACGCTCGCCTACGTGGTCGAGTCGCCGCACGAGAAGGGCGTGATCTGGACGGGGAGCGACGACGGGCTCGTGCAGATCACGCGCGACGGCGGGGCCACGTGGACCAACGTCACGCCGAAGGGGCTCGCGGAGTGCCTCGTCAATACCATCGAGGTGTCGCCCTTCGACAAGGCGACGGCGTACATCGCCACCACGCGGTACAAGTTCAACGACCACGCGCCCGCCCTCTACAAGACGTCCGACTACGGCGCCACGTGGACGAAGATCGACCGCGGGATTCCCGCGAACGCCTTCACGCGGGTCGTGCGCGAAGACGACGTCCGCCGCGACCTGCTGTTTGCCGGCACCGAACTGGGCGTGTTCATCTCGTGGAACGGCGGGCGGGACTGGTCGCCGTTCCAGCTGAACCTGCCCGTGACGCCGATCACCGACCTGCGGGTGCACCAGGGCAACCTGATCGCGGCCACCTCGGGCCGGTCGTTCTGGATTCTGGATGACCTGGCGCTCGTCCGCCAGTACAAGCCCGATACGCCCGATCTGTTCCTGTTCCGGCCCGCGTCCGCCCCGCTGACCAACGCGGGCAGCGATCTCGACGAGCCGGACGCGGACTTCACGGGGGCCCATCCGACCCGCGGCGTGAATCCCGCGAACGGGATCGTGCTCTACTATCGTCTCCCGGAGTTGCAGAAGACGGATGAGGTGACGATTGAGGTCACCGACGCGACGGGCACGCTCGTGCGGGCGTTTTCGTCGAAGAAGGACGAGTCCTTCAAGAAGTGGGACGGCGGCCCCGGCGCGGAGCCGGTCGTGCCGGCGGCGAAGGGCCTGAACCGGTTCGTGTGGGATATGCGCTACCCGACGATCCCGGGCGTGCCTGCCGTCTACATCGAGGCCAGCTACCGCGGCCACAAGGCCAGGCCGGGGACGTATCGGTTCAGGCTCAAAGCAGCGGGCAAGGTGCTCGAGACCGAGGCGCAGGTTCTGGCGAACCCGCTCTATCCCGCCGGCTCCGTGGACTACGAGGACTACCACGCCGCCATGTCGGGCATGGAGCGCGAGGCGGCCTCGATGCACCGGCTGGTGAACGGTGTCTACGAGAAGCAGAAGCAGCTGGAAGCCCTGCTCGCGGCCTTGCCGGCGGGTGACCGCTACGATGCCGTGCGCCGCGACGGCCAGGCGCTTCTCGAGAAGCTCAAGGCCTGGGACGGCGAGATGGTCCAGCGGCGTACGAGAGCCTACGACGACGTGGAGAACTTCCCGAACAAGTTCACGGCCAACTACCTGTTCCTGGTCAACCAGACGGAGAGCGACTTGCCCAGGGTGACCCCGGCGGTCCGGGACCGGCTCCAGCAGCTCGATGCGGAGTGGGGGAGGCTGAAGGCCAGAGCCGAAACGATGACCGGCGAAGAGCTCCCGGCGCTCAACAAGCGGCTGTGGGAACTGGGCGTTGGCGCCATCTGGAAGTAGGCTTCACCGGGTCATGGCCGAAAACCGCTCCAGGAAGAGTCGCGCGGTCTTGTCGAGATTCTCGATCGCGCCTCCGCCCTCGAGCACTTCGCACATCTCGTAGGCGACGTAGCCCCGGTAGCCGACGGCCTTCAGCGCGTCGAAGAACGCCCGGTAGTCGATGAAGCCGTCGCCGAACGGCACGGCTCGCACCACGTCGGTCTGACGTTCGTAGTTCGTCAGCGCCGCGTTGTACCGGAAACGCGGGTGCTTCACGTAGTCGGCAACGGTCGTGTAGGCGATGTGCCGCCCCATCTTCCTGACGGCGGCCGCGAGGTCGGCGCCGTTGATGCCCTCGAGCGCCGGAGACCACGCGTCGAACGCCGCCTTGCAGTTGGGTTCGGCGACTTCTTCGATGAGCCACTTCGTGGCGTCAGGATGGATGGCGATGTCGTGATGGTTCTGCACCACGAGGGTGACGCCCAGTTCCGCCGCTTTCCTGGACGCGAAGCGGAGCCCGTTTACCACCGCCGCCCACTGGGCGTCGTAGGGCACGCCGTCACGCTCGTATCCGGTGAAGACGCGAACGAGCGGGATGTCGAGATCCCTGGCCAGCCGCGCGAGTTCGGTGACGTAGATGGCGCCGATTTCCGCGCTCGGAATCCCCATCTTGTCGATGCCCGCCGTGAAGTCGGGGTAGCCGGCGAGGCAGACGATCTTCACGCCGAGCTCCTGCAGGCGTGCCTTGAGCGTCGCCCGTGCCGCCGCATCGTAGTCGAGCGGCGACAGGTGGGGGCGTTTGGCCATCACCTCGACGTGACTGAAGCCCAGTGCCTTGGCCTTCACCAGAAACTGATCGAGCGTCAGCTGGGCCTGACCGCGCCAGACGCCGGCGTAGCTCACCGAGTGCAGGACGGGGACGAATGCCGGCGACGCCGGCGCCGCCTGTGCCGACGATCGGCCCGGGCACGCCAGGGCCAGCAACATGACCACGACCGACACTCGCTGGAACATCGGACCTCCTCCGCGCAGTGGCCGCGTCTCCGCGGTGCGCACGCGCGATTCTAGCCGATTCGGGCCTGCCGCGCGGCGTCCCGGGCGGAGACCCCCGCTGTGACCGAACGATCGTTCACGGCGTCTTAGCAGGAGCGGAACTTCTTCGCGTCCAGCGCAGGAATCACGATGAAACGAGTCACACAGTTCAATATCGGGTATGTGCTCTTCGCCGCCCTCGGAGTGTTGCTGCTGCACGACCTGTGGGTCGCCACCCAGACCGTCGCGCCGATTCCCTACAGCGAGTTCCAGACCCAGCTGAGGGCGAACAAGGTCAAGGAAGTGGTCGTGACCGACCGCGATATCCGGGGTTCGTTCACCGAACCGGTCAACGGGAAGTCGAAGTTCGTGACCACCCGCGTGGACGGCGAACTGGCGGCGTTGCTGGCCGAGCACAAGGTGAGCTTCACCGGCCACGTCGAGAGCACGTTTCTGACGACGGTGCTCTCGTGGGTGCTGCCGGTCCTGCTGTTCTTCGCGATCTGGGCGTTTTTCGCCCGGCGCATGGCCGACCGCATGGGCGGTCCCGGCGGCATGTTGTCCATCGGCAAGAGCAAGGCCAAGGTGTACGTCGAGACCGACACGCGGACCGCGTTCAAGGACGTGGCCGGTGTCGACGAGGCCAAGCAGGAACTGCAGGAGGTGGTGGAGTTCCTGAAGGACCCGAAGAGCAAGGCCCGGCTGGGGGCCCGGATGCCGAAGGGAATTCTCCTCGTCGGCCCTCCGGGGACGGGCAAGACGCTCCTGGCCAGGGCCGTCGCGGGTGAGGCCGGTGTGCCGTTCTTCTCGATCAGCGGGTCCGAGTTCGTCGAGATGTTCGTCGGCGTGGGGGCGGCGCGCGTGCGCGACCTTTTCGAGCAGGCGCGGCAGAAGGCTCCGGCCATCGTCTTCATCGACGAACTCGACGCGATGGGCCGGGCGCGCAATGCCATGCCCGGCGTCGGCGGGCACGACGAGAAGGAGCAGACCCTGAACCAGTTGCTCGTCGAACTCGACGGGTTCGATCCCACGAGCGGGATCGTCCTGCTGGGTGCGACGAACCGGCCGGAGATCCTCGACCCCGCGTTGCTGCGGGCCGGGCGTTTCGATCGGCAGGTGCTGGTGGACCGGCCCGACCGGGTCGGCCGTGTCCAGATCCTCCAGGTCTACCTGCCGAAGATCGTCGCCGACTCGGACGTCAATCCCGACGCGATTGCCGCCCTGACGCCGGGTTTCGCCGGTGCGGATCTGGCCAACCTCGTCAACGAGGCGGCGCTGGTGGCCACGCGGCGAGGCGCCGAGCGGGTGTCGATGGCCGACTTCAACGCCGCCATCGAACGCCTGGTGGCCGGGCTCGAGAAGCGGAATCGGCTGCTGAACGCCAGGGAGCGGGAGATCGTGGCGTATCACGAGATGGGACACGTGCTGACGGCGGCGGGACAGCCGGGGTGCGACCCCGTGCACAAGGTCTCGATCATCCCGCGGGGCATCGGTGCGCTGGGCTACACGATTCAACGCCCGACGGAAGACCGGTTCCTGATGACCCGCGACGAACTGCTCGGCAAGATGGTGGTCCTGCTGGGCGGACGGGCCGCCGAGCAGGTGGTGTTCGGGCACCTGTCGACAGGCGCGGCCGACGACCTCGGGCGCGTGACGGATATCGCCAGGAGCATGGTGGCCCGGTACGGCATGGTTCCGGAACTCGGTCACGTCGCGTTCGATCGGGAACGCCAGGCATTCCTGGGCTATCCGGGAGCGGGGGGCGGTGAACGACAGTACAGCGAGCAGACGGCGCAGGCCATCGACGAGGCGGTGCGCGGGCTGGTCCGCGAGGCCTACGACCGTGCCCTGGGAATCCTCCAGCGCAATCGCGAGATACTCGAAACCAGTGCGCGCGTGCTGCTGGCGAAAGAGACGCTCGACGAAGCGGCGCTGCGGGATCTGCTGGCCGGGGTGCGCGAATGGCCGGGCGCAACACCCGCAAGCCCTGCAGGACCGTGACCCGTCGGCCGATACTGACGAGAGTGATGCCCGTCTCCCGCCGCCCCCACTCCTCTCTGCCTCTGACGCTCGTGGCGCTGGTATCGATTGTCGGCGGCCTGGCCGCCTGCGATCGACTCGGCCGTGCGCCCACGGCTCCGAGCGGGCCTCCCAGCGCCGAAGAGGTGCTGCCTCAGTGGTCGCCCTACGTCGGCGTTCACGTCAACGGCAGTGTGCTTCCGGCCTACCGCGACTCGCTGCTCGCCCTCCAGCGGGCCGGCCGCCTGAACGGCGTGCGCATGGAGATCCGTCCGAACGAACAGGGCGGGCCGGTCATCGACGCAATCAGCCGGCTCGGCGTCGAGGTTCTCGGCCTGGTGAGTAACGAGTACCTCCTGGATTCCAATATCGAAGGCGCCCTCGACCACATCTTCAGCGCCTATCCCGACATCCGTCACTTCCAGATCGGCAACGAGATCACGACGATCCTGCCCGCCTCCGGGCCGCAGGTGTCGATCGAGCACTACGCGGCGCTGTTCCAGCGGGCCTACAACCACGTCAACGCGAAGTACCCGGGGCGCGCGATCCTGGTGACACAGTCGGCGCTGGGATCGGGGCTGCGCGGCCCGACCGAGCTCGAAACGCTGGCGCGTCTGGCGCTGTCGCGCATGGACCCGGACAAGGTGATCGTGGCGATCAACGCCTACGATCCGGATGCCGTCAGCCAGTATCGGGGGCTGCTCGGGGGCGCGCTTCGCTCGTTCCGGGTCTGGGTCACCGAGTCGGGCGTGGCCAACCCGGAAGGCCACACGCAGTTCGTCCGGGATAAGTACCCGTTGCTTCGACGGTACCTGAGGGCCGAACGCGTCTACTGGTACGTCTTGTGGGGCGGCGATGAGGGCGTGGACACCGAATTCAGTCTCATCAAGTCGCCGATGGCCTTTCCCAGTTACTGGAAGAGCCCGCTCTTCAACCTCCTGGTGAACGGACAATGAGCGCCGCGCTGATTCGTCTCGCGCGTGTCGTGATCCTCGTCGGGTGCGTGCTGGCGCCGACTGGCGTCTTCGCGCAGTACCGGCCGCTGTCGGCGGAGGAGCCCGACCACTCCTCCCGCGGAAAACGTGGTGGGTACCTCAAGGCGGGGGTGGCCTACTGGCAGGGCGACGTTCTCAGCGACCGCTCGCTCACGCAGTGGAACTTCGACCTGTTCGGCGCCGAACACGACCTGACGAGCGCGAATATCGAGATCGACGCGTACCTGGCCCGGGGGCTGGTCGTACCCGGGTTTACCCTGGGCTATCGGAAGGACGCCATCCGCACGCGCGAGGCGGGGCACCTGGTGTACGGATCGTTATTCGTGGCGGCCGACCTCAGGCTGCTGATGATCAAGGCGGCCGGCGGGGCGGAGTGGGGCGTACCGTCGATGGCCTTCGACCAGACCGAATTCGAGACCCTGGCCGATGGCACGCTGCAATACCGGCATTCGTACCCGAGCCGCAATGCCCAGGTGCCCGTCGGCACCCGATCGAACGGCGTGGTGTACCCGTTTGCCGCCGTCAGCCTGGTGACGCGTCCCGGGCCGTTCCTCTTCGAAGTCGGCATGCGGGTCAACTTCGTCCCGTTCAGCGTCGACGACTACGAAGTGCGCCCGGGCGACCTCGTGACCCGCACGTTCGTCGACCGCCGCGTGGCCATGCCCCTCCTCTTCGCGAACGTGGGCATCAAGCTGTTCTGACGCCGCCGTCCGGACTCACGCGCGGAGCCGGAGAATCCGCCGCGCGCCGTTGAGCACCAGGATCGCGATGAGCGAGCCGATGGCCAGATCGGGAACGGGCGAGCCGGTCCATGCGACCAGAACACCCGCGACCATGACACCCAGGTTCGCGAGCACATCGTTGGTCGAGAAGATCCAGCTGGCCTGCATGTGAACCCCGCCCTTGCGATGACGGGAAAGCAGCAGGAGACCGCTGACATTGGCCACGAGGGCGATGGCCGCGATGCCCATCATGAGCGGCGGTTCGGGCTCGCTGCCCGACCACAGCCGGCGCACCACCTCCACCATCGCACCCAGCGCGAGGCACGCCTGCAGCCAGCCCGATAGCCGGGCGGCTCGCCGCTGATGCCTGGTATCGCGGCCCACCGCGTAGAGGGCGATCGCGTACACCGACGCGTCGGCGAACATGTCCAGGGAGTCGGCGACCAAACCCGTGGACTGGGCGATCCACCCGGACGCGAGTTCGACGACGAACATCGCGGCATTGATGGCCAGCAACGTGTAGAGCGTGCGGGCCTCCTCCGGCGGTGTGGCGCCTCCCGCCGCGGGTGCGACGTCCGATGGGGCTGACTCGACCGTCGAGAGCCGCGTCACCCCGAGGTCCAGCGAGGCCAGCGCCGCGGCGACCGGTTCGACCGAACCGTCGTGCACGACTCGAACCCGGCGCTCGGCCAGGTCGACCTCGACTCCCGCGATGCTCTGAACGTCCCGCAGGGCGAGGCGGACCATCCGCTCCTCGGCGGGGCAGTCCATCTTCGGCACGGAGAACTGACTGGCGAAGAGTGTCACAGGGGCTCTCCGGGCGCCGGACTCAGGCCGCGTCCGGCCCGTCGGGCCGCGGGCGCCACAAGCCCAGCACCTTGCCGACCCGCAAGACCTCCGCGGCCTCGGTCCGTTCGCAGATGGCGTCGCACAACTCCGCACGCGCGAATCGGTCGGCGGCATCGACACGCACCTTGATCAACTCGTGCGCCGTGAGCGCCCGGTCGATTTCGGCCACCACGCCGTCGGTCAGGCCCGCGTGCCCGACCTGCACGACGGGTTCGAGCGAGTGGGCGCGGGCCTTCAGGTGGCTGCGTTCGCGGTTCGTGAGCGTGACAGGCATAGGGCTATTGTAGCCGCTACCAGCCATCCGACGATTTCACAGGGACGAAACACGGACGTTACGGAGCCGTCACAGCCGACCGGTAGCCTTAGATGTCTACGGTTCGACTATCTGGAGGATGTGTGATGATACGTGTTCGTTTCGCCGGGGCCGTGCTCGCAGTCGCGCTGGCGTGCCTTCCCGGGATTTCCGCGGCTCAGCAGACCGAGTCGCGCATCATCGGCAAGGTCACCGACAGCAGCGGGGCCGTGCTTCCCGGCGTGGCCGTGACGGCGACGTCACCGCAGGGGGCGACACGCACCGTCGTCTCCGAGGGCGACGGCACCTACACCCTGACCAACCTGAGCGCGGGTTCCTACAAGGTGGCCTTCCAGCTCGACGGGTTCGGCTCGGCCGAGCGGACGGTGGTCCTGGGCGTCGGCGATATCAAGAGCACCGACGTGGCGCTCTCCGTGGGCGGAGTCAGTGAGGCGGTGAATGTCACGGCGGACGCCGTCGTGCTCGACACCACCGGCGCCAAGATCGGCGTCAACGTCACACCGGACGAAGTCCGGAACCTCCCCGTCAACGGCCGGAACTTCGCGAACCTCATGACGCTGGCGACCGGCGCCACGAGCGACGGCAACGGCGGATGGGCGTCGGTCCGGTTCAACGGCAAGTCGAACCAGCAGAACTACCTGAACTACGACGGCGTCGACGGCACCTACGTGTGGGATGCCAGCCCCGGCTACCTCAACGCCACCGGCTCGCAGTTCCGCCTGCAGACATCGATGGAGTCGGTGGCCGAGTTCCGGGTGAACTCCGGTCTCGCCCCTGCCGAAAGCGGCCTGGGCTCGGGCGGCAACATCACCGTCGTCACCAAGAGCGGCAGCAACCAGTTCCGCGGTTCCGCCTTCTGGTACGGGCGCGACGATGCGCTGGACTCGGCGAGCAAGTACGACGACAAGAAACAGCCGCTGTCGCTGAATCAGTTCGGCGGGTCGTTCGGCGGCCCGATCGCCACCAACCGCACCTTCTTCTTCGGCAGCTACGAGGGGCTGAAGCAGACGACCGGGCTCAGCTTCACCGAGGCGGTCCCGAGCGACGAGGCCCGCCGGCGGATTCTCGCGGGTGAACCGGTTGGCTCCGGCGCGGGCCAGAGCCCGGCGCGGACCCAGGCGGTCGCGGCGCTGCTGGCCGGCTTCCCGCGCGGCACGGTGGCCACGTCCAACCCCCTGGTCGCCCTGCTCACCGTGGACTCGGAAGCGAAGCAGACTGAGCACTCGTTCTCGGCCAGGCTCGACCACCGGATGACCGACAGCCAGTCCGTTTACGTCCGTTATCTCTACAGTAAGGGTGACCTGAACACGCCCGACCGGACCGTGACGCCGCGCCGCGTACGGGCCAGGCAGACGCCGCAGAATGCCATGGCCAACTGGCAGGGCATCTTCGGCGCGAGTCTCGTCAACGAGTTCAAGGTCGGCTTCAACGCCCCGCACACGAGCGCCACGGCCTTCGGCTCTGACGGGTACGACGCCACGGGCGTGTCGCTGTCCGGGTCGTTCACGTCGTCGTCGGTCGACGCCAGGGGCACGACGGGCATCGCCCGCAGCGGTCTCCTGATTCGGGCCACGAGCGCCTCGTCTACGACGGGTTCCGTGTTCGAGCCGATGTCGTTGTCGCTGAGCAACGCCGCGACCTGGACCAGCGGCCGTCACACGATGAAGTTCGGCGTCGAGTACCGGCGGATCCAGTCGAACTTCCAGTTCCTCGGCAGCACGGAAATCAGCTACAACGGGATCAACGAGTTCATCGACAACCGGCCGAATACCTACGCCGTGACGCAGGACTCGCCGGTCTTCGAGCCGCAGCAGTACTACCTCATCGGCTTCGCCCAGGATTCGTGGCGGATCGGTGACCGGCTGACGCTCGACCTCGGCCTGCGCTACGACTACTACTCGGTCGTCAAGGAAGCGCAGGGCCGGGCCAAGCCCTTCTTCGTCGAAGAGAACGAATTTGGCCCCGAGGGCAGCGAGTTCTACAACCCGGACAAGAACAATGTCTCGCCGCGACTCGCGGCGGCCTTCCAACTGGACAGCAAGACCGTCCTGCGCGCGGGATTCGGGTACTTCTACGGTCCGGGTCAGTTCGAGGACCGCATCCAGCCCATCGAGAACTACATCACCCGCAACCGCGTCCAGGCGTCGGACATCCCGAGCAACGGCCTGCAGTATCCGGTCGACCCCGCGCAGCTGCGCAGCCTGCTCTCGATTCGCGGCTACACCCACGACTACCCGGCCGAGTACAACATTCAGTACGGCGCCAGCCTGCAGCGCGAACTGCCTGGCGGCATCAACCTGAGCGTGGGCTACACGGGCAGCCAGGGCCGTGACATGTTCCTGCGTGGCGTCGGCAACGTGCTCGACCCGATCACCCGGGTCCGTCCGGCGCCGTCCTACGGCCAGATCGACTTCAAGACGGCCGGCTGCGTCGACGGCATCAAGCTGGCCGGCAAGTACCCGATTGCCGGGTGCGGCACTTCGACCTACGACGCATTGCAGGTGAGCGCCACGCGGCGTTTCCGCTCGGGGTTCACGGGCGGCTTCCAGTACCAGTATTCGCGAAATCGCGGTCTCACCCAGGGGTCGAACGAGGCGGCCACCGCGCAGAATACGTTCGACTTCAACACGGAAGACTCGACCAACCCGCAGGACATCCCGCACACGTTCAACGGCTCGCTGGTCTACCAGCTGCCGGGGTCCGGCATCCTGACCGGCGGATGGCGGGTGGGCGCCATTGTCAACGCGCGCAGCGGGGTGCCCCTCAACGTCACGATCAACCGTCCCGACAACGTGACGGTGAACGGCGTGACCGTGACCAATATCCCCGGCGGCAACAGCCGAGGCACCCAGCGGCCGGACCTCGTGCCAGGCGTGAACCCGTACTTGAAGGACGGCGTGCGCTGGTTGAACCCGGCGGCCTTCGCCACGCCTCAGCCCGGGACGTTCGGGAATCTCCCGCGCAACTTCCTCCGCGGACCGTCGTTCTGGCAGGTCGACCTGATGGTGTCGAAAGACATCAGGGTCGGGCAGCAGGCGGTGCAGCTCCGGGTGGAGGTCTTCAACATCGCCAACCGACTGAACTACGAGAACCCGGCGACGTCCCTGCCGAACGGCACCGCGGGCGTGCCCTTCACGGATGCGCAGGCCGGGACCTTCGGCTACATTCTCGGACCCCTGAACCGCACCGTCGGGCTCGGCACCGCCCGCCAGACCCAGGTGTCGTTGCGCTACACGTTCTGACGTCTTCTGGCGGGGGCCGCAATGCCTCCGCCAGCACGTGACACCGGCGCGCACATACGCCGCGCGCCGGTCGACGAGCGGCCGGTCGCCACGCATGTTGGCGATCGGCCGTTGTTCCGTGTACAGGCCGCGCGGCCGTGGTATCGTCCATCGGCGGAGCGTGCCATGCCGGTGTGCGCAGTTCGGAAGTCAACGGTGGGTGCCGCGGTGCTCGTGTGCGGGATGGCCACGTGCCAGACAGCCGGCCGCGCTCAGCAAACGCCGGTGTTCAGGGGCGGCGTCGAACTGGTGACCGTGGATGCCACGGTGGTCGACCGCGATGGCCGGCCCGTCGAAGGACTGCAGAGCGACGACTTCGCGGTCACCGTCGACGGCCGCCCCAGGCGCATCGTCACGGTCGAGTTCACCCGGTTCGATGCGCAGCCTGCCGGAGCGAAGCCGGTTCCGGTGGCGGCCGGAGCGGGTGAGCTGGCAGCGTCGGAGTCCGCCGGGCGCCTTGTTCGGCGGGAGCGACTCATCCTGCTGGCATTCGACCATTCCAGTTTCTACGCCACGGGGCAGCGCCAGGCGACGTTGGCCGCCCGCAAGTTCCTCGCGACGCTCGATCCCGCCGACAGGGTCGGGCTGGTCACGTTTCCCCAGACGGGCGTCTACGTCACGCCCACCACCGATCGCGCCCTGGTGGAACGCGAACTGGGGCACGTGTTCGGCACCGCCATTCGGCCGACGGCCGATGGCCGGCCGTTCGTGTCGCTGACCGAGTCGGCCGCGATCCGTGACGGGGATCGTTTCACGCTCGATCGTGTTCGGGCGCGGGAGTGTGCGGGGTTGCATCCGTCGCAGATGCAGATCTGCCTGGACCACATTCAGATGGTGGCGGGGGAGCACGTCGTCGAATCGCAGGAGCGCACCGCCCAGAGCCTTCGCGGCCTCGGAGACGTGATCGACCGCCTTGGCGCGCGTCCCGGGCGGAAGGTCATGGTCCTCATCAGCGGGGGGATGGTCACGTCGCTCACGCGATCGGGGGAGAGCAGCGGCCCGCTGCTGACGCAGGTCGCCAGCCGCGCCGCCGCGGCCAACGTGGCCGTCCACGTGATCCACGTGGACACCGGTGCGCTGGACGGCATCGAGGCGGATCACCGCCAGCTTTCGCAGACCATCGTGAGCGATGTCGGCCTGCTGTCTTCAGGTCTGAAGGATGTCGCCGCCTCGACGGGTGGCGACCTGACGACCGTGATGGGTGATGCCAGCGCGGGATTCGACCGGATCACCCGCACGATCTCGGCGGCGTACGTGCTCGGCATCGAAACGGAACCTGCGGACCGCGATGGGCGGTCCCACGCGATTCGCGTGACGGTGCGGCGCCCGGGCACCCGGGTCTTGAGCCGCCAGCAGTTTCGCGTCACGTCCGCGAGGGCGACGGCGTCGTCTCCGGCGGACCGCGTGGCCGAGGCGCTGCGCACGGGCCGGGGAGCGACGGAACTCCCGTTGCGCGTGGCGATCTTCCGCATGAAGGATGTGGCCACGGGAGGCCTGCGCGTGCTGGTCCGTGCGGATGCGGGGCGCGGGGTTGCGGGACCGGCGGAACTCACCGTCGGCATGGCCTTCGTGAGCGAAGCGGGCGACGTGTCGCTGACCGACATCGGACCGAGTCCCTTGCCATCGAGTGACGGGCCCGACGCGTGCTGGCTGCTGCAGGGTCTCATGCCCGTGCCGCCGGGGGCGAACACTGTCCGCGTGGCCCTGACGGGCCCCGACGGGCGGCTCGGCAGCGAGGGCGTGCGGTTCACTGCGGCCGTGCCGCGGGGGGCCGGCGTGTCCCACAGCGATCTCATGCTCTACGATCCCGCGAGGTTCGGAGCAGCCGGTCCCGTGCCGCTGATCGACGGGCAGGTGACCGGCACGAGAGTGTCCGTAGTGCTCGAGGTGTACCCGGACGAGGCGTCGTCCGTGACCGACGTCGATTTCGAGCTCTCGAAGGCGGGCGAACCACGGCCTTTGCACACGTCGCCGGGCGGGCTGGCGCGGGAGGCAGACGGGGCCGTGGTGGCGGCAGAGACGGACTTCGACCTGAGCGGCCTGCCCCCAGGCGATTACACCGTCACCGCGATTGTCACGGCGACGACAGGCGAAGCGGCTCGGACGACAGCGACCTTCAGGAAGGGGCGCTGACGTCCGGGCCTCGCCTCCGCGTTACTCGTTGTGAACAAGGTAGGCTTCGACCATGAGCAGGCTGCGTTCGCCGGAGACCCGGACGACCTTCAGCAGATTCTCCATCGTCGACACTTCTTCGACCTGTTCGGTCACGAACCAGCGCAGGAAGTCCTGCGCGGCGTAATCCTTCTGCTCGACGGCGAGCGTCATCATCGCGTTGATGCGGGCCGTGACTTCGAGTTCCCAGTGCAGCGCCAGGGCGACGGCTTCTTCGACGGTGGCAAAGGTCGCCTTGGGGGCCTGCACGGCCGGGATCTCGACCGCGCCGCCCACGTCGTTGACGTAGTGCACGAACTTGATCGCGTGCGCACGTTCCTCGTCTGACTGCTTCACGAACATGCCCGCCAGCTTCTTCAGCCCCAGGCCGTCGAAGTAGGACGCGATATTGAGGTACTGGTTCGACGCGAACAGTTCGAGACCGATCTCGTCGTTGAAGGCGGCGTTGAGCTCTTGGCTGATCAGCATGTGCGTCTCCTCGGGTCCGTGGCCACGTGCGCGGCGGCCCGATACGGGCCCCTGCGAGTAACGATACTCCATTCGGGGGCCGGGGCGGGCGCCGGTGGG
>CAZJRM010000060.1:0-23917 GCA_964547975.1 uncultured Vicinamibacterales bacterium | reverse complement strand
ATTGGGGATTGGGGATGGGGGATTGGGGATTGGGGATTGGGGATTGGGGATTGGGGATTGGGCGAGTACGATGGAGATGGAGCGCGAGGTTGATGGAGAAACGGTGCGTGCGACGACCGGCGATTGCCGTGGCCGCCCTGGTGGCGGTCCTGGCCACGGTTCTGCTCGTCTCCGCGTGTTCGTCGCCGCCGGCCGATCCCGCCGCCCAGTACGCGCAGACGGTCGCGAAGGCTCGCGCACACAAGGATGAGGCGTTCAGGAACCAGCCGAACGAACCCATTCCGCCGGCGCAGTTCGAACGGTTCCTGCCTCTTGCCTACTACCCTCCTGACCAGGAGTACCAGGTGCCGGCTTCGTTCCGGCCAGGTGCCGGGAGGACACCGGTGAAGATCCCGACGTCGACAGGGAAGCTCCGGGACATGGAGATCGTCGGCACACTCGAGTTCACACTGAAGGGCCAGAAGTTCGCGATGCTGGCGCTGACGGAAGCCGGCACACCGCCGAATCGCCTCTTCGTGCCTTTCACGGATGCCACGAGCGGCACCGAGACGTACGGCGCGGGCCGGTATCTCGAGATCGAGCGTTCGACCACGGGCATCTACGTCGTCGATTTCAATCTCGCGTTCCATCCGTTCTGCTACTACAACTCGACCTACGACTGTCCCTATCCGCCGGCGCAGAATCGGCTGCCCCTCCCGATTAGGGCCGGCGAGAAGATTCGATGACCAGCATGCCGCTTCAAGCGATTGTGTTCGACTTCGACGGCGTCATTGCCGACACCGAACCGGTGCACCTGATGGCCTTCCAGGAGGGGCTCACCTCGATCGGGTTGTCGCTCAGCCGCGAAGAGTACCTGTCGACCTACCTTGGCGTCACCGACCGCGAAGCCTTCACGCTGGTCGCCAGCGCGCAGGGCCGGACGTTGACCGACGGGGAGATCGATCGGCTCATCCGCGAGAAGACGACGCGGATGCAGGCGCTGCTGACGGCGACGCCGCTCGTCTTTGCCGGCGTCGAGGATCGGGTCCGCGAGTTCGCCGCACACGTGCCGGTGGCGATTGCCTCGGGAGCGCTTCGCGCCGAGATTCTCGCCGTACTCACGGCGGTGGACCTCGCGCGGGACATTCCCGTCATCGTGAGCGCGGACGACCCGGTCGACGGCAAGCCGTCGCCGGCGCCGTACCTGCTCGCCCTCGAGCGCCTCGCGTCGCACGCCCGCGAGGGCGGCGGGTTCGATCCGTCGCGCTGCGTCGCCATCGAAGACTCGCGCTGGGGCATCTCGGCGGCCAAAGCGGCCGGCATGCGCGTCGTGGGTGTCACGTCGTCGTACTCGGCAGACGCGCTCGCCGCGGCGGACCACGTCGTCGCCAGCGTGGCGGACTTGACGGTGGAGATGCTGAGTGGGATCACGTCCGGCTGAAGCCGGACGCCACGAGGAAGCCGGACGCGTGTGTTACCATCCTCCCCGCCGGCCGGAGGACTGCCGGCCGCTCTCGTTTTCCCTCGCCACTTTCTCCCAAGGAGCTCCAATGCGGCAGCGATCCCGAACCCTGCTCTGGCTCGCCGTAGCGATCTGCCTGTCACTGCCCCCGGGCGGCCTCTCGGCACAATCGCCGGTAGCGGTCAAGAAACCCGTCAGCTACGACGCCTACGACAACTGGAGGTCGATCCAGGGCGTCAAGCTCTCCACGAACGGTGAGTGGCTCGTCTACACGCTGGCCGCCCAGGAGGGCGACGGCGAACTCGTCGTGCGCAACCTGAAGTCCGGCGCCGAGAAGCGGCACGCCCGGGGCCGAGACGCCACGATCACCGCCGACGATGCGTTCGTGGTCTTCTCGATTGCCGCGCCGAAAGCCGACCTGGACAAGGCAAAGAAAGAAAAGAAGAAGCCGGAGGAACAGCCCAAGCCAGGACTCGGCGTGCTGAACCTCGCCACCGGTGACCTCTTTACGGCGCAGCGCGTCAAGAGCTTCAAGGTCCCTGAGGACTCGGGCAAGTTCGTCGCCTACCTGCTCGAAGCACCTGAGAAGAAGGCTGACGCCAAGGACGAGAAGAAGGAGGCCGAGGTCAAGCCCGAGTCGAAGCCCGCCGAAGCCAAGGTCGAGGCAGCGAAGAAGCCCAAGGAGAAGAAGAAGGACCCGGGCACGGATCTCGTCGTGCGTGAACTGGCCACCGGTTCCCAGGCGACCATCCCCGAAGTCGTGGAGTACGCCTGGTCGAACGACGGCAGCTGGCTCGGCTGCGCCACATCGTCCACGGCGAAGTCTCCCGAGAAAGACGGCGTCTTCCTGCGCCGGGCCGATGGCGTCGTGAAGCCGTTGCTCACGGGTCTCGGTCACTACAAGAGCCTTGCCTTCGACGAGAAGTCGACGCAATTGGCGTTCCTGAGCGACAGGGATACCTACAAGGACAACCCGGCCACGTTCAAGCTCTACCACTGGACTCCGGCGGCCGAAAACGCCGCCGAACTCGTGGCGGGGACGACGGCGGGAATGCCCGCCGGCATGGTCGTGAGCGAGAACGGCCGCCTCGAATTCGCGAAGGACGGGTCCCGGCTCTTCTTCGGCTACGCGAAGCCCGCAGCCGCCGAGCCCGCCGACGACGCACCGGAGCCGGTGAAGGTGGACATCTGGAACTACAAGGACCCGTTCCTGCAGCCCATGCAGAAGGTCCGCGCCGACGAGGAAAAGAAGCGCAGCTACCGTGCCGTGGTTCACCTGAAAGACAAGAAGCTCGTCCCGCTGGCCGGCGAGGACATGCCCGATCTGACGGTGAACGACAACCCGGCAGTCGCGCTCGGGGCCTCCGATCTGGCCTACCGGCAGCTGGTGTCGTGGGACACAGGGCACACCGACTACTTCGCGGTGAACATCGCGGACGGCGCGCGCAGGAAGCTCATCGAGCGCTCGCGTTTCGGCGCGACGCTCTCGCCCGGAGGCGGCTACCTGCTGACGTTCAACGCCGATGACAGCCAGTGGTACAGCGTGCGCGTGAGCGACGGCACGAAGGCCAGCCTGACGGGCACGCTCGGTGTCCGCTTCGATGACGAGACGAACGACACCCCTGAGCCGGCCAGGAGTTACGGGACCGCCGGCTGGACATCCGGTGATCGTTCGGTGCTCCTCTACGACAAGTACGACATCTGGGAAGTACGGCCGGACGGCACCGACGCGCGCCTCGTCACCGGCGGAGAGGGCCGCAGGACGAAGACGGTGTTCCGATACGTGCGGCTGGATCCCGAGGAACGGACGGTATCCACCGAGCGGCCGCTGCTCGTCTCGGCGACGGACGATGCCACCAAGGCGACCGGGTATTTCCGCATCACGCCTGCGGCGGCGCCCGTGCCCGCGACGAAACCCGCGAAGAAGGGACAGAAAGCCGCTCCCGTTCCGCAGCCGCTCGCGGCATCGTACGGCGCGCCCCAGAAGCTCCTGATGGCGGACAAACTCTTCGGCGGTCTCGTGAAGCCGAAGAAGGCGGACGCCCCGCTCGTCCTGACCGCGCAGCGGTTCGACGAGTTCCCGAACCTGTGGACGACGACGGCCGACTTCGGCGGGTTGACGAGGATCAGCGACGCGAACCCGCAGCAGTCGCAGTACGTGTGGGGCCGATCCGAACTGGTCGCGTACCGCAACGCCGACGGCAAGGTGCTGCGCGCGATTCTGACGAAGCCCGAGAACTTCGACCCGGCGAAGAAGTACCCGTTGATGGTCTACATCTACGAGGAGCTGACGAACGGACTGCACCGCTACGTGGCTCCGGGCCCGGGCACGTCCATCAACGTCGCGCGGTACGTGAGCCACGGCTACGTCGTGCTGCAGCCCGACATCGTGTACGACATCGGCTATCCCGGCGAGAGCGCGTTCAAGTGCGTGATCCCGGCAGTGCAGAAGATCGTCGAGCAGGGCTACATCGATCCGGCGAGGATCGGTATCCAGGGACACAGCTGGGGCGGCTACCAGATCACGTACCTCATCACGCGAACCGACCTCTTCCGGGCGGTGCAGGCGGGCGCCTCGGTCTCGAACATGACGAGCGCGTACGGCGGCATCCGGTGGGGCACGGGCATGTCCCGCGCGTTCCAGTACGAACGTACGCAGAGCCGCATCGGCGGAACGCCGTGGAACAAGGAACTCGAATTCTTCGAGAACTCGCCCATCTTCTGGGTCGAGAAGGTGAACACCCCGTATCTCAGCATCCACAACGACGACGACGACGCGGTGCCGTGGTACCAGGGGATCGAGTTCTTCTCGGCGCTCCGCCGGTTGGGCAAGGAAGCCTACATGTTCAACTACAACGGCGAGAAACACGGCCTGCGGGACCGTGAAAACCAGAAACACTGGACCGTGCACCAGGATGAGTTCTTCGACCACTACCTGCTCGGGAAGCCGCGGCCGTCGTGGATGGATAGCGGCGTGCCGTACCTCGACCGCGGCAAGCGGGACGTGAAGGGGGTCTACAAGAAGTAGGCTTCACTGACGCTGAAGGGGCAAGGAACAAGGGGCACGGGGCACGGGCTCGCTGTTCCTTGTCCCTTGTTCCTTGTGCCTAGTCCGACCCGACGCTGCCCCCTCCGATCCAACCCGATGGATCCCCCACTCCTACCGATCCTGAATTGCGAATCGGGACAGGAGGTTCTCCCCGCAAGTCGTTCATTCCACAAGCACCTCGACTGGCGCGGGACTTGCTCATATCCCTGCGTTCCTTACCCGTATACCGCCCAAATCCTGGTGGGCATTGACAGTCTAATTACTGGCGCGCAGCAGCCGGCTTTCTGCACCAGCAGCGGCGTTCATTGCCGAGTCTGCTGGAGTTGTAAGGGCGACGGGGTCTCTTGTTTGTGAGGAGGAACGGATGAAACTTCGGGTTCTGGCTCTACTCGCGCTGGTCGCGCTGCTTGCCGGCGGGTCAACGGCTGCCGCGCAGAACACAGGCGAAATCTACGGCAAGGTGACCGACTCGAGCGGCGCCGTGATGCCGGGTGTCACGGTCACGCTCAGCGGCACTGTGCTCCTGCAGCCGCAGACGGCCGTCTCGTCGGAAACCGGATCGTACCGGTTCCCCCAGTTGCCCATCGGCCTGTACTCGCTGAAGTACGAACTGGCGGGCTTCAAGACGATCATCAAGGAAGGCATCCGCGTCGAAATCGGCCTCAGCGCCCAGATGAACCAGGTGCTCGAGATCTCCAGCCTCCAGGAAACGGTGACGGTGAGCGGCGAGACGCCCCTCGTCGACCTGAAGGACACGGGGAAGACGAACCGGTTCACCCAGGAAGCGCTGCAGAGCATCCCCTCGGCACGTGACCCGTGGGTCATCCTCGAGCAGTCGGCCGGCGTGGCCATGGACCGCCAGAACGTCGGCGGCAGCGCGTCTGGTCAGCAGTCGAACTTCGTCGCGCGCGGCGCCGCGATGGCGCAGCAGAAGTGGAACCTCGACGGCGTCGACATCACCGACATGAACGCCACGGGCGGTTCGCCGGTGTACTACGACTTCGATGCCTTCGAAGAAATGCAGATCTCGACGGGCGGCGCTGACGTGTCGATGCAGTCGCCGGGCGTCGGCATCAACCTCGTCACGAAGAGCGGCACCGACAAGTTCCGCGGGTCCGGCCGCTACTACATCACCGACAAGAAGTTCCAGTCGTTCAACGTCACCGACGACCTCCGCCGGGCCGGCGCGTCCACGGGCAACCCCATTCTCCACATCAAGGACTACGGCGCCGAAGTCGGCGGCCCGATCAAGAAGGGGTTCGCGTGGATCTGGGGCAGCGTCGGCAAGCAGGCCATCGACGTCGGCATCAATAACTTCTACAAAGCCGACGCAAACTGCCAGGCCATGAAGGCGGCACCGCTCACCTTCTCGCTGGAAGACATCCGCGAATGCCTGAGCCCTGACACGACGCTGCTCAACAACTACAACGCCAAGCTGGCGGTGCAGTTGATGAAAGCGAACCAGTTCTCGGTGTTCTTCAACGGCGCCGAGAAGGTCCGCAATGCCCGCGACGGCTCCGACCTGCGCCCGCTCGAGACGACGTACCGGCAGCTCGGCGTCACCCGCGAAGATCTCGGTTCCAAGTGGTGGAAGACCGGGATGCCGAAGACCTACAAGTTCGCCGATCGCCACATCTTCAGCGACCGGTTCATGCTCGAAGCGTCCTACGCCCACGTCGGCAACAACTTCGCGCTGACGTTCCACGAAGAGGACCTGCGCTCGGTGCAGCCGGCGTACGAGATCACGACGCAGGCCTGGTCACGTTCCTACCAGGAAGCCGTCTACGTGCGTCCGACCGACAGCGTGGATGTCATCGCGAACTACTTCCTCCCGAGCGTGCTCGGCGGTGACCACGCCCTCAAGGTCGGGTTCAAGTACCGCAACGACCACGCCTTCACGGAAAGCAGCTACGGCGGTGACGCGTACGTCCGATTCACCAACGGCGTCCCGACCGACGCGAACATGTACCGCCGTTCGGTGACCGAGTACGTGCTCCGCAATCGCAGCGCCTACATCCAGGACACCTACACCCGGCGGAAGCTCACGGTCAACCTCGGTGTCCGGTTCGACTTCCAGAGCGACGAAGCCCTGGCCAACACGGCCGAGGCGAACTGGATGTTCGGCAAGGCTACCTACGCCGGGGTGTACAACGGGGTCACCTATCCTGGCGCGACGTTCAACCAGCTCCCGGCGCTGGCGTTCCCAGGCAAGGAAGCCCCCGTCACGTTCAAGAACTTCTCGCCGCGGGTCGGTATCAGCTACGACATACTGGGTGACGGGCGGAACGTCCTGAAGTTCAACTATTCCCGCTATGTCAGTCAGCTGGGCTCCGGCGGCCTTGCGTCCTACTACAACACCGTGGTTTCGACGTTCGTCCGCTACCCGTGGATCGACGTCAACGGCGACAAGTTCGTCCAGGCCAACGAGGTGGTGCTCACCGCCGCTCCGCTGAGCTGGACGAGCGGCTACGATTACAACAATCCCACGTCGACGACGACGACCACCACGGTCGATCCGAACCTGACGATGGACACGACGAACGAACTCATGGTGTCGTTCGATAAGCAGATCGGCAGCCAGTTCGCGGTGAGCGCCAGCTACATCTGGCGCAAGTACTCGAACTTCGCGTGGAGCGACCGGCTGGACTGGTCGTCGGCGAACTACCAGCAGGTGTCGTACACGCCACCGGCGGCCAACTGCCCGTCCGGCGCACGTTGCGAGACGGTGAGCTACTACCAGCCGACCAGCCAGCTTCCCACGAAGTTCCTGCGGACGAACCAGCCGGACTACTGGCGCGGTTACCAGGGCATCGAAATCTCGGCCCGCAAGCGGATGGCCAATCACTTCTCGGCCAACGCGAGCTTCTCGTACAACGATTCGCCGGTGCACTACGATTCGGACAAGGCGTACGAGGACCCCACCAACATCGACCGGTTCAACGGCGGCCAGTACGCGCCGGAGTCGACGTCCAGCGGCCTCGGCAACGTCTTCGTGAACGCCAAGTGGATCGCGCGCGTATCGGGCGTCGTCGAGGCGCCGTTCGGGATCAACCTGGCGGCGTTCTACAACGCCCGCAGCGGGTATCCGTTCATCCAGACGGTTCTCACGCCGACGCGCCCGTTCAGCGCCGGCACGGTCAACGTCTATCTGGACACGCTCGGCGACAACCGCCTGCCGAAGTTCCAGTCGGTCGACTTCCGCATCGACCGGTCCTTCACGCTGTTCCATCGTGTGAAGGTGGTTCCCGCGATCGATGTGTTCAACTTGACGAACGGATCGACGTCGCTGTCGATTCGCGGCACGCAGAACGCTTCCAACGCGAACACGATCAGTTCGCTGCTCGCGCCGCGCGTCCTTCGCTTTGGCGCCCGGGTGTCATGGTAGGAGGGAGACACTCGGAGCTTGGCGCCTGAGCAAGTTCCGGCGTGAAAGCAGAAACGGGGCAGGGTCCTTCGTGGATCCTGCCCCGTTGTTTTGAACCCGGCTCTCGGCTCAACGGCTTTCGGCTCTCGGCCTTACCCGCTCCCCTGTTCCCTGATCCCTTTCCCTCTCCCCTATCGCCCAATCCCTATTCCCTCACCAGCTGTCCAACTTCCTTGTACAGGAACGCCGACGCCAGAATGCCGTTGTAGAACTGCTCCAGCGTGAACTTCTCGTTCGGCGCGTGTGTCGCATCGTCCGGAAGGCCGAACCCGAACAGCACCACGGGAGCCTTGAGCACCTCCTGGAAGTCGGACACGATGGGAATCGACCCGCCTTCACGGGTGAACACCGGGCGTTTGCCGAAGCCCTGCTCGATGGCGCGGCCGGCGGCCGCCACGAAGGGATTGTCGAAATCGGTCATCCAGGGTTTGCCTCCGTGCAGGCTGGTCACCTTCACGTCGACGGACTTCGGCGCGATCTTCTTCACGAACGCCTCGAACTGCGCCGCGACCTTTTCGGGGTCCTGGTCGGGGACCAGGCGCATGCTGATCTTCGCCATCGCCACGGCAGGAATCACGGTCTTGGCGCCTTCGCCAGTGAACCCGGCGAGCAGTCCGTTGACGTCGAGCGTGGGCCGGGCCCACGTGCGTTCCAGCACGCTGAAGTCCTTCTCGCCGGCCAACCGCGGCGCGCCCAGCATCTTCTTGTAGCCGACTTCGTCGAACGGCAGGCGCTTGAACTCCGCTCGTTCTTCCTCGCGCAACGGCCGCACGTCATCGTAGAAGCCCGGGATCTTGATGTTGCCGCTCTTGTCCTTGAGCTGCGCGATGAGGTGCGCCAGGACGTTGGCGGGGTTCGCCACGGCGCCGCCGAACGACCCCGAGTGCAGGTCGCCTTTGGTACCGCGCAGGTCGACCTGCATGTAGGCGAGGCCTCGCAGCCCGTAGCAGATGGACGGCACACCGCGATCGAACATTTCCGTGTCGGAGATGACCACGGTGTCGCAGGCCAGGGCCTCGGCGTTGGCGCGGATGTAGGGCGCGAGATGCTCGGATCCGACTTCTTCCTCGCCCTCCAGCACGATCTTCAGGTTGACCGGCAGACGGCCGGTCTTCTGCAGGTGCGCCTCGATCGCCTTGAAGTGCACGAAGACCTGCCCCTTGTCATCCACCGCGCCACGCGCGTAGATATGACCGTCGCGCACCGTCGGCTCGAACGGTGGCGACTCCCACAACTCGACCGGGTCGACGGGCTGGACGTCGTAGTGCCCGTAGAGCAGGACGGTCGGCGCCCCGGCCGCGTGAAGCCAGTCGCCGTAGACGATGGGATGGCCCGGCGTCTCGATGACGCGAACGTGCTCGAGGCCGATCTTCGTCATCTCCGCCGCGGAGTACTCGGCGCACCGGAGGACATCGGCCTTGTGCTCGGGCAGCGCGCTGATGCTCGGAATCGAGAGGTACTGCGTGAGCTCGGCGACGTAACGGTCGCGATTCGTGTAGATGAAGTCGATGACGTCGTTCATGGTCTCCTCGGGAGCGGACTAGCCGCGTCGCCCCATGATACACGCACGAGGCGGCGGCCCGGCGGCCCGCACGGGGTAGAATTGGGCCGTGATCGCGTCACCCGAGGCGCAGTACCGCACGCTGCTGGCCGTGGCCGAGGCGGCCAACGCCCACCTGTCCCTGGATGGTGTGCTGGCCGCCGTGGCCGACGTCCTTCGCCCCCTGCTGCCCGTTGATGCCCTGGGCATCGCGACGGTCGACGGAGACCGGCTCCGGCTGCACGCGGTGCACGTCGCGGGTCAGTCCAACCGTTCGGGTGAATCCGCCCGCGAAGCCGTTGCCCGCGCCCTCGCCCTCTCCCGCGAGGAATACGACGCGATCGTCGGCCAGCCCATTTCGCTGGCCGGGTCGGGCACCGAATTCGTCGGCCGCGCCCGCCAGGCCGATGCCTGCGCCGACCTGCGCGACGACCGGCGGTTCCCCGAAGACGACCGCCTGCTGGCGCACGGCGTGCGGGCGTACGCGCGCGTGCCCCTGTTCGTGGCGGGTCGGCTCGTGGGGTCGATTACGTACGCCCGCTGGACACCGCAGCCGTTTCCCGGCGAGGATGTCGCGCTGCTCGAGCAGATCTCCGGTCCAATCGCTGGCGCGGTCGCCAACGCGCTGGCGTACGAGGAGATCGCGCGGCTGAAGAACCGCCTGCAGGAAGAAAACCTCGCCCTGCAGCGCGACATCGACGAGCACTTCATGCTCGACGACATCATTGGATCGTCGCAGGCGCTGCGCGCCGTGCTCGCGCAGGTCGAGCGGGTCGCCGCAACCTCCTCGACCGTGCTCCTCACGGGCGAGACCGGCACGGGCAAGGAGTTGATCGCGCGGGCCATTCACCGGCACTCGGCGCGGGCGTCCCGGTCGCTCATCAAGGCCAATCTCGCGGCGCTGCCCGACAGCTTGATCGCCTCGGAGCTCTTCGGCCACGAACGCGGCGCGTTCACCGGCGCGCTGCAGCGACGGGCCGGCCGCTTCGAACTCGCGTCCGGCGGCTCCCTGTTCCTCGACGAGGTCGGCGAACTTCCTGCGGAAATGCAGGTCGCCCTGCTGCGGGTCCTTCAGGAAGGCGAATTCGAGCGGGTCGGCGGCACGACGACTATCCGAACCGACGCGCGTGTCATCGCCGCGACGAACCGTGACCTCGCGGAAGATGTCGCCGACGGCAGGTTTCGCAGCGACCTGTTCTACCGGCTGAACGTGTTTCCCATTCACGTGCCGGCATTGCGGGAGCGCCGCGAAGATATCCCGATCCTCGTCGAGTATTTCGCAGCCAGGCACGGCGCCAGGCTGGGCCGCCGCTTCGACGCCGTCGATCGAGCCGTCATGGCGCAACTCACGGCGTACGACTGGCCCGGCAACGTCCGGGAACTCCAGAACATCGTCGAGCGAGCGGCGATCCTGTCCGAAGGCCCGCTGCTGCGCTTCCCTGCTCCCGGCCCGTCCAGGGCCAGGAGCGGCACCGCGAAGGCTGCGCCGCGGGCCGCAGGCCATCCCGTGACCGCCCGCGATCACGAACGAGCCGCCGTCGAGTCGGCGCTGGCCGCCTGCAGGGGCCGTGTGTCCGGCCCGAACGGCGCGGCCGCCAGGCTGGGCCTTCCCGCATCCACCGTCGAGTCTCAGATCCGCCGCCTCGGCATCGACAAGTTCAAGTACAAAAGAACCTGACAGGCTCTCGGCTCGCGGCTCGCGGCTTTGCCCTCTTCTCTTTCCCTGCCCCCTATCGCCTGTTCCCCTATCCCCGTCGGTACGGTTCTTGGAGTGCAGCGTCCCCGGAGGCTGCATGTTCCGCATCGACACGCACGAAGCCGGAACGACGCACGTCGACGTCCGCGTCGATGGCCGCCTCGTTGCGCCCTACGCCGAGCAACTTGACGCCGTCGTCACTCCGCACGTGAAGGCCGGACGATTCGTGCATCTCGACCTGTCCGGCGTTGGCGGAATGGATCGGCAGGGTGTCGGCGTGCTTCTGGATCTCGCCAGCCGGGGCGTGCGCCTGGCGCATTGCCCGTCGTTCCTCACGCTCTGGCTCAGGGCGGAGATCCAGTCGCGAATTCGCGACACGTCGTGAATTCGCGGTCGCGAATCTGGCCGCAAGCCCTTGAAACTCAACGGAATCGGTTGTTCTCGAGGCGCGCGGACTGGCATTGGACTTGTAGACGGTTGACCAGACTCGCGGCGTTCGGCCAAGCGAAACGCGGATCACGGATCACGACAACGACCCAAGCACTGACATGCCCAGCGTTCATCGATTCCGGCTTCTCATCATCCCAGCCGTCATCCTGGCGGCGACAGGTTCGGCGTCGGCCCAGAGCCCGGCTCGCCGCGTCACCCCGCTGACGTACGAGGAGGCGCTGGCCAGGCTCACGGCCTCCAACGAGTCGCTTGCGGCGGCGGACCTCGAGGTGCAGCAGCGGAGTGAAGAACGCGCGGCGGCTCGCGGCATCTACTGGCCTCGCGTCGACGTGCGCGCCCAGGCGACGCACCTCAACGATGACATCGTCATCGACCTCGATCCGATTCGCCAGGTCATCAATGCCCTGCATAGACTGCCGGACTCGTACCTGCCGACGTTCGAGAGCACGGCTCAGAAGCAGGACTTCTGGCTTTCGCAAGTCACAGCTGCCTGGCCGATCTACACGGGGGGCAAGGCGCAGGCGGCCAACCGCGCCGCCGCGCTCCAGGTCGACGATGCAAAACACCGCCGAACGATGACCGCCGACGCGCTGAGCACGGAACTCGCGCGCCGGTACTTCGCGGTGCGATTGGCGATCCGCGCAAAGGACGTCCGCGCGGCGGTGGTCGAGGGCCTGGACCGGCACGTGTACGAAGCGACACGCCTCGAAGAAGAGGGGATGATCGCGAAGGCCGAACGCCTGCACGCCGAGGTCGCTCAGGCCCGCGCCGTGCGCGACCTGCGCGCCGCCGAGCAGGACGTCGCGCTCGCGCGATCGGCCCTCGCCGGTCTGCTCTCCACCGCCGATGAGGTCGCCCCGACCACGGAACTGTTCCTCCTGCGGGACGCCGGTTCGCTCGACTCGCTCGTGGCGGCGGCGATGCGGCAGCACCCCGCGCTCAAGCGCCTCGGCACGCAGCGGGGCCTCGCCGACGCGCAGTTGAGCGCCGAACGGGGACGCTGGCTGCCGGACGTCGCGCTCTTCGGCACGCGCGAGTTGCACGAGGATGACCTCTCGTTGCTGACTCCGAAATGGGCGGTGGGCATCCAGGTGAGCCTGACGTTGTTCAACGGGTTCGACCGCGAACACCGGATGGCCGCGGCGAAGCACCAGCAGGCCCGCGTCGCGGCGCTGGACGCCCGCGCGCGCCGGGACATCGGCACGCTGGTCGAACAGAAGTTCCGCACGATGGCGAAGGCCCGGGAACAGTACACGAGCCTCGATGCGTCGGTCGCCGCCGCGTCCGAAGTGGTACGCGTCCGTGGGCGCGCGTTCGACGAAGGGTTCGCGACCTCTGTCGAAGTGGTCGACGCGCAACTGACACTGCAGGGTGTGCGGCTCCAGCGCCTGCTGGCCGCCTACGATTACGACGTGGCCCTCGCCGAGTTGCTCGAAGCAACGGGCGAACCCGGGCGTTTCTCGGACCTGCGCCGGCAGGCCGATCTCTTCCCCGAACGATGAACATCAAGACCATTCTCCGCGTCGTCTTTCACCTCGTGATGGTGACCGTCACGGCCATCGGCATCTGGGCGTTCGTGCGCACGTGGCAGCGTGTGGCCACACCCGCGCCCGCTATCGTCCAGGGCCAGATCGAAGCCACGGAGGTGGACGTGTCGGCCAAGATCCCGGGACGACTGAACACGATTGCCGTCCGCGAGGGGGACGTCGTGGCCAGGGGTGACCTCATCGCGACGCTGGACAGCCCGGAACTCCAGGCCAAACTCGCGCAGGCGACCGCCGCGCGCAAGGCGGCGTCGGCGCAACGGGACAAAGCCCTGCACGGCGCGCGCAAGGAGGAGATTCGCGCCGCCGAGGCGACGTGGATGCGCGCGAAGGGAGCGACGGATCTCGCCGAGAAGACCTTTCGGCGCGTCGAGCGGCTGGCGAAGGACGGCGTCGTGCCGGCGCAGCGCCGCGACGAGGCGGAAACCGCGTGGAAGACGTCACGCGAAGCCGAGTCGGCGGCGAAGTCGATGTTCGAGATGGCGATGAACGGCGCGCGCGACGAAGACAAGGCGGCGGCGGCGGCCATGGTGGACGTCGCATCGGGAACGATCGCCGAGGTCAACGCCTTCGAACGGGAAACCCGCGTCTCGGCGCCGGCATCCGGCGAAGTGTTCAAGCGAAACCTGCAACCGGGCGAGATGGTCGCGGCGGGCCTGCCCATCGTGACCCTGATCGATCTGAGCGACCTGTGGGCCACGTTCTTCATCCGCGAAGATCAACTCAGCGGGCTCGGCATGGGTTCGCGAATCCGCCTGGCCGTGCCCGCGCTCGGAAATCGCGAAGAGACGTTCACGGTGTCGTACCTGGCTCCCGCCGCGGACTTCGCGACGTGGCGTTCGACGAGCGCCCAGGGCGGCTTCGACGTGAAGACGTTCGAGGTGCGCGCGCGGCCCGAGTCGGGTGTCGCGAAACTGCGCCCGGGCATGAGCGTGGTGCTGCGTGGCGTGGCGCGGTAGCCGGGGCGGAGGTAAAAGGGGCATGAACGGGGCATCCGACAGGCCATCGGGAGGCGTACGGCGGGTCGTGCGGCGGGAACTGGCTCGCATGGCGTCGGCCCCCTTCTACCTGCTGGGGCTCGTTGTCTTTCCTATCGGGTCGGCACTGCTGCTCATCGCCATCTTCGGAGATGGTGTCGCGCGTGACCTGCCGGTCAGCGTCGTCGACCTGGACGGGACACCCCTGTCCCGACAGCTCATCCGGATGGTGGACGCCACGCCTGGACTGCGTGTCGCCTTCATGGACACGTCGATGGCGGACGCCCGCGGGCGTGTCCTTCGGGGCGACTCGTACGGCGTCGTCGCGATTCCTGCCGGCTTCGAGCGAGAGACTCGGCGTGGCGGCGCCAGCCGAGTCCCGGTCTTCTTCAACGGGCAGTACCTGGTCCCGGCCGCCACGGTCCGGCGCGACGCCGCATCAGCCATCGGTACGTTGTCGGCGTCGGTGGAAGCGGGGCAGCGGGCGGGTGCCGGTCAGCTCCCGCCAAAGATCGCCCACTTCGTGGAACCCATCACGATCGACGCTCACACCGTCGGGAATCCGGCGCTCAGTTACGTCCCGTACCTGGTCACGGGTCTGCTGCCGACGTTGCTCCAGATCTTCGTGATGGTCATGGCGGTGCACGCCTTTGGCTCGGAACTCCGCGAAGGCACGGCGGGCGCGTGGTTCGAGGCCGCCGGCGGGCGGGCGTGGGCGGCGTTCGCCGGGAAGGCGCTGCCCTACGCGGTGTACTTCGTCGCACTGTCGTGGCTCATGCTTGCCGCGCTCTTCGGCTGGCTGAAGGTGCCTCTTCTCGGCCACGCCGGCGTCGTGGCCGGCGCGACGGTCGTGTTCGTGCTCGCGTATCTGGCCATGGGGTTCGCGGCCGTCGCGCTTGCCGCGAATCTGCGCCTGGCGACGAGCCTGGCAGCGTTCTACTCCGTGCCGGCATTCGCGTTTGTCGGCCTGACCTTCCCGACGTTCGGCATGCCGGTGCTCGGCCAGGCGTGGAGCAGCCTGCTGCCCGTCAGCCACTACCTGAAGATCATCGTCGAGCAGGCCTTGCGGGGCGCGCCGCTATGGACCGCCGAGCGTGCGCTCGCGTGGCTGTGCGGATTTGCGGTGGTGCCGTGGGGGCTGCTGGGGTGGCGCATGAGCGCCCTCGCGAGGAATCCGAACGCCTGGGGCCGCCTGTGACGACCATCCTCCGAGCCGCCCTGGACGAAGGCCGCCGTGTGTTCCTCGACTGGGGCGTCCTCATCATCACGGTCGTCGCCGTCGTCGTGTACTCGTTCTTCTATCCCGTGCCGTACACGCCGGAGGTGCTGCGCGACGTGCCCGTGGCCATCGTGGACGGCGACCGGTCGGCGATGAGCCGGGCCCTCGCACGTATGATCGACGCGCACGAGAACGTGAGGATCGAGACGCAGTGCGGGTCGACGGCCGAGGCGGAGTCGCTCGTGCGGACGGGACGCGTGATCGCGTCCGTCGTCATCCCGGATGGCCTCGAACGAGACGTCCTTCGCGGACAACGTGTACGAGTGGCCGCGCACGTGGACGCCTCGTACATGCTGGCCTACAGCCACGTGCTCAAGGGCCTGCTCGAATCGGCCGGCACCATGTCCGCTGGCGTCGAGGTCGCGCGTTGGCGCGCCGCCGGGAAGACCGCCGACGCGGCGATGAACGCCCGCCAGCCGGTCGCCGCGGATCTGCGGCCCCTCTTCAGCCCCGCGGGCGGCTACGGTGCGTACGTCGTGCCGGCCGTGCTCGTGCTCGTCCTGCAACAGACGCTCCTCATCGGCGCCGGCATCGCCGGCGGCACGCGCCGGGAACAACTCGCGAGCGGGACGCCGTCGAGGCCGGGTGCGCCGGCTGCCGGCGTCTTCGCACCGGTCTTCCAGACGATCGGCCGCTCGGTGCCGTACCTGGCGCTCTACTCCGTGAACCTCTGGTACTGCTTCGGTTTCGTCCTTCCCTACCAGGGATACCCGGTCGTCGGGCCGCCCGTGGCGGTCGCGTGGTTCGCGGTGCCCTTCCTGCTTGCGACGACCTTCCTGGCGCTGGCCCTGCGGGGGCTCTTCCGACGCAGGGAGACCGCCGTTCAGACACTGCTCTTCACGTCGCTTCCGTTCGTGTTCCTGGGCGGCTTCTCCTGGCCGTCCGAGGCGCTGCCGCACTGGCTGAGGACGGCGGCGCAACTCGTCCCGACGACGACGGCCATCCCGGGCTTTCTGAGGATCGCGCGCATGGGCGCGGGTCTGCCCGATGTCGGGCGCGAAGCCGCGATGCTCTGGGTGCTGGTGCTGCTCTACTTTCCCCTGGCCTGCTGGGCCGAAGCGTCCCTGGCCCGGGCTGGGGATGGATTTCCCGACCGGAGAAGCGCAGAATCGTAAACCATGGCAGACGACCTCCAGTTCGTCAGGGCGCGGACGCTGCACGACGCCATCGGACACCTGGCGGACGGGCACGCGCGGGTATCGGCGGGGGGCACCGATCTGGCCGACGCCCTGCGCCTCGACGGGCCGCGCGTCACGAAGGTCGTCGGCCTCGGCGACATCGAAGAACTGCGCGGGATCGTCGCGCTGGCCGACGGCGGCGTCAGGATTGGAGCGCTCACGACACTGGCCGAGATTGAGGCATCGCCGCTCGTCGCCGGTCCCTATCTTGCGCTGGCCCGTTCCGCCTCGTGCGCCGGGCCCGACGAACTCCGGGCGCGGGCGACCCTTGGCGGCAACCTCTGCCAGCGTCCGCGGTGCTGGTACCTTCGGAGCGAGGCGATCTGCGCCCGCAAGGGCGGCGACCTGTGCCTGGCCGCCGACGGCGAGAGCGCGTACCACGGGATCCTGGGCGGCGACCTCTGCCACATGGTCCACCCGTCCGACGTGGCGCCCGCGCTGGTCGCGCTCGACGCCTCCGCCCGCATCGTGGGCCCGGCGGGCACCCGGATGCTGCCGTTCGAAGAGTTCTTCCTGCCGCCGACACGCGACCTCCGGCATGAGAACGTGCTCGGTCCCGCGGATATCCTGACCGACATCGTGCTGCCCGCCATGCACGCCGATTCGCGATCGACCTACCGGCGCGTGTCGGAGTCGGGCATCGATTATCCGCTGGCCAGCGCGGCGGTGTCGGTCATCGCGGCGTCCGGCATCGCGGAGCGTACACGTATCGTGCTCGGAGCCGCCGCCCCGGTCCCGTGGCGCGCCCGCGAGGCCGAGGCGGTACTCGAGGGATTCCAGATCGATCGGATGCTGATCGCCGAAGCGGTGGACGCCGCGCTGGCGGATGCGATGCCGCTGGCCGACAACCGCTACAAGATCGGCCTGTTCAAAGCCATCCTCGTGGACGCGCTCGAGGAGATCTGGGAGCTCAGGCCTCAGGTTTGAGAATGCCGTGACGGATGATGTGCGCGATTTCGCGCACGACGTCTTCGCTGCTCTTCCCGAAGTGGTTGGGAACGCCGAAGACGATTTCGACGGCAAAGTACTGCAGGAACGTCCGGAACGCGAGCATGACGGCCGCCGCCGGTGATACTTCCGGCCGCAGCTTCCCCTCCACCTTGATCTCGTCCTTGTGCGCCGCCACGAACAGTTCGAATCGCGCAGCCATCTCGGAATAGAACTTCCGGATGTGGCTGCCTTCGAACTCGACGACGTCGACGTAAATCAGCGCGACGTGCGGGCGCCACAGCGCCACGCTTTCCCGGGCGGCATGGCCGATCGCCTCGAGGTTCTCGGGGAAACTCCCGGTCGTGAGCGCCCGATTGATCGGGAACTCCGGATCGGCGATGGCGCGCCAATACTGGTCGAGCAACTCCCGGAAGATCGTTTCCTTGTCCTTGAAGTGATGGTAGACGTTTCCCGTCGAGACGCCCGCCTTCGCCGCGATGTCGCGCATGCTCGTCGCCCGGTACCCCTGGTGTGAGAACAGCGCCAGGGCGGCGTCGAGCACCTGTGTCCGGCTGCGTAACGTACGTTCTTCCTGGTTCATGAGTCGGGGCCCTGACGGGACCGGTTCTACTCCTTCACGGCGTCGAAGGCGAGGTGCCCGGCCTTCGCAAAACGTTTCAGGTTCCCGAAGAAGAGTGCGGGCTTCTCCAGGTATACCACGTGGCCGGAATCCGCCACAGGTTCGAAACGTACATTGGGAAGGATATCGCAGAGCTTCCGCTGCACCCAGGCGGGAATGGCCCGATCTTCGGCCCCGGCCATCACGAGCGTCGGGGTCCTGATGGCCCGGTACTCCGGCAAGCGGCCTTCGAGCGCCGCGAAGAAGGGGTCCTGCGCCTCGGTGAGGCGAATCAGGCAGTGGCGTTTGTCCTTGAACCGCTCGTAGAAATTCTCGCGCATCCTGCCGAGCTTGTCCTGCACGGTCTTCACGAACGTCTCGCCGAAGATCTTCTCGTACATGTAGTGCGTGTACAGCTCGAAGACCTCGAGCGAACTGCGGTAGAAACGCAGGGAGATGTCTTCGTACATCTCGAAGAGCGTCTCGTGGCTCAGCAGGATGCCTGAGATCGTCAACGTCTTCAGCCGGTGCTGGTACCGCCGCGCGTAGTCCAGCCCGACGAACCCGCCGTACGAGATCCCCATCAGGTGGAACCGATCGATGCCGAGCTCGTCCACGATCATGGTGAGGTAATCACAGAACCGCGGGATGTCGTACGGCACGTCCTCCTGCGAAGATTCGCCCTGGCCGAGGTAGTCCCAGAGCAGCACGTCGTACTCGTCGAGGAGGAGCGGCACGAAGCCGTACCAGGCCTTCGTGTGCATGGCGAGACCGTTCAGCAGGCACACGGTCTCGCGCTGCCCCGTGCCGAACCACTCGTAGTAAATACGCTGGCCGTCAGCGTGAACGACACCGGTGCGATCGGGCACGAGTTCAGCCACGGATTCCTCCAGCCGCGAACCAGCCGCTAGTCAGACGCCCGCTTCAGTACCGTGCACACCGACGCGCAAATCGGTCCGCCGATGTTGAAGGTGGCGGCCGCTTTCGCATTCTTGACCTGGAGTTCGGCGGGGACCTTGCCGAGCAGCTGCCACGCCGACCATCCGACCATCGCGATGCCGGTGGCACCGACCGGATGCCCCTTCGCAATGAGACCCCCGGACGTGTTGATCCCGCATTCGCCGTCCACGGCGGCCCGGCCGTCGACCCAGTAGCTGGCCCCCTGGCCGTATGCCGCCTTGCCGATGACCTCCGTCCCGATGGCGCCCATGACCGTGAAGCAGTCGTGCAGCTCTGCGACGTTGACATCCGCAGGCGTCAGCCCAGCCATCCGGTATGCCGTGTTCATGGCGCCAATCGCGCCGGACGGGCGCAGCACGTCCCGGCCGCCGCGCAGCAGCGAATCCGTGGCCTGCGCGTAGCCGGCCACCTGCACGCAGTCGGCTTTCGCCACGCCGAGGCGTTTCAGCCCCTCTTCGGTCGCGACGATGAGCGCGGCGTACCCGTCCGTGATCTGCGAGCAGTCGTAGGTCTTCAGCGGCAGTCCGTCGACGATGTACTTGTTGCGATCGCCGATGTTGGCGCACTCATCCAGCGTGACCTTGATCTTCCGCATCTGCGCGTACGGGTTCTTGTTGGCGTTCCCGTATTCGCCGAACGATACGTGCGCCAGATCACGCTCCGTGACGCCGTGCGTCTTGATGTAGTCCGCCATGACTTCGGCAAAAATGTGCGGGAAGATGTACGTCTTGCCCGGCCGTTCATCCGGGTGAGAGAACACCCCGAGCGCCTGGCCGATCAGCTTGCCGTCCATCTTGCCGTCGTTGTCGCGCATCTTCTCGAAACCGACGGCAATGCCGACATCGCCCATGCCCAGCTGGAGTTTCCAGATCACCGACAGAATGGCCTGGCCGCCGGAGGCGCAGGCGTTCTCGACGGATTCGATCGGCTTGCCAGCCAGGCCGGGCACGGTCGCCATGAGTCCGGCCAGCAACCCCTGCTGGTTGAGCGTGTAGGTGCAGGTCGCGCCGACCGATCCGACATCGATGAGTGACGGGTCGCACTGGATACTGCCGCACACGGCGGTGACCGACGCCGTGACGATCTCGGGGACGGACATCCCCATCAGCTTGCCGAACTCAGACTGATGGTACGCGGCGATGTAGATGGGTTTCATAGGTTCGCTCTTTCGGCTATCGGCTATCGACTTTCGGCTCTCGGCTCTCGGCTTTCGGCGTGGAAACCGGCCCGATCCCCGACCCCCAATCCCCAGTCCCCAATTCCCAATCAAGTGCCAATCACAATGCCCCCGTCGACCGAAATGACGGTTCCCGTGACGAATGTCGCCAGGTCCGACGCCAGCCAGACGTAGGCGTTGGCGATATCGGCGGGCTCGCCCATCCGGCCAAGGGGTGTTTTGGCAATCATACCTTCGAGCACCTTCGCGGGCATCGCCTTCAGGATCTCGGTGGCGATGAAGCCCGGCGCGACGGCGTTGACACGAATCTTGAACTTCGCCAGTTCGCGGGCCCACGTGCGGGTCATGCCGATGACACCGGCTTTGGTGGCCACATAGTTGGTCTGGCCGAAGTTGCCGTACAGCCCGACCACCGACGAAGCGTTCAGGACGACGCCGCCGCCAGCCTTGATCATGTGCGGGACAACGGCCCGCGTGCAGAGAAACGGCCCCTTGAGATTGACGTCGATGACCTGGCTGAAGGCCTCGTCCGACATCATCCCGGTCAGCGCGCCATCTTTCCATTTCACCAACTGGCCGTCCCGAACGATGCCCGCGTTGTTGACAAGCACGTCGATGCGGCCCCACTTCGCCACGAGGGCGTCCACCGCGGCGTTGACCTCCGTGGCGCTGGAGACATCCACACGCTGAAAATGGCCTTCGCCGCCCGCCGTCGCGAGCGCGGCCATGACGTCGGCCGCATTCCCGTCGGAGACATCCCACACCGCCACCCGGCATTGCTGGGCAGCAAACATCCGGGCCGTGGCGAATCCAATCCCGGCTCCGGCGCCGGTTACGATGACAACCTTGCCGTTGAGTCCAGTTTCGAGAGCCATGAGTCACCTTTCGCGGTGGTACGCCCCCGGACCTGAAGGTCCGGGGCTACGTTTCAAACATCCAGAGCTACGCGTTAGAACCGGAACGCCGTCGCGGCCTGATTGTAGCCAACACCCGATCCCACGAACACGACCAGCGATCCTTTCCGGATCAGATCCTTCTGAATCGCGTCGTCGAGCGCCATCGGGATACATGCGGATCCGGTATATCCCCATCGGTCCATGATCGTGTGCGTGCGATCCATCGGCAGTCCCAGATCTGCCATCACCAGTTCGATTGACGGTTTGCGAACCTGGGTGAACACGATGAAATCGATGTCGCCCACGGCGAAGCCGCCCTGGGACGCGAGATTGCGAACCAGTTTCGGCCAGCCGTCGTGGTTGATTTCCGGAGGATACCGCTCCGTCATCTTCACCGTGGTCCGGCCCGCCCGCACGGACTCCTCTGTGGCGGGCTCAAACGTCCCGCCCGAGTAGATGCCACAGTGTGTGTGGTAGAAGCCGTCGGCCAGGAATGCGGCGTTCAGGAATCCTGGCGCGTCCGCGGCTTCGAGGACGGCAGCCCCGGCGCCGTCGCCGTAGAAGAACGACATCGGGTCGGCCGGGTCGGCCAGTTTGTGCATCAGGTACACGCCCAGGACCAGGACCGTACGGATGGCGGGGTTCGTGACGATCAAGCCTGCGGCCGTGGCCAGGCCCGTCGGAAACGACGCGCAGGCACAGCCGATGTCGAACGTGCCGGCCCGTTTCGCGCCGAGTTTGTGCTGTAGCACCACCGACGTCGCCGGCGTGATGTAGTCAGGGGAATCCGTGCCGAGGATGATGAGATCGACGTCGTCCGGCGTTCGGCCGGCGCGTTCGAGCGCCTGACGGGCGGCGGGAAGCGCCAGATCGGACGTCGCCCAGTCGTTGGGCGCGTGCCAGCGGGTCCTGATGCCGCTCGACTGTTCCATCTTGTCGACGAATTCGGGCAGGTGCGCGAAGCGCGTGCGGAGTTCGTCGTTGCTGACTTCGATCTCGGGCACAAAACGCCCGGTCGCGACCAGTGAGGCGTATCGCGTCATAAGCAGTCTCCGGGAGATCCCGGCCGTGGACATGTAGCGTCCGGCTCTGGCCGGACGTTCGTGATTTGTGATTCGTGGGGGCCGGCTTCAGCCGGCCCCCACAAGCGACTTAGAACGCGATGCGGACGCCAAGCTGCGCTTCGAACGGCGGCAGCGTCGACGTGTACTTCTTGTAGTTCGGGTTCGGCACGGCCGGGAGGTTCGGGTTCGCCAGCGTCGGGCCGCTCAGGAACTCCGCGCCGTTGATCGTCAGCGAGTTGACGTCGTAGTTCACGCGGTTGAGAAGGTTGAAGAATTCGGCAATGAGGTCGGCTTTGACCCTGGTGCCGAGGGCCAACCTGTAAGTGGCGCGCAGGTTGACGCTCATGAAGTCGGGGCCGTCTTCGGAGAACTTGGCCACGCCGGGCATGCGGTCGCCGCTCTTGCCGTCGCCGTTGTAGTCGTAGCCGTAACGCCGGTTCCATGGCTGGCCGGACCCGTACTCGAAGATCGGCGCGATCGTGAACTGATACGGCAGGTGGAAGACGCCGGACGCGACGAAGCGGTACCGTTCGTCCGCGCGGCCGCGGCCGTACTCCGCTTCGAGGTTGGTGGGGTCGTTCGGATAGTCGGTCAGAGCCGGGCTGAAGTCGTCGTTGATGTTCTTCCGATCGGCAACCGTGAAGGACGCGGTGAGGAGGTGTCCGCCCTTGATGGTTCCCGTCAGGCTCGTCACGAACGCCTTGTACTCGGACCGGCCTTCATTCGTGTAGACGTTGATCTGGTTGAAGGCCGGGTTGGGCCGGCCGCCACCTGCCGCGTTGCCCCTGAAGTTGACGTCGCGGATGATCATCTCGTCGTCGCCCTTCAGGTAGATGCCCTCGAAGTCGGCGAAAAGACCCGTGTTGCCGAGCTTCACGGTGTAGCCGCCGGTCACCTGTGTGGAGTACGGGTTCACGAAGGTGTCCGCAATGCGGCTGGCGTCACGCGGCAGGGCGATCCCGGTCGTCGACGGGCTGGCTGCGTTGAGCCAGAACGCGGCAGGCAGTCCCAGCGCCAGGCCGTTGAGCCGCTGCTGGATGATGCGGCCGGTGAAGCCGTTCTGCTGGCTCTCGATGTGCGCGGGCACCAGCAGGAAACGCCCCGTGAAGATGCCCGCGCCGCCGCGGACCACGTGCGCACCGTTCCCCATGACGTCCCACGAGAATCCCGCGCGCGGCTGGATGTTGTTGGTGTCCATCTCCCGCTTGGTCGGCATCAGCGGGCTGGTGAAGTCCGGATTGTTGCCCTTGGTGTCGAGGTCGTAGCGCAGACCCAGACTGATCGTGAGGCGCGGGAAGGGCCGCAGATCGTCCTGGATGAATCCCGAAATCAAGTCGGTCGAGAGTTTCGAGCGCCCGCTCCCGGTGGTGCCAACGTAGAGGAGGGGGAACGAGCGGTCCGCCGAAGCGTAGATCAGCAGGCCCTTCGGGTACACGGGGAAGTCCCAGTCGTCGGTGACGTGCTGCCAGGCACCGCCGAACTTGATGTCCTGCGCCCATTTGCCGGTGCCAATCCGCGTGAAGAACGTGTTGCGGATTTCGATCACGTCGCCCGTATCAATCTGATCGCCAACGATGTTCGCGCCGGTCTGCAGCGTCGTGCCGCTCGAGAAATATTCGGCGATCGCCTGGCTGTTATTGGGTTCGTCGAACTTGCGGCGGCCAGCCTGAATCGAGAACTGGTTGACCGAGCT
>CAZJRM010000059.1:12540-24342 GCA_964547975.1 uncultured Vicinamibacterales bacterium | reverse complement strand
GGCGACAGGGTGGTCCAGTGGCCGTAGCTGCGTGGCTCCACCCACGGCGTCGACTTCGGCGCCCCCGTGCGGATCCAGAGGCGTTCGTGCACGTCCGTGCCCGAGCCCTTCTTCACGGCCAGTTCGCCCGCATCGCGCCAGACGTCGGTGCCGCCGGAGGCCGAGTCGTCGACCACGTCGATGCCTCCGCCTCCGATGACGCGGACCAGGATAAGCCCACCCGGAGCCCCGGTCCTCGTCAGCCGATCGTTCCCTCCGTGGAGGTAGACCCGCACGTCCCGCGTCTGGGCCGGCAGGAACCTGCGGCGGTAGTACGGCGCGGACGCGCCGGTCGCGGTAATGGACACGTCGAGGCTGTCGTCGCCGCCGCGCGCCACGGACACCACGTCGTCCGTGTCGGACGCGTGAATATCCACGTGTTGCGCTTCGAGATCGTAGACCCTGAGGATGTACGTCACGAGGCCGTCGCGGCGTTTCTTCAAGTCGCGGATCGTTCGGGCCCCGCTCAGGCCGTACCACTCCGCCGGCATCGTCCGGACGGCGGCCTCGATCACCTGGTCGGTGAGGCGATTCGCCACGGCTTTCGCCTCGGCCTCCCACGCGCCCCGATCGAGATCGGCGAGCAGCCACCGATCCACTTCGTAGCAGTTGTTGAGCGCGCCTTCCAGGCGCCGGGGGTACTTCTCGCCGAAGCTCAGGAAGTCGGGCAGGCGTGTCCGGGTCAGCGCGCCGAGCAGGCCATTGTGCCTGACGAGCACGAAATCGGGGTCCTCCGGCAGCGGCTGCAGGAGCGGCTCTCCGGGGATCCGCATCCAGCGCCACTGCCCCGCGTGCCGGTCGTAGTTGTCGACCCAGAGGTCGAAGACGCGGGCCCGCAGCAACTTCCGGCTGTCGATGCGATGCTCCGGCGACGCCAGCCACTGCTCCCACAATTGGAGCGTCGAGAGCATTTCGGTCGCACCCATGTAACCGGCGGTACCATTCGGCCCCGGCAGCGGGAACTCATCGATCGTGCCAATCTCACCCGCGAACTGGGCCCGGAACTCGCCCAGCGCCGCGTCGTCGGGCATGACGACCAGTTGCGGGTTCGTCGCCGGGATGTCCAGAACGCGGGCGAACGCCGCCTGAAGCACCGCCGCCGCCGGGTGCGTGCCGGTCGTCAGTTCCCGCGCGAGCTTCACGGGCCACCCCGTTCGCCACTCTTCCGGCAGCATCCGTTCCGGGTGTTTGTGGAGCGATCGGAACGTGTAGGCCTTGCCGTCCGCACCCTTGAAGGCGAGTCCCAGGCTTTGCGCCTGTCCCACCGTGCGCACCGGCGTCAGTCCGCCACCGGTCTTCGCGAGATCGAGGACGGGCAACGTCACGGCCGATGTCCACAGGTTCCGGTAACCCGGACCGATCCACGCCGCCTGGACGCTGGAGGGCTTGAAGGTCGACCCCAGCACGACCTTGCGCGAGTCCTGGGCCCGTGCCGCCGCGGCCAGGCTGAGGAAGGCGGCAAGGCACACGAAGAGCGGAAGCCGCGACGTCGAACGCACGAACGAACCTCCGGGTGTCGTCAGGTCCTGGGTGTTGCCGAGTCGGCTGCGGCCGACAGGGCACGGTTCTCCCGCAGCAACAGCAGCGCGAGGCCGAGCCAGATCGCGATAAACGCCACGTTGGCGATCGCGAACCCGCGCGCACCGAGGCCCAGCCAGCTCGTACCCGCAAAGACGACGAACGCCGCCGCCATGTCACCGAGGCGCACGAAGAAGCTGTCGACCGCCTGCTTGGCTTTGTACTTCTCCACGCGGGAGGTCGGCAGCCACAGCATCTGTTTCGCGGTGTTCATGATCGAGTAGTCGGTGGAGTTCTCGGCCGTCTTGGCGACGCGCACGATGGCGATGGTGGCGCCGAGCGCGACCATGCCGTAGGCGCCGAGGGCGATGAACGGCAGCGCAAACAGGACGCCGGCGATGCCGAACTTCTTCACGAGGCGCGAGGCCACGAACGCCTGCAGGATGACGGCAACGATATTGACCCAGAAGAAGTAGCTGCCGTAGAACGCGCCGATGTAGGCGTTCTTGTCGAAGGCCGCGTCGGCCTTCAGCGCCTCTTCGGCATGGGCGACGACGAGGTGGCTGAGGATGTACTCGCCCACCGTGTTGACGATGTTGAGCACGATGAGCAGCACGGCGATGAGCGTGATGTATCGGCTCGCCAGCACCAGCGAGAACGCGCCTCGGCCGCCGATCTTGGCCTGGTTGTCGGCCTTCTGCCGCGTGCCGTCGGACGTTCTGCTGACGACGAGATACAGCAGCGCGGTCGTCCCCAGGAGCGCGGCGGCGAGGTAGAGCATGACGTGCGGGGACAGGTGCGACGCGAACATCCGGCCGGCGATGGCGGCGCCGATCGGGCTGCCGGCCGTCGCGCCGATGCCGATGATGGGGAACAGGCGGGAGCCGGCCTCTTTCGTGTAGATGTCGTTCGCGTACGACCAGAACTGCGCGATGATCGACAGGCTGAACAGCCCCACCCAGATATAGAAGAACACGCCGATGTGGTCGACCTCGGCGTGGACCGCGAAGGCGAACAACAGGATGTTCGCCACGAAGAACGCGGTCACGCCGAAGACGAGCTTCATGCGGTCGACGCGCGACGCGAACCAGCTGTACGCGGGCACGAAGCCCATCAGCACGAGGGCCTGGCCCGCCGCCGCGTACGTCTTGACCTCCGCCGGCCCGGCGATGCCGAGGTTCTTCAGCCACTCGGGCACGTCGGTCGTGAGGATCAGGGGTTCCCGGACCGTCTTGATGATGTAGTAGCAGACCAGGATCAGGAAGACGTTGCAGAGCATCAGCAGCGCCCGCAACCCTTCACCGGGGTTCACCTCGGTGAAGAGCCCGAGCAGCCGATCGAACAACCCCTTCTTCGCCTGGCCGCTGCGGTCAATCGTGTCGGTCACGGAACACCCTTTCGAAGAAGCCCTCTCGTTGAGCAGGACGACCTTACTGCTGGCGATTCCGGTATTCTTCGCTGTTCCGGAGTTCGCGCGCAACTTCCCGTTCGGTCCAGTGGTCGCGGAGCACGCGCTGGACGAATCCGGCGCTCGCCGGGTCGGGCTCGCGGCCCAGCACGCTCAGGTAGGCGCGGCGGACGACTTCGCGCGCCTGGGCCTCGTTCATCCCGGCGCCCTTCTGCCGGTACTCCGGGCTGTTCATGATGGCCTGGCGCACGTCGTGCTCGTCCCAGCCGTGGTACATGACCTGGTTGCGGAACGACATCATGCCGCTCGCGTCCGGCGTCCGGCCGAGCAGGTCGCGATAGGCGTTGTTGATGACCCGATCGGCCGACGCCGACGGGTTCGTGACGTGTTCGGGACTCTTGCGGAGCGCGTCCCGGACCTGCCACTCGGTCCACCCTTCATCCATCATCCGGCTGCGGTAGTGGCGCAGGCCCTCGGCGTCCGGCCCACGGCCGAGGACGTCCTGGTACGCCTGGCGAATCGTGCGGTCGATGTTGTAGTTGTTGCCGTCCCTGGTGGATCGGTCGTTGTGGCTCCAGTAATCACGCCGTTCGCGCAGATCGTTGCGGATGTCGGTCGCATTCCAGTGATCTTCGTACACCCGGACGCGGTACCGCCGCAGTTCAGCGTCGGTCGGCATCCGGCGAAGCGCTTCCTGGAACGCGCTCTCAATCATCCGATCCGCCCAGGACCCGCCCCGGGAGTTCCACTGAGGTTCCCCAGTCACCGGCGCCGCCAATGCCGCCGCGCCCATTCCCGCCAGGCTCACGGCGAACGCCGCGGCCAGAATCCATCGGTGTCTCATGAGTGCGCTCCTCTTCTAGAAGTTCTTCATCCAGGCCGTCGAGCCGAACCAGTAGCGTTGCCGCTCCGCCAGCCACGCGCCTTCGGCGTGAAACGCCAGCCAGCTGTTGATGAAATTGAGAACGTCCGCGTCGCCCTTGCGCACGGCCATGGCCGTGGAAGCCGCCTGGAGGGGTTCGCCAAACGGCACGACGAGCGTCTCGGGCGCGCGATGGACGACCAGCGCCGGAGCCGGGCTCGACACAAACAGTCCGTGCGCTTTGCCTTCGACGACCGGCGCCACCGGGTCCGTGTCGCCGTCGACCTTGACCAGCGTCGCCTTCGGGAACAGGCGCGATGCGAGCGTCTCCTGGCTCGTGCCGGCCGCCACCACCAGGCGAACGTCGGCGCGATCGAAGTCCTGACGGGACTTCATCGCCGAGGTCATCGCCTTGTTGGCCACCAGGTAGACGGATCCCACGGTCGTGGGATGCGAGAAGTTCACGACAAGCGCACGCGTCGGCGTGATCCAGAGACCTGTCGCGATGACGTCGAAGTGATTGTCGAGCAGGTCGCTGACCACCTGCGACCACGACGTCGGCACGAACGCGACATCGACGCCCAGGTCCGCCGCCAGCTGTCTCCCGAGATCGATGCTGAATCCCGCCAGTTCGCCTTCTGCGTTGCGCATCACGAAGGGTTCGTTGGCCACGACCCCCACGCGGAGCGTGCCACGTTTGCGGATCGTGGCCACGGTGTCGATGGATGGCCTGGCCCAGACCGGCTCGACATCGATCGCCGGGGGGCGAAGGGGAATTCCCTCGGGATCCGCGTACCCGGGCCGCGCCTTCGGCGCGGTAGCGTCCTGGGCAAACGCGGGAAGGCCGACGAGGGCCGCGAGAACCGCGGCGGCGAGAACGAGTCGGGCGAAACGGGCGAGTTCCGTGTTCATGGCGGATGCTCCTGGGAACGCGAACTAGTACCCGCCGGTCGCGCGGCGGAAGTAGATCCGGTTGCCGCGCCCGGAAGTGTCAACGGCGACGAACCCGTTGCCCGACCGTTCGACGCGGAACCGGTTCCGCCCGGCCTCAAGGCGGTCGCCTTCCCAGCGCCCGCTGAAGCTGTCTCCCCCGGCGAAGCCGGTCACCGACCCTCCCGGCCGAATCGTCAGTTCGACATCGGTCTGCTCGTAGTCGTCGTAGCCGCGGAACGTCCCGACGGCCCACGACGGCACGGTATCGTTCGCGTGGTCCTTGTTGGCGGCCAGGGCCGCCACGAGGGCCACGCCGGCGATCACGGCGCCGGCCGCGACCGCGGCATCCTTGCCGCTGCTGTTGCCGCCCCGCCAGCGCCCGACCCTGAATTCCCCGCTGCACCCGCGGTCGACCCACACGCCCCGGCCGTCGTAGCCCCAGTTGTCCCACTGCCGACAGCGCGTGCCCGACGTCTGCCGCACGAGCCTGACTTCGTTGTCGGTGTTGGCGCGGCAGTAGGTGTAGCGGTAGTTGAAGCTCTGGCACGTCAGCGTTCGTTCCTGTGCCCGCACGGGCGCGGCAAGCGTGAGGGCAGCCGTCAGGCAGCCGATGGCAGCGATCGTCTGGTGCACAACGCCTCCAGTGGGAAAATCAGCGGATAGGGGTGTCCTGACGATTCTCCCAAGAAGCGGCGGACCGCTTCTATCCAGATGCGGCCATGCTCGATCGGCCCTGCGGGCCGGACGCCACATTCTGCTGGCGGGCGTGCCGACCCCATGGCAATCTGACCCCATGAACGCACGCGTCCTTGCCGCCCTGGTCGTCATCACCTGCGCCGCCGCGTCTCCGACTGCGGCCCAGACCGCCTTCCAGCTCCGATGGGCCCTGAAGGGCGACGTCTTCACCGGGCCCCAGGATCGGGGCGCGTCGCGCGCCGTCTTCACGTTGACGAACACGGACACGACACCCTTGCCCGCCAGCGGCTGGGCGCTGTACTTCAACACCCTGCTGCCGCCCACGCGCGGGACAGAGACCGGCGGCGTCAGGATCGAACAGGTCATGGGCGAGCTCTATCGGCTCGCGCCGACGCCGGAGTTCGCGGGTCTCGCACCGGGCCGGAGCGTCGAACTCGGGTACGCAACGAGCCTCATCGGCAACATTTCGCAGGCCCCCGTCGGGCCGTACCTCGTTTTCGACCGCGATCCGGGCAGGGGGTACACGATCCGCGACTACGTCGCGCTTCCGTTCACGCGACCCGATCAGCAGGGCCGTCCTCCGCGCACGGTGGCCCCGGATGTCCAGTTCGAACGGAACGCGGCACTCCGCACGCCGCCTCCCGGCTCACTTCCTCCGGTCTTCCCCACACCGGTCCGCACGGAGACCCTGGCGGGAGCCCTCCACCTGATCGGCAAGCCCCGCGTCGTGGCACCGCCGGAACTCGGGGAAGAAGCCATGTGGGCGAAGCAGGTGTTCGAAGCCCGATTTGGCATCGCCGGCGATCCTGGCGTCACCGTGAGGCTGGCCATCGGCCCCGTCGAGGGCCAGACCTCTCCCGACGCCTACGAACTGACCGTGACACCGCGCGGCATCCGGATCGTCGGCCGCTCGAGTGCCGGAGTCTTCTACGGCGTGCAGTCCTTGCGCAGCCTCCTGCCGCCGACGGGTCCGACGGGCCGCCGTGTCACGCTCCGGGCCATGCGCATCGTCGATGCGCCGCGCTTTGGTTATCGCGGGTTGCACGTCGATGTCGCCCGCAACTTCCAGCCGGCGTCCACGATCCGGCGTGTCATCGACCTGATGGCCCGCTACAAGCTCAACACGTTGCATTTCCACCTCACGGACGATGAGGGCTGGCGCATCGAGATGCCGAGCCTGCCGGAGTTGACAACGGTCGGTGCCCGGCGCGGCCATACGCTGGATTCGTCGTCGTTCCTGCCTCCGTCCTACGGATCGGGACCGGACGTGGACATGCCGTACGGCAGCGGCTTCTTCACCACGCAGGAGTACGGCGAGATCCTGAAGTACGCCGCCGCGCGGCACATCGAGGTCATCCCCGAGATCGAGATGCCGGGGCACGCCCGCGCCGCCATCAAGGCGATGGACGCCCGGTTCAGACGCCTGTCCGCGGCCGGGGATGCCGTGGGCGCACGCACGTACCAGCTCAGCGAAGCCGACGACCGCTCGGTCTTCAGCTCGGCGCAGATGTATCACGACAACGTGATGAATCCCGCGATCGAATCCACGTACACCTTCATCGCGCGGGTCGTGGAGGATCTCGTCGCGGCGCACGCCGCGGCGGGCGTGCCCCTGAAGAACCTGCACGTCGGCGGAGACGAAGTCCCGAACGGCGTGTGGGAGCGATCGCCGGCGGCGCTCGCGTATCTGAAGGCGAATCGCCTGTCGTCGGTTGACGACCTCTGGTTCGTGTTCTACGGCCGGGTCGAGGAGATCCTGAAGCGCCACGGCCTCGTGCCCTCGGGCTGGGAAGAAATGGGCGTCCGCAAGGCGCGCGTCAATGGAGCGTCGACGCTCGTCCCGAATCCGGGATTCGCCAATCGCGGCTGGCGGACGTACGTGTGGAACAACGTGCCCGGCTGGGGCGCAGAAGACCTGGCCTACCGACTCGCGAACAACGGTTACAGGGTCGTGCTCTCGCCGGTGAGCAACTTGTACCTGGACATGGCGTACAACCGGAACCCCGAGGAGCCCGGACTCTTCTGGGGCGGGTTCGTCGACATCGACAAGCCCTTCGACTTCATCCCCTTCGACTACTACAAGAACGCCAGGGAGGACGTCCGCGGCAACCCACTGCCCGCGGACGTGTTTGCCGGGAAAGACCGCCTGACTGACGCGGGCCGCCAGAACATCATCGGCATCGAGGCCTGCCTGTGGTCCGAGACCTCGCGGGAGGACGGCCGGTACGAGTACATGCTGATGCCCAAGCTGTTCGGCGTGGCCGAGCGGGCGTGGGCACAGGATCCGGACTGGGCACGCGAGTCCGACGCGGCGAAGGCGGCGACGTTGTATCGCGACGCCTGGGCGCGTTTTGCGACCGTGGTGGGGACACGTGAATTGCCGCGCCTCGATCGCGAGGGGCTGGCGATCAACTACCGGATCCCGACTCCGGGCCTGAAGGTCGTCGACGGTGCCGTGCGCGCCAACCTCCAACTGCCCGGCTTCACGTTGCGCTACACAACAGACGGCTCGGAGCCGACGGCGCAGAGCCCCACGGTGCAGGGGCCGATCAAGGCGCGCGGCAACGTCCGGGTCGCGGCGTTCAACGCGCTCGGGCGGAAGGGCGCGACCGCGAGCCTCGTGAATCGCTGACGCGCCTGCGCGCGACCGGTGAAGTCAGAACTCGAGAACCCTGTCGACCTTGAGGACCCAGCCGGCTTCACCCTGGGCGAGTTTGTACTGGATCTGCCGGATACGGCCGCTGGGCTTCGTGTCGCCGTCCGCGTAGATCGGAAAACGCCTGGCGAGGACCAGTTCGACCGTCGCGAACTCGTCTCCGCCCCGGTACCCCTTCGCCAGCCTGGCATCATCGGCCAGCGCCGGCAGAGAGATACCGCTGAGGGACTTCTTGCGGTTCGCGGCATACGCAATGAGCGAGCCGCGGGCGGGTGCGCCTGGCTCACGGACGTACACGTAGATCTCGGGCGAGCCGTCCGCATTGAGGTCTGCCACCTCGGCCCCGACAACGTGGCCCTCTGCCTTCGAGGTCATCGGGCTGTTGTCGATCTCGAGGTGGGAGGGCGTGACGGCGACCGTCGGCGTCGCGATGTCGTTGGCGCACTGGACGCGAAACGAGATGCCCTGCAGGGAGCACGTCTTGTCGAAGGCGCCCGCGCCGCCAGGGCCCCCGGAAGGGGCAGCCGGTCTTCCACCGGTGATCGACACGGTCAACGTAACGTTCGCGCGTTCGCCTCGCCGGGCCGCGCTCCGCATCAGATAGACACGAATGGCATAGTCGCCGTCTTTTGGCAACGCGCCTTCGAAGGACAGCCCCTCGGTCGATCCGATGAAGATGGCCTCACCTGTGGAAGCAGGCGGCAACACGTTGAAGTACGCCGCCCCGTTGGTCGTCTTCATCGCGACCTTCATCGTCTGGCCGGCCCTGGCCCCTATCACGAAGTCGACGGTCTCGCGCCCCGCGAGCGTGCGCGTCAGCGTCGCGCTGGAGGTGCCTGGCTTGAAATGCACGGGCACCTTCGGGATGTCCTGCGCCCCGGCCGCGCCGACGGTGATCAGCAGCGCCACGGCCCACGTACCAGCAATCGCCCTTCTCGTCATGTCGATGACCCTCGCCCCGGTTGAGTCCGGAACTGGTTCCGGGACGGGGCTTCGATCTCTACAGTCTCGCTGCCGGCACGGACACCGGGCTATCCGTTTTCTGCCTCAGGACTTTTTTGATCTGCCGGCGTTCGACGGCCGATTCTCCGAGCGACAATGGTCCTTCACACTTGAATCGTCGGAGTCATCATGGTGAAGAGTCGCATCGTGGCTGGCGCGCTCGCCGGGGTCCTCTGCGCGGGGTATGCGTGGGCTCAGGAGTCGAAGCCAGTCACCGTCGGACCGGAGTATGCCGCGGGCGCGCTCAAGCGTGTTGTGCTCGGTGACGGGTACCGGGACTTGTGGACCACGCCGGTGCGCCTGCCCGTGCTGGACCTGAAGAATGAAGCCGGAGGTCTCACACCGGTCCGCCAGGTGGGCCAGGCCCAGAGCCTCGGGCTCGCGATGAAGGGCGCCGACGGCCGCGCGTACACGTTCCGATCGTTGCACAAGGAACCGCAGCGCATGATGCCCGAGCAGGTGCGCGACACCTGGGTTGGGGCCATCGCGCACGACCAGACGTCCGGCACGCATCCGGCCGCGGGCGTGATGCTGCCCGTCTTTGCCGGGACACTCGGGATCCCCCATACGACGCCGCGCCTGGTCGTCATGCCGGACGACCCGACCCTCGGGGAGTTCCGTGCGACGTTTGCCAACCAGATTGGCACCATCGAAGAATTCCCGACACCCACCTCTTCGACCTACGGCGGTTTCATGGGCGCCACCGAGATCGTGTCGTCGGGGACGTTGTGGAAGCGGCTCCTCGAGAACCCCCGCATCCGCGTGGACAGCCGTCAGCTCCTTCGCGCGCGCATCATGGATCTCTGGGTCGAGAACTTCGATCGCCATCGCGGTCAGTGGCGGTGGATGACACTCCCGGGCCGGCCGGGGTGGCAACCGCTCCCCGAGGACCCGGACTTCGTCTTTCTGTACCGTGACGGCCTGCTCATGCGTTTCCTGCATGCCCACCGGCCGCAGTTCCTGAAACTGGAAGCGAAGTACCAGAAGCGGCTCGAAGGTCCGCTGGGCAATTCGTTCGAGGTCGATCGCTGGCTGCTTGCGGACTTGACGGCCGAGGACTTCGCGTCTATCGCCCGCGAGGTGCAGGCCGCGCTGACCGACGACGTGATCGACCGCGCCCTGCGGCAGATGCCGCCCGAGTGGTACGCGAAGGATGCCCCCCGCAAGCTCCCGGTGCTCCAGTCGCGCCGGGCCGCGCTCGTGGACTACGTGGGGAGGGTCTACCGGTACTACGCAAAGGACGTGGACGTGCACGCATCCGACCTCGCCGACGAGGTGTCCATCGCCAGGGGAGACGACGATTCGGTGGACGTCACCATCGCGGTTCGGGGCGAGGCGCCGTACTTCCGTCGCCGGTTCGTCACCGGCGAGACCGGCAACGTGCGCGTGTACCTGCACGGCGGGGACGACCGCGTCGTCCGGACCGGCCGGCCGGGAGGGCCCGTCCTGGTGCGCGTCATCGCCGGTGGCGGTCACGACGTCGTCGACGACTCCGCCAGCGGCGGAACGGAAGTCTGGCACGATGCGGGGACGGCAGACGTGCGCCGGGGCCCGGGCACGGACGTCGTCGGACAACGGTGGGTCAACCCGAGTCCCGTGAAAGACGCGCCGTTCATCGAGCCGCGCAGCTTCGGCCACTGGACGACACCGGGCGCCATCTTCAGCTATTCGCCGGACACGCAGTTCGTGCTGGGTTACGGCTTCTCCAGGACGGCGTGGGGCTTTCGCACGCTGCCCGCGAAGAGCGTGCAGTCGGTGGGCGCGGCCATCGCGACGGGCGGCCTGATCGGACGCCTGCAGTACACCGGCGAATTCAACCGCGCAGGGTCGCATCTCGGGTTCGATATCGCGACCTTCGCGTCGACGATGGAGCACTACCACTACTTCGGCCCTGGCAACGAAACGGAAGAACCGGCCGGGCGCGAGGCGTTCCAGACTCGTGAGCGCGTGTTGTCGGTGACGCCGGGTCTCCGGTACGAGTGGGGCCCCCGGCTTCGCGTCACGGCGGGGGCGGACGTCCGCTACTCGCGGACGGAAGACCGGGAAGGCAGCATCCTCAGCGAACTCAATCCGTACGGCGCGGGGGCGTTTTCGAGGGCGGCGGTGCGGGGCACCTTCCTGTTCGACTCGCGGGCGCCGTCCCGCAAGGCCTCCGGGTTGGATGCCATCCTGCCGACCGACGATGGCGAACACGTCAACGGAGTCCGGGTTTCCGCCGAGGCGTTCCACGCGCCGAAGGTCTGGGACGTGAAGGACGCGTACTCGGGCGGCGAAGGAAGCCTTGCGGCTTACGTCGGCCGTCCTCGCGCGCACATGGCGTTCCGCGTCGGAGGACGGAAGCTCTGGGGAGAATACCCGTGGTTCGAGTCGGCCTTCATCGGCGGCCGCAACGATCGGGGGTTCGCGGATCGGCGGTTCGCGGGCGATGCGTCACTTTACGGATCGGCGTCCTTCCGCGGCTGGCTCGGCGACCTGACGATCGCGCAGATTCCGCTGCGCATCGGCGCGCTCGCCTTCACCGACACGGGCCGCGTGTGGCTCGCCGGCGAAGCGTCGAACCGCTGGCACACCTCGACCGGCGGCGGGTTCATGGTGCGGCCTCCGGGAGTCAATCTCACCGCGTACGCGGTCGTGGCTCGGAGCACCGAGGGCTACCGATTCTACGCGGGGATTGGGTACCCGTTCTAG
>CAZJRM010000059.1:0-12440 GCA_964547975.1 uncultured Vicinamibacterales bacterium | reverse complement strand
TGGCTGCTCGGCGTACTCGCCCTCACGGCGACGGTTCCGGCGCACGCGCAGGAGACAAGAGCGACAACGCCGGTACCAGCCTCGTCGGCCTCGTCCGCGTACCAGCGACCGCCGCAGGACGGAGGCCTGATCTGGTCCATGGGCCAGCCGCCGCGCTACAAGTGGCAACTCGGCGCGACGATGGATGCCGACGCCTCGAGGGGTGCCGTGTTCTTCGGGGTGCAGAAGGACCTGAAGAGCCCGCTGACCGGCATGGCCGCGTTACGAGTCGAGGGCTACGCCGGCGGCGGGCGCGACGGCGCCGAGGGCGGCGGTCGCCTGCTGCTCGCCAGCCCGGTCGCCAGGCTGCACACCGGGGTCGACTACGAGGCGCGGTCGGGCGCGGTCGACTGGTTGCTTGGCGTCGATCTGAACCTTCGCCGCGGAGGGACGTTCGGGGCCGGCTCTCGTCTCCGCCTCGAATGGTTGCCCGGGCGCGATCAGACATTTCGGCTCGGGGTCGTCGTCCCGCTTGCGCAGCGCGCCGGTGTCACCCGGCCTCGTGCGGACAAGGTGCGGCAGCGTCTGGAACGCCTGCCGCCCGCAACCGCGACGCCGCCGGCGAGCGCGATTCGCGAGTTCCGAGCCGCGGCCGACGCCACGGCTCGCCTGGTCATTCCGCTTCACAGTCGCATGGGCGACGACCCGGCCAGGGCCGTCGCCGGCGACATGGCCGCGGTGCGGCCGCTGGCCGAGCCCGCCGAACTGAGTCGGCGCATGATGGCGGCGTGGCGCGCTCTGTTCGCCTCCGTGCTCTCGGAGGCTGGCGGTGGCGTTCCGGGCGACACGATCGACCTCGTGACCGTGCGGGCGCGGCGCATTGTCCTCGAGGACGTGCTGCTCCCGCTTGTCGGCCTGGTCGGCCAGCGGAGGTCACCGTCGGGTCTCGAGGTGTTCGTCCCGGGCGCGATCCGACGGTTCGACGCCGATCTGGCCACACTCCCCGCCGTAAGCGGCCCGCAGCGCCAGGCGGCGGGAGTGGCGCTTCGCGCGGCGATCCGGGAACTCGATGGCGTGAGGATGGACGTCCGGCGCGCCTGGCACAGCGACCGGCGGACCTTCATCCCTCTGCAGGTCGCCCTGGCCCCTGAAGAGGCGGACACGCAAGCCGAGATCGACGACCTGATCGAGCGGGCGTCCGGCGGACGTTTCAGCGACGGGAACCACGTGTACTACGTGCTGAACGAGGCGTTCCAGTTCGAGTTCGCCCGCACGATTCGCAAGGCGCAGCGGTACCACGTCCTGTGGATCCACGACGTCCGGGGCCGGTCGGCCACGGCTCCGGTCGACCGGGTTGCCGCGATGCACGTCGTGACGTACCTGGAAACGCTCGCGGCCCGGGCACGGGAGTACGACACCGCGCGCCACATCCCTCAGTACTTCATCGTGCTCGACCAGTACTTCTACGAAGCCAACAACGGGCGCCTCTGGATGACGCTGCTCGAAGACCCGCTGGGGGCATCGGTCGCGCTTCCACCGGCGTTCGCCGATGTCCAGCGCCAGGTCGAAGAGGCGCAGCGCGGGCTGCGGGACGCCGTGCAGCGGTCTCGGCATCTGCAGGCTGGGCGGGCGCGTTTCGGTGAGGGGTGGCTGCGCAACCTCGTCAAGGTGCACGTCAACATCACCCATCCCGCGGACTTCTCGTTCTGGGCGGGCGGTCTCTTCCCTCTGCTGGGGATGCCGGACAGCCTGATGCGCGATCACCGGAAGATCGTGTTCTACGACATCTCCGAGGATGACCCGTACGCCGGCGAAGCCATGTTCACTGGAATGGGCATCGGCGAGCACTACACGGGCGCAGGCTGGGAGGATCGCGCCATCATCGTGCAGGGTCCTGCGGCGCTGGAGGCCAAGTCGGCGCTCCGCCGGCTGATCACACGGCAGGGCGCCCGGGATCACGAACTGCCAGCGGTGCTCGTCGAGCGGCCGCTCGCGGCCGATTACGCCGCGCGCGTGGCGGCGGAACGCGCGCGCCAGGAGGCAGACGTCATTCCGCCCGCCCGGGCAATGCAGAGCCATAACGAGGCCGGCTACGGCCGGAAGCAGGTCAGCGCCGTGAAGGCCCTGCTGACGAGCCTCCTGCCGAAGGGCAGCGTCCTCATCGTGCCCGACTCCCTCTGGGAGGACCATCTTTACGGGTCGCTGCTCCTGGGAAGCGCGCTGCGCGGCTGCCGGGTGCTGGTCATCGCGCCGGCCCTCAGGAACGCGCCGGCAGCCGGCTGGCCGATGATGGCCCGCGCGCACATGCTGTTCAGCCGCCTCCTGGCGCTGTCGAAGGGGCTCGACGCACGTATAGCCGCCGAAGGCGGCCTGTTCAAGGTCGGGTTGTTCAACGAACGGACCGGCGTCGGTGACATCGCCGGACGAATCCGCGCCGCCGAAGCGACCTTGGCTGAGGCCGGGCCGTGGTTCCACGCCCTGGTTCCGCTGCCCGACGCCACGCTGAGACGATGGGCCGAGCTCGCCGTTGCGCTCCAGCGCGAGCGGCCTCCAGACTACCTGGTCGCCGCTCCGGGCGACGTGCATCCGAAGCTGCACATGAAGGGATTCTACGCCGCCACTCCGGGCGGCTGGGACGGGCTCTTCACGCGGCCCGAGATGGTACCGCTGCTCGTCGAGTACTTCGAGCAGCGGGCGCGCCAGGTCAGCGGGAACGAGCGGAAGGACCTGGATGTCCGCGAACTGCCGCGGGCGGTGTGGGCCATCCGCCGGCAGTTGATCGCCGGACACCAGGCGACGCTGGATGCCGACACCGTCGCCAAGACGGCGTACTACCTGCAGGTCGGGTCGTTCAACATGAACGATCGCAGCATGCTGTTCGACGGCGAGGCCGCGGTGACGGTGTCCGGGCCCGCCGCGCTGACGGGCATGCTGGACTTCGTGATGGTGGCGGGGATGTCGACGTGGATCGAGCGGCAGGAGCAGCTCGATGCGCTGCTCCCGCCGCCCTCGCGATTCAAACGGCTGCTGGCTCGGTGGGGCCGCAGCGCGCTGTAGGCTACTTCTTCGCGATCGCCTTGACGATGGCCGTCTGCAGGATGTCTTTCGTCTCTTCGTCCTGCACGAACGCGACGACGTAGAGCGAGTCACCGTCGATGGCGTGTTTCTTGGTCGAGAACTGGAACTTCCCGAACCGGGTGTTGTTCACTTCGAAGTCGTCGAGGTGCGCCTTCGCCTCGTCCATCGTCTTCTGGACGTCGAAGACGTAGGCCGTCTTGAAGCCCTTGCCGGGCGCCACGGCGAATCCCTGGGTGTCCTTGTCGCCCATGGCGATGTTGCGCACGACCATCGGGTGGAACCGCACGCCGTTCTCGCCGCTGTACCGGATCTTCGCCTCCGCCAGCACCACGTGCAGGCGGACCTTCTTCGCGGCCGCTGGCGTCTTCCCGACCGCGACCTTCGCGGTGATCACGTTACCCTTCTTCTCGATCTTGAGGTCGACCTTCGTGCCCGGCGCCTTCGTCAGCCGTTTCTCGATGGCCGGCTCCACGGTTTCGGCGTAGATCTTCGGCGCCGACTCGGCGCTCCCGCCCCCGATCTTCGCCTCGCCGTCCACCACCGCCGTCGGCACGCCGCGGATCGCGTAGAAATCGGCGCGCTTGATGCTGTACGTGTTCGCCATCGGATCGGGCCGCGGGATGTGCATGTGATACATCAGCACGGCAAGTTCGGTCTGCGCGTAGCGCTCCATCGCGCCGTCGTAGGCGAGATCCGCGCCGGCACACGGCGGGCAGCCCGCGCCCGTGAAGACTTCTGCCAGAACCACGCGTTTCGTCCGGTCCTTGGTCTTCACGTACGGCTTCACGTGGACGTTTGGCGGGTTCTCTTTCGCGTACCGCGCGTCCAGCATGTCCTCGAGGCCGTCGAGCGAACCGTTGTGCGACTGCTTGTACAGGTTCTCGTACTCGGTGCGATCGGCTGCCGTCAGCCGGCCCGCCAGCGCCACGACCGTGAGATATTCGAACTGCTCGGATGAACGGCCCGCCTTCTTCGCGTACTCGGCGAGCTTGGCCGCCGCCGTGGCGGCGCTGTTGCCCTTCGGCGAGAACGTGTAAGCCTCCTTGAACGTCTTTTCCGCCTCGGCGGCCTTGCCCCGCTTGTCGTAGACCTGCGCCAGCGTCACGAGCGACGACTGCCGCATGGCCTTGAAACTGCTCGCGAGCGCTGCGTCATCGGGCGGGGTGAGCGGCTTCGCCGTCGGGTCCTTCTTGGCCGCCTCGGCCTGCCGTTCGGCGAACGACTTCTTCTGCGCGGCCACGTACACCGACTCGCTGCTGTAGGCGTCGACCGCCTTCTTCGCGTAGGCCTCGGCATCGTCGAGCAGCAGGTTCGCGTTGAGCAGGGCACTGGCGACCTGACCGCTGGCGCTTCGGCCTCCCGGGGCGTCGCCCTCGGACATCTTCTTGGCCTGGTCCTGGATCGACTTCAGCGTGTCGGAGGCGCGCCGGACCAGCGTCGACAGGATCTGGCTCTCGGCCATGTCGACGACCGACGTCTTCGGGTAGTCCGCGATCACCTTCCGGAGGGCTTCGATCTTCTTGTCCGCGTCGCCGATCTTCGTGGCTTCCTGGTACGCCTTCAACTCGGGCGGGGTTTCGCGGGTCGGCTCGGCCGGTTTGGCGGCCGCCTGCGCCGGGGCGTCCTTGGCCGGGGCCTTCTGGTCGGCGTTCGCAGGCTTCGTGGCCGCCTGGGGCGTGGTGGGGCCCTGACTGGCCGTCAGAGGCGGCGCTGCGAACCACACCAGGAGCAGGAGAGCGAGGACGAGGACAGAGAGCGCACGGTTCATGAACACACTCCTTCATGTGCCGGCAGGGCGGGCCGGAGCACGAGAATGCCTACTATCCCGGATAACGGGCGGGGAGACAAGCGTCCTGTCAGCTACTTTCGAGGCGATCCCTTGACCAGGTCCACGACGAACGCCGCGCAGTACTCGCCGGCGACGCGCTGGAAATCGGGCGCGGTAAACTCGTTGTCCGAAACGATACGAATGGCCAGAAACGGCGTCCTGAAACCGGTGGCGACCACGGCCGCGAACGCGCTCTCCATGTCTTCGGTGGAAACACCGTAGGTCTTGCGCATCCAGACGAGGCGATCGAGTTCCCGGTTGAATTCGTAGGCCGACCCGATGACTCCGGCCAGAACCCGGCCCCTGGGATTCGGCGTGGCGAATGCGACTTTCATCGCCTCGGCATCGCCCGGGAACGATTTGAACTCCACCCGTTCGCCACCGTCGAGGCGGATCCGGTGCGGAAGCGGCGTCCAGCGGGCCTGGTCCACCCCTGCCCCGAGATCCGCGTGCGTGGACTGGAACGACCCGTAGTCCACCGTCGACTCGCCGACGACGATGTCGAAGACCTTGAGCGTAGGGTCCACGGCCCCCGCGGTTCCCTGGTTGATGATGAGCTTCGGGCGGAAGGTCATGATCCCGAGTGCCGTCGATGCCGCAGCGTTCGCGTGCCCCACTTCCGTTCGCGACACGACAACCCGCTTGCCGCCCATGCGGCCGCGCCAGAACGTCCACGCCCCGATCTGGACGCGCTCCGCCCCTTCGAGGGCGGCCAGCAGCGGCTGCAGTTCGGTGTCGACCGCGCCCTGGATCAGGAGGTCAACGGGCGGCTCGACCGGCGCCGCCCCCGGCGGTTGCGCGAAGACGGCGCTGGCGAGGCACAGCAACACGAGGGCGGCGAAGGCGGGACGTCTGATCATCGGCATGGCGTCATTGCACGATTTGGAACGCGTTGACCTGTTCGGCGGTCTGATCACCCGATGTGAGCCGGATTCGCAACAGGTAGGTCCCCTGCCCGAGACTGCTCACGGGCAGTTCGAACTTCAGGCGCCCGTCCTGGATCTCCGGCAGCGGCAGCGCCGTGAGTTCCTTGCCGTCCCGGCTGAGGATGTGGGCCTGTGCGGCGGGCGCGGCCGCGGCGTAGCACTCGAGCGTCACGAGCGCGCGTTCGGTGCGCCGGAACTGCCAGAGCGCTGACGGCTGCGGGTCGGGTTCCGACTGAAGCGCCTTCCATTCGATGAATGAACGGGCACGGAACACCTTCGCCGCCGACAGGGCCACCGGCGCGGTCGAGAAGTCCTCGATGACGACCTGGTCGGTCCAGTCGTCGACAGTGCCCCCTTCGGGGGATTTCGCGATAAAACGCACCTTGACGGTGCCGGGCGCCAGCAAAACGGGCGGGGCAGCCTTCGCCGGCTTGCCGGGAATCGTCGCCGGCATGGCCGGGATCTTCGCGAGGGCGGCGCCGCCTCCCGCCGGCAGGAACTCGGCGTCGAGCGACGCCACGGCCTCACCGCGCGTCGAATCGGCCGGCTCCCACGCGAGGTTGACGCGGGTCTTGCCGTCGGCTCCCTTCGAGGTGCCCATCCAGACACTGGCCACGCGTTTGGTGGCACGGGCATTCTCGGCGGAATCGAGTGCGCGGGCGATGCCGGGTGCGCGCGGCCGGTTCGCCAACTCGGCAGCTGCCTCGACTTCACGCGGACTGGGCGCCCAGTACCCCTGCCGTGCCATCACGCGAAGCCCCGGCCGTCTTACTTTGACGCTGATCTTGTGGAACTTCCCGTCGTCTTCGGTGCGGGTGGGTGTGTAGCCGAGGATGTAGTAGGCGCTGGTTTCGGCCAGCAGGCGGCCCAGGCCGACGGAAAAGTCGTTCGTGTTGATGATAGCGCGGCCGCCGGTCTCGGCGGCGAGCTGCATCAGCGTGTCGCGGACGCCGAGGCGGTACTCGCTACCCAGCGTGCGGGGATCGAGGCAGTAGATGGTCACGTTGCCGCGGTTCGCGGCGTCGGTGACCTCCCGCATCAGGTACTGCAGGTTGCCGTCCATCGGCCCGAGGTAGGTCGGCGGACCCTGGCTGACGAACAGGATGGTCTTGCGGCCTTCGCGCAGGCCGCCCAGTTTGACGGCCAGGGCGGCGAGCGCTCCGAGCGTGACTTCGGCACGGACACGGCGGATGTTGCCCCGCGCGAGCTGCGCTTCTTCCAGCCGGCTCTTGATGGGGAACAGCTCGCCTTGCCGCCCCTCGAACGACTGCATGAGGCGGACGAGCTCCTGCTGGTCGCGCGTGAACTTCAGGGCGCTCAGGGCGGTCAGCGGCTCCATGACGGTCACGAGATCCGTCGGCCAGAGGTTGCGGACGAATTCGACGAGGTCGCGCCGCAACGGGATCGTGATCTCGGGCGTCTTGTCGACGTGGTAGTCGTCCAGGAAGATGGCGAAGAGCCGCACGTCCTCTCGGGCGGCCTCGGCTTCGGCGTGTGCCTGCGAGCGGATCGCAAGCGCCTGCCCGTCGTCCGGACGCTGGCCGGTGAGCCGGATGAACTCGACTTGCTCGACCTTCTGCGGCACTCCGTCTTCGGAGACCTCGAAGTCGGCGGCCTGCAGGTCGGCCGCGGGTTTGTCGCCCTTCCCGGTGACAGTGGCGTCCACCCGGACGACCTTGACGCCCGCCCGGAAGACCGGCGGCTGCTGTTGCTGGCCTTGGGGTTGCGCCTGCGCCGGGTTCTGGGCGGAGGCCGGCGGCTGCTGGGGGGGCGGCGCCTGGGCCGCGACGGCGGCGACACATCCGCAGGCGAAGGTCAGCCGGAGCAGCAATGTCCTCATGCCTGCATTGTACGCGGTGTCCGGTTGAGTATGATCGGGCTCGTGCGTCTGATGCTCACCGACTCGGGTCTGGGCGGGCTGTCGATTTGCGCAGCCCTGGAACGCGATCTGCGCGGATCGCCGCTGGCGGGGCGCGTCAGGCTGACGTACGTGAACGCCTGGCCCGAGGAGGGACGCGGCTATAACGACTTCAGCAACGACGGTGAGCGTGCCGAGGTGTTCGACCGCGCACTCGAGGCCATGGCGGCGCTGAAGCCGGACCGGCTGCTGATTGCGTGCAACACGTTGTCGATCCTCTTCGAGGACACGGCCTTCAGTCGGGCGGCCGTGTGTCCCGTCGAAGGTATCGTCGACTGCGGCGTGGCGCTGTTCGAGGAGGAGTTACGCAGCAGCCCGGCCTCCTCAATCGTGCTGCTGGGCACGAGGACGACCATTTCGTCCGGCGCGCACCGTCGAGCGCTGATCGCGGCGGGTGTCGCGCCGGAGCGGATCGGTTCGGTGTCGTGCCACGGCCTGGCCACGGCCATCGAGAGGGACATCGGCGGCCCGCGAGTCACGGAGCTCATCGAGGCGTACGCGAGTGACGTGGGCGAGGCGGTCACCGGAAGTCAGGGAGTGTGGCTGGGGCTATGCTGCACGCATTACGGCTACGTGGCCGACCGCCTCGCCTCGGCCGTCGCCGCAGCGACGGGCCGCTGCGTGCGCGCCCTGGATCCGAACGTGCGGATGGTGCGGGACGCCATGGGACGGCTCTTGACGGAGGCGGTTCCGGCCGGCAAGGCCGCGCCGGCGGTCGAGGTCGTGTCGAAAGTGGCGTTGGACGACCGGACTCGGGCCGGGATTTCGACCCTGGTGCGGCCCGTGTCGCCGGCGACGGCGGAGGCACTGATCGCTTACCGCCACGCCCCCACGCTGTTTTGAGACGGAAATGAGAAAAGGGGCCTGACCCCGGAATCACGGCGCTGCGGGCGGGTAAGTATCTGATATGACGTGGGTTACTGGCACAGAGACGCGTGTCTTCGGGGTCAGGCCCCTTTCTCTCGGGAGATAGACGATGCGAGTGCTGCTGCTGACGGGTCCGGGCGGGGATGCCCAGGGCTGGGGGGACCTCCACGTCACCGAGTCCATCGCCGACGCCGCACGCGCCACCGGCCATCCCGCCACGATCGCTTTCGTCCACACCGAAGCCGACTTCCACAGCGCGATCGCCGGCGGCGGCTACGACATCGTCTGGAGCGCGCTCTACTACATCACCGACAACGAGAAGTTCATCGGTCGCGGTGAACACGGCACATGGGTCGCCGACGTCTTCGACGACAAGGGCATTCCGTACATCGGCTCCAACGCCCAGACGATGCGGGAGATGCTGGACAAATACGAAACGCACCGGGCGCTGGCCAGTCGCGGTGTACCGGTCCCGGCGCACCATCTCGTTCGCAGCACCGACGACCTCGGCGGCATCGCCTTTCCGGCGTTCGTCAAGCCCATGGGGGAATCGCGTTCCGTCGGCATCAACGACGACAGCGTCGTCTCGAACCCCGACGAACTCCGGCGTCAGGTCACCTGGATCGAACGGGAGTTCCAGCAGGCCGCGCTCGTGGAAGACTTCATGCCGGGTGACGAATACACCGTGCTGGTCGTGGGCAATGGCGCGACGCGGGAGTGTTTTCCCGGTCTCGTCACGGTCGCACCGCATCTCTACGGCAAGCACAAGGTCCTGCGCGCGGATCTTCGCGGCGTGGGCGTCACGAAGGTCAGCCTTCCGCCCGCGCGAGGCGACGAGGCCGCCGCACTGGCCTCTCGCGCCGCCGACGCCATGCGCTGCCTCGACCACGTGCGCATCGACATGAAGACCGACGTCTCGGGCGCGCTGCGCATCATGGAGGTGAACGGAATCCCCGGCTTGAAACCCGTCAAGAGCTGGGGTCCGCAGTTGTGCTCGCTCTACTACCGTTCGCCGGGGGGAGCGATGGATGACTACCGGCGGCTGGTGAAGACGGTCATCGAAGCGGCGGGACGCCGGTACGGACTCGCCCCGGCCTGACCGCGTCAGGCGGTGCGCGAGAAGTACTCCGCGACGAGCGCCTGCGCGTCCTTCGAGCTGCGCCCGATTCGCCCTGCAATGACCCGGTCCAGATACGTGCGCCACAACTCCACGTGCTGGGCGGTGGTGATCCGGTTCCTGAACATCGCCGCCGCCTTCTCGGGCTCGGTCCCCATCCTCGCGAGGATCCCCGACACTTCGGCCGAAAACCCCTCCGCGCCGTAGAAGTCCAGATAAGCGTCCCACGCCTTCAGGTGCCCGTCGGCCGTCCGGTAGGGCCTCGACAACCTCGACAATGTCTTCAGGAATGCCGCGCCCTCGCGCGCGTCGAGCATCCGAAGTCCGTCCTCAACGATCCGGTATGGATGGAGGTCCACGCGGGCCACGCGGCCCGCCACGCAATCGAGCGTGACAAAGTACCCGACCTTGCGGTGATGGAGGGTCGTCGGCTGGTAGAAGACGAAGTTGCCGAGGCTGTAGATGATGGGCGTGCGCCCTCGCCATTCGACGCCCTGGGGCACGTGCGGGTGATGGCCGATGACCGCGTCGGCGCCGGCATCGGCGAACGCCCGGAACGCGTCAACGACGTAAGGTGGGGCGAACGGCACGTATTCGAGTCCGCAGTGCGCCACCACGACCACCAGCGCGCCGGCATCCTTGCTCCGCTCGATGGTGTCGACGGCCCTCGCGACATCCCAGCCGAAGACGCCCGCCCCGCGGCGCGCCGCGGTTCCGTCTTCGCCCTCGCTGATGTTCACGACGTGGACCGCCTGCCCCTTGACCTCGAGCGCGAGGGGCGCGTACGCCTCATCGGGAGTGAGTCCGGCGCCGACGGTCCTGATACCTGCCCGATGCAGCGTCCGGAGGGTATCGCGCAATCCGCGCACGCCGTAGTCCAGCACGTGATTGTTGGCGAGGCAGGCCACGTTGAACGGCACGGCACGCAACCCATCGACGTGCGCGGCCCCGCCCTTGAAGACCGCCCCGCTCTTCCACACGCCTGGCTCGGCGCCCGTGAGCGCGGCTTCGCAATTGACGATGCGGAGGTCCGCCTGACGCAGCAGCGGAAGGGTGTCTCCGTAGACAGCCTCTGGCGAGCGGCGGATGATGGGATCGAACGCGCGAATCGGGGCCCAGTCTCCGGCAACGAGCAGGGAGAAGGACATCGTCTGGCTCTCGGCTCGCGGCTCGCGGCCTGAAAGAGTTCCCGGCCGGAATCATCCGACGACTCCGGCCGGGCCCTGGGTGAGATCTACTACTACTTCTTCTTCGTCGCCTTCTCCATCAGGGTCTTGAAGGCGTCGTCGTCGGTCTTGAAGTCTCGCGCCGCCTGTCCGACGCGCACGATCCGCACGCTGCGAATCGCGTCGGCCGGCTTGATCTCCGACAGCGCGCCCGCGCCCGCGATCACCTTGCCGATGGCCGCGCTCTTCCGATCGAGACCGGTGTTCTTCTTCAGCGTCAGGTAGAAGGTGTTTGGACCGCTCGCGCCCAGAATGCCGGCGGCGTCGTGCTTGAGGGCTGCGTTGGTCGTCTTCGGCAGTTTGGCGATCGCCACGCCCTTCTGAGTCTCCGACTGGACGATCCCGTTCACCAGACCGCCCTTGACGGTCACGAACGTGCCGATGGGTGGCGGTTCCTGGCGAGGCCCGCCGAAGCCCATTCCCGGCGGTGGACCGCCCCGTCCGCCTGCCTGCGGCGTCTTGCCTTCCACGATGCGCACGAAGTTCGCGGTGGCGAGCGGCGCGTTGGCGAAGTCGAGGTTCACCATGAACTGCTTCGGCGCCTCGGTCGTGCCCACCGAGAAGGCGGCGTAGAGACCGTCGGCCAGATAGACACCGTCACGCGTGAGCGGTTTGTCGAGATTCGCCACGCCGTAGGCCACGAGCGCGGTCACCAGCGCCGAGTGCTGCTGGTGCGCGGTGTAGGGCACGAGCTCGCTGTACAAGTCGTTCGTCGTGTGCCACGCATAGCTGTACGTGTAGTTGATGTCCTTGCCGTCGGGGCCCTGGCGCACGCTCGTCGTCGTGAAGCTGAGGGTGGGAATGCTCACCATCTCAAAAGACGACGAGTCGGTGCCGCCCGGCGAGGTGGCGTGTGCCCGCGGGAGCGATTTGTTCAGCTTGAACGGCCACTTCGGGTTCAGCGTCTCGAGCGGCGTCGTGATGGCCTTGAAGTCGTCGTACCACGTCTCGGGGACGTTCGCGCCGGTAATCGCGCTCGGCGAACCGTCACGGTTGATCATCATCACGACCTTGCCGTGCAGCTCGGGGTGTTGTTTCAGCCAGGCCTGCGAGCCGACGAGGCCCTGTTCCTCCGCCGCGAACGCGATGAAGATGACCGACCGTTTCGGCTTGGCGCCGGCGGCGGCCATGAGGCGAATGGCTTCCATCCCCGGCGCGAATCCCGACCCGTCGTCGGTGCCGCCCGTGCCGCCCGTGAAGGCGTCGAAGTGCCCGCCGATGACCACGTACTCGTCCGGGTACGTCGTGCCGCGCAACGTGGCGACCACGTTGTGATACTTCACCGGCCCCATCTTGAACCAGTTGCGGATGTCGAACTCGAGGACGACCGGCTGCTTCTTCTCGGCCAGTGCCTTGATTTCGTCGTACTGCGTGTCCAGCAACTTGATATCCGGCAACTTCGGCAGGTTGTCCCACGACGACACGAACCCGTCGAGGATGCCCAGGGGCGGTTCCGAGTTGTTCTCGGGCTGAAGCGGCGCCGTGGGCTTGGCCGACTGGA
>CAZJRM010000058.1:0-24351 GCA_964547975.1 uncultured Vicinamibacterales bacterium | reverse complement strand
ACCCGCGACGAACTCGCGCGCGCGGTGTCGCTCGGCCTCAAGGCCGTCAACGTGGAGTCGGCGGGTGAAGCCGCGCGGCTGGACGCGATCGCGCAGGCCGCCGGACGACGGGTGCGCGTGGCGGTACGCGTCAACCCCGATATCGACCCCCACACGCACGCGCATATCTCGACCGGGCTCCGGGCCAACAAGTTCGGCATCCCGCTCGAACACGTGCCCGCGCTCCTGCGCGACCTGGCCGCCCGCCCGGGCCTCGAACCGGTCGGGGTGCACGTGCACCTCGGGTCCCAGTTGCTCGACGTCGCGCCGCTCGGCGACGCGGCGCGCGTGCTGGCGGGCATCGTGCGGGACGTGAGGGACGCGGGGATCCGGCTCGAACACCTCGACATCGGCGGCGGCCTCGGCATCGCCTACGACGGCGGCGTGTCGCCGTCGCCGGCCGCGTACGCCGACGCCGTCCTGGCCGCCACCCGCGACATCGGCGTTCGACTCCTGCTCGAACCCGGCCGGTACCTCGTGGGCTCCGCCGGCCTCCTGGTGGGCCGCGTCGCGGATACGAAGGCCTATCCCGGGTCACCCCGTTTCGTGATTCTCGACACCGGGATGACGGAGTTGATTCGCCCGATGCTCTACGGCGCGTTCCACCGGATTGCGGCGGTGACGCCGAGGCCCGGGCCGGAAGACGTCGTCGAGGTCGTCGGCCCCCTGTGTGAGACGAGCGACACGCTCGGGCACGAACGCCGGATCGGCCCCGTGGAGATCGGCGACGCGATGGCCGTCTTCGATGCCGGCGCCTACGGCATGGTGATGGCCTCCAACTACAACCGCCGCCCGATGGCGGCCGAGGTCATGGTCGACCGAGGGTGCTGGCGCGTGGTGCGGCGGCGCCAGTCGATCGACGACCTCCTGGCTCTCGAGGAGTGACCGTGCACCGGACCGGCCCAGGACAGCTGATTGCCTTCGAAGGGCTCGATCAGAGCGGGAAAGAAACGCAGGCGCGCCGCGTGGGACCCTGGTTCGAAGCCCGGAGGTTTCGCGTCGAGCACCTGAACTTCCCCGACTACACCACGACGATCGGCCGCGAAATCGGTGCGGCGCTGCGGGGCGAACGGCACTTCAGCCCCGAGGTGATGCAGTTGCTCTACGTGGCCAATCGCCACGAGTGGAAGCAGGCGATCGGCACGTGGCTGACTGACGGACGAGTGGTCATCTGCGACCGGTACGTGTCCTCGAGCGTGGCGTACGGCGAAGCGCAGGGACTCGACCCGGCGTGGCTGGTCGACATCCAGCGGACGCTGCCGCCGCCGACGATGACGGTCCTGCTCGACATCGCGCCCGAGGTGGCCGCCGAACGCAAGCGGGCCAACCGTGACAAGTACGAGCAGGATCTCGAGATGCTCGGCCGTGTCCGCACCAGCTACCTCCGGCAGGCGGCGGCGCACGGGTGGCTGGTCGTCGATGCCAGTCTGCCGATCGACGTCGTCTCGCTGCGCATCCTCACCCAGCTCGAGCCTCGGCTCGGGCTATCGTAACGGCGCGCACCTCGCGCGCGCCGGCCTCTCTCAGCACACGGGCGCAGGCCTCGAGCGTCGCGCCCGTGGTGTCCACATCATCGACGAGCACGACCACTCGTCCGGCGACCTCCGGCGTGTGCCGGGTGGTCCCGAAGGCCGCGGCCACATTCGAGCGGCGAGCGGCCGCGTGGAGCGACGCCTGGGCGTGCGTGTGCCGGACCCGCCGCAGCGCATCGATCACGGGCGGTCCCAGCGTGGCGGCCAGATCCCGGGCCTGGTTGAATCCGCGCTGATAACGGCGGCGCCAGTGCAGCGGGACCGGAACGCAGACGTCGACGCCTGCCAGCAGCGGGGCGCACGCACGGGCCACCAGCGCGCCGAGGGGGACGGCGAGGGACCGCCGCCGGTCGTACTTGAAGGCGTGGATGATCAGGCGCAGGGTGCCGTCGTACGGGCCCGCGGCGCGGGCGCGGGACACGACCGGATGACGGCGATGCGGGCGTCGCGCCGGCCTCGCGCCGGGACCGAAGAGGCGCACGGCCTCCCAGCAGGATGGACAGACCGGACCCGTGAACACGCGATCCAGCGGTTGCCCGCACGCCGCGCACACGGGCGCGAGCGCGACGACGAGCACGCGGTCGGCCAGCGAGGCGATCAGCTGGCGCAGCCGCGGCCGGCCGCCGCGGCCCCGATCAGGCGGACGGGTCGGGAACCGGCACCCGCTGGGCGGCGCCCCAGAGGCGTTCGAGACCGTAGAACTGGCGCTGGCCGGCCGTGAACACGTGGACGACCATGTCGAAGTAGTCGAGCAGGATCCACTCGGAACGTTCATCACCTTCGATATGCGCGGGGCGGAGGTCGAGTTCCCGCAGGGCCATCTCGATGGCGTCGGCCACCGCCCGCATCTGCCGCTGGTTCTGGGCCGTGCAGATGAGGAAGTAATCGGTGAACGACGGGATTCCCCGCATGTCCATCGCCACCACGTCGGCGGCCTTCTTCGCGTAGGCGGCCCGGGCGGCGGTGAGGATCGTGTCCGGAAGAACCGGCACGACGGGCTCGTTGGTGTCTGGTGTCTTAGTCATGCAAGTTGTCGGCCGCTCCGTACAGGCCATGGCGGCGAATGTAACGTTCGACCTCCGTCGGCACGAGGCCCGTCAGCGGCAGACCGGCCCTGGCCCGTTGGCGGATGTCGGTGGACGAGATGTCCGGGGTGGCCGCAGGCAGCAGGAAGACGCGCGTCGGCGTGCCGCGCGCCAGGATCGGCCTGGCGAGCAGCGCCGCCGCAGGCAGCATCCGCGGCATGAGGTCCGGCAGTCGCGTACCCAGGCCGTCGACCGGGTGCCCCGGGCGCGCGCAGACGACGAAATGCGCCAGGTCGAGCAGCGCCGGGTACTCACGCCAGGTGGCAATTTCCGAGAAGGCGTCGGCGCCCGTCAGAAAGAAAATCTGCCACGGTTCGTAGCCGGCGGTCCGAAGCGCCCGCAGCGTGTCGGCCGTGTACGACGTGCCCGGCCGCGTGAGCTCCAGATCGCTCGCGCGCACACCCGCGCCGGCGTCGGTGGCGGCAAGCGCGGCCATCGCCAGGCGGTCGTCGGCTCCGGCCTCGGGCTGCGCCGGCCGATGCGCAGGGACGCGCAGCGGCAGCAGGATGACCTCGGAGAGTCCGAGGGCCCGACGCGCGGCCGCGACGACGGCGAGGTGCCCGAGATGGATGGGATCGAACGTGCCGCCGAGGACCCCCGTCCGGCGTGGGGTCACGAGGGATCGGCCTCCGGCTGGACCTGCACCCGCACCCACAGCGCTTCGAGGAGCGCGTCGAGACCGGCGCCGGACGCGGCCGACGTGCGCCAGACCGGAATGCCGAGCGCTTCGAGGTGCGCTTCGAGGCGTTCCACGTCGGCGGTGTCCGTCACGACGTCGATCTTGTTGGCGATGGCCACCTGCGGCCTTCCGGCGAACTCCGGGAGATACGCCTCGAGTTCCCGCCGGATCGTGTCGACGTCGGCGACGGGGTCGCGCCCCGTGGCGCCCGACACGTCGATGACGTGCACCAGGACGCGTGTCCGTTCGAGGTGACGCAGGAACTGGTGGCCGAGGCCGAGGCCGCGGTGGGCGCCTTCGATGAGGCCCGGGACATCGGCGACGACGAAGCTCCGATCGTCGCTGAGCGAGACGACGCCGAGGTGCGGCGTCAGCGTGGTGAAGGGATAGTCCGCGATCTTCGGCTTCGCGGCGGAAATGCGGGAGATGAGCGTGGACTTGCCGGCGTTCGGGAACCCGACGAGGCCGACGTCCGCGAGGAGCTTCAGCTGGAAACGCAGGCGTTTCACTTCGCCCGGCACGCCCGGATCGGCCCGACGCGGGGCCCGGTTGGTCGACGACACGAACCGGGCGTTGCCCCGACCGCCTTGTCCGCCTGCCGCGACCCGCACCTTCTGCCCGATGGCCGCCAGGTCGGCGATCTGGACCGGTTCGCTGCCGTCCTCGGGCAGCTCGTAGATGACGGTGCCCACCGGGACATCGAGCGTGATGTCGGCGGCGTTGGCCCCGTGCATGTTCGAGCCCATGCCATGCTGGCCGTGCCTGGCCTTGAAGTCGGGATGGTACCGGTAGTTGACGAGCGTGTTCAGGTGGGGACTGGCCTGGACGTGGATCGATCCCCCGTTGCCGCCATCGCCGCCGCTCGGCCCGCCGCGCGGCACGTACTTCTCCCGGCGGAACGCGACACACCCGCGGCCGCCGGCTCCCGCCGCTACCCGGACCTCGACTTCGTCGACAAACATCGGGACTACGTTAGCACAGTGTCAGGCGTGTTCTTCCTGGGCCTGGAACGCCGACGAATGGGTCAGGTGTTCGTTCATCAGCAACTTCGCCTGTTCGACGTGGCGGGACCGGATAGCCTGGTAGATGCGGCGGTGCAGTTCGGCCGCATCGTGGAGGTTGCGGTCCGTGGCGCGGGCCGCCGTGTCGCGCCGGCGCTCGTAGTAGAGGGCTGACACCATCTCGACCAGCGACGCGAGAATGGGGTTTCCCGACGCCGAGGCCACGGCCCTGTGGAACCGGATGTCGTGGACCAGGAACTCCTGCGGGTCGTTCATCGCGGCAAACAGGCTGGCGACCTCTTCGGCGATGCTGGCCAGGTGTTCGGCCGTGGAGCGTTCGGCGGCCAGGCCCGCGGCGCTCACCTCGAGCACGCGCCGGGCTTCGTACATCTCTTCGCGGGTGAAGCCGTGGAGCGCGGCGAGGAAACTGAGGGGTTCGCTGTCCAGGCGCGGCGGGCCGCTCGGGATGTAGGTGCCGGAGCCGTGGCGGGAATGCACGACCCCCATGGCGGCGAGACCCCGGAGCCCCGCCCGAATGGTCGGGCGGCTGACGCCGAGCTGCATGGCCAGGTCACGTTCGGCCGGGAGGCGGTCGCCGGGCTTGAGGTCGCCGTTGGCAATCAACCGTCTGACGTGCTCGATCACGTGTTCGGTACTGTCTCCACGCTGCCGTTTCTTCGATTCCACGCGGTCACCATTTCGAGGAGCGGAAGCCGCCGCCGGGGGGCATCGGCGACAGTATACTCCGATGGAACACCACTCAGAACCACTTTGGAGCTGGTGGGCATCCGTGGCTAGTCCACCGGCCGCCGGATCCGGCCAACCCACACCTTGACACCTCCTCTCTCGGGTGGTAATTCTCTGTCGCCTGAATTGGCTTGACCTCTCGCGACGACACGAACGGCCGGTTTTCCAGGAGCACACCATGCCCAGTCGCCGACAGTTTCTTTCCACGCTTGGCGCCGCCGCCGTCGCCGCCGGTGCCGCGCGCCCCGTCTTCGGCTTCGCCTGGAGCCATCCCCAGGCCGCCGCGACGGCCCCGGCCGGCGTGTCGGCGGACGCCTGGGCCCGGGCCGCGACCATCCTGTCCCGTATCGTCCCGCCAGCCTTCCCGGCCCGCGACTTCGACGTCACGGCCTACGGCGCGGTCGGAGACGGGGCCACGCTCTGCACCGAGGCGTTCCGCCGGGCCATCGACGCCTGTGCCGCCGCGGGCGGCGGCCGGGTCGTCGTGCCGAAAGGCCGGTTCCTCACCGGAGCCATCCACCTCAAGAGCGGCGTGAACCTGCACGTCACCGAGGGGGCGACTATCGCCTTCAGCCAGGATCCCGCGCACTACCTGCCGGTGGTCTTCACCCGATGGGAAGGCGTCGAACTGATGAACTACTCGCCCTTCATCTACGCCTTCGAGCAGAACCGGATTGCCGTGACCGGTGCCGGCACCCTCGACGGACAGGCGGACGAGGCGCACTGGTGGCCGTGGAAGGGCAACCGTGACCCGAACGCGCGCGCCAACCAGAACGCCGCGCGAGCGGCGCTGTTCGCCATGGCGTCGAAAGGGGTCCCGGTGGCCGATCGCGTCTTCGGCGAGGGCTCGTTCCTGCGTCCCAACTTCATTCAGCCCTACCGCTGCGCGGGGGTCCTCATCGAGGGCGTCACGATCGTGAACTCGCCGATGTGGGAAATCCACCCGGTCCTCTGCACGAACGTCACCGTGCGCGGCGTGCGTATCAACACCCACGGGCCGAACAACGACGGGTGCGATCCCGAGTCCTGCCGTGATGTCCTGATCGAGCGGTGCTGGTTCGATACGGGCGACGACTGCATCGCGCTGAAGTCGGGCCGCAACGACGACGGGCGGCGGCTCAACGTGCCGGTGGAAAACGTCATCGTGCGGGACTGCGACATGAAGGACGGCCATGGCGGCGTCGTCATCGGCAGCGAGATTTCCGGAGGCGCCCGCTGGATCTTCGCCGAACGCTGCCGGATGGACAGCCCGCAGCTCGACCGTGCCCTGCGCATCAAGACCAACTCCGTCCGCGGCGGCGTCGTGGAGCACGTGTACATGCGAGATGTGACCGTGGGCCAGGTGGCGGAGGCCGTCGTGACCATCGATTACTTCTACGAAGAAGGGGACGGGGGCAAGTTCCCCCCGACCGTCCGCGACGTCGAGGTGCGCAACGTGACGTCGAAGAAGAGCCGGCACGGCCTTCGGCTCCGCGGGTTCTCCTACGATCCCATCGAGAACGTGCGCCTCATCGACTGCACGTTCGACGCCGTGGAGCAGCCCGATGTGCTCGAAGGGATCAAGGGACTCTCGCTGGCGAACGTCAGGGTGAACGGGCAGGTCAGGACCGAGGTGATCACGAAGTAGGGATAAGGGAGCAGGCGATAGGGAAGAGGGAAGAGGGAAAGGGAAGAGGGAAAGGGAAGAGGGAAGAGGGAAGAGGCGAGCCGCGAGCCTATCTGGATAGACCTCTTGGCAATCTGGTGACGTAAATTGGCATGGTTTCGCGCGGAAAGACCGAAAATTCTTGCGTCGAAGCTCAAAAGTGGCTATACCAATAACGTCACGTTCCTTGCCCGGGGGAGGCAGGTCATGGGTCGGAAAAGTGTCTGGTCGGTGTGCCTGGGCGTCCTGTGCGCCGCGTCCGTCGTCTCGGCCTCTGCGCAGAGTACGCAGAGCACGACGACCCCCTCGTTCGGAGCGCAGCGTCCGGGACGGAGCGACCCCGCGTTCGCGCAGCCGTCGATCGCCGTCGGCGTCGACTACACGGTCCCGTCGTCCGACGAGATTCAGATCGTCCTCGACCGGATTCGCGAGTACTTCGTACGTTCGACCACGTACCGCATCGTCGACACGGCGACGGGCCAGCCCATCACCAACTTCACGACGCCCATCAAGACCGCGGCCGTGGAGCAGCGCGGCGAGTTCAACGAGTGGAACTACTCGATCGGGGTCACGATGGCGGCCATGCTCCAGGTGGCCGACGTGACCGGTGACACCCGTTTCCAGGACTACACCTTCAGGAATTTCGACTTCATCTTCGACTACGCGGACTACTTCCGCCGCCAGGAGCAGCAGTTCGGCTCGGCCGGCAGTTTCCGGAAGATGATGCGTTTTACCGAACTCGACGACTGCGGCGCGATTGGTGCGGCGTTGATCAAGGCCTATCGACGGAAGCCCGATCCCCGTTATCGCGCGATGATCGACCGGATCGCGGAATTCATCTCGCACCAGATGTCGCGGATGCCCGACGGCACGATCGCGCGGACCCGGCCGTGGCCCGTCTCGATCTGGGTCGACGACTTCTACATGTGTATTCCGTTCCTCGCGCAGATGGGCGTGCTCACCGGCGACCGGAAGTACTTCGATGACGCCGCCCGCCAGGTCATCGGGATGTCGGCCCGGCTGTTCGACAAGGAGAAGGGGCTGTACGACCATACCTGGTTCGCGAACATGGAGCCCGACCCCCGGTTCTACTGGGGGCGTGGCGCCGGGTGGGCGCTCATGGCCACGGCCGAACTGCTGTCGGTGATCCCCGACGACCACGCGGATCGGCCGGCGGTGCTGGCGATCTTCCAGAAGGCGGCCCAGGGGGTGGTGGCGGTCCAGGGCAGTCAGGGCATGTGGCACCAGATGCTGGACAAGCCCGACAGCTATCTCGAGTCGTCGGCCACGGCCATGTTCACCTTCGCCCTCGCCCGGGGCGTGCACCGCGGATGGCTTCCGCCAAACTACGCCCCGGCGGCCCAGGCCGGATGGCGCGCCCTCGAGCAGCGCGTGCGCGCGGACGGGACGATCGAAGGGATCTGTGTCAGCACGACCGCCGCGTCGGACCTGGTCTACTACTACAACAGGCCGACCGACCTGGCCGCGCCGCAGGGCTACGGGGCGGCGCTGATGGCAGGTGCCGAGGTCATGCAGATGGTGAAGGCGTTCGACATTCAGCGAGTCAACAACACGTTCTACTATCGGCCGAAGAAGTAGGAGGCCCGCCGGCCTCGGGAGAAGACGACCTCATGAGACGCTCACTCGCGTTGCTGGCCGCGATCGGTTGCGCGGCCGTCGTTGCCGTGTCGGCCCAGGCGCCCGCTCCGGCGGGGCCGACGGCCAGGGTGGCCGTGGCCAATCCCCTCGACCTGCCGCGTCCGTCTGAGACCATCGTGTTGCCGGCCGCGGAGCTCAAGAAGGCGCTCGGCGTGACGGACCTGCGCACGGTCTACGTTCGTGACGAGACCTCGGCGAAGGACGTGCTCGCGCAGCCCGTCGACCTGAACGACGACGGCACGTTCGACGAACTGATCTTCCAGGCGGATCTGGGGGCCGGGGAGACGCGCGCGTTTACGCTGCGGCTCGGCGAACGGCGCGTCTACACGCGCGATCAGTTCCGGGCCTACGGGCGTTTCGTCCGCGAACGCCGCGACGATTTCGCCTGGGAGAACGACAAGACGGCTCACCGTATGTACGGCGCGGCGCTGGAAACCTGGGCCCAGGAACCGCTGACGAGCAGTACGGTCGACGTCTGGTTCAAACGTACGAGCCGGCTCGTCATCAACGACTGGTACATGGTGGACGACTACCACCGGGACCTCGGTGATGGCGCGGACCTGTACTCGGCGGGCAAGAGCCGCGGCTGCGGCGGCAACGCGCCGTGGGACGCCGGCAAGTTGTGGCCGTCGGCGAACTTCCGCGATTCGCGCGTCCTGGCCAACGGCCCGATCCGAGTGATGTTCGAACTGTCGTACCTGGCCTGGGACGTCAACGGCCGGCCGGTGCGCGAGCGCAAGCGGATCACGCTCGACGCGGGGCATCGGCTGAACCGCTTCGAGAGTGAATATATCGCCGAGGGGGCGCGACCGGCCGAGTACGCTGCCGGCATCAAGAACGGCGCCGGTTCGGTGAAGGCGGTGGACGCGGCGGCCGGGACCCTGCGCCATTGGGAGCCCGTGAAAGGGAACGGGAACTTCGGCTGCGCGGTCGTGATGGCGCCGTCGTCGGTCGTGACGGCCACGGATCTCGACGGGAACTACCTGCTCGTCGGGAAGGTGCCGGCGTCGGGCCCGGCCGTCTATTATGCGGGCGCGGCGTGGGACAAGGGCGGCGACATCGGGGATGCGGCGGCGTGGGACCGGTATCTCGCGGCGTTCGCGAAACGCCTGGCGTCGCCGGTGACCGTCACCATCGGGCCGCGGTAGAGGTGCTGGCGGCACGGTCGTGCCGGCAGGTGAGCGTCGTGTTCGTACGGGGAGACGGGTTGGGCCTGTTGACACCGGGTCACGCCGGTGGTATTACCTCTTTGCCTGTGACACGCGGTGTGGTGTCAGTTCCGGTGCCTGGAACCAGGGGGGGCCGGGAGTCCCGCCACAACAGGAACCGGGCGCGCCGGCCGCGGGTCGGGAGTAGAAATGGTCATCGACACAACGGCTGGTGAAGGAGCGAATAATCACGGGGAACTCGTGCCGTCCTCCCGTGTCGAGGTGGCCGGCGCGACCGTCGGGTTGAGCCGGTCGGCCGGCGTGCCGCGCCTCGTTGTCCAGGCCTCGCCGTCGGCTGGCGCCTGGACTGCCCAACTCGAAGGCGAAAGAACGGGAACGCTGCTGGTCGGACCGCTGAGCTCGAGGAATGCTGCCCTGCTCCGGACGCACGTTCCGGGCCTGGCCCCCCGACCCGTCGGGTTGCGGACGTCCGCGGGCCTCGGCGACCGGCTGGGTCTCGCCACGCCGGGCCACGTCCGTGCGCTGAAGGCGGCGGGGGGCCGCATCGTTCCCGTGTTCGCGCAGCAGTCCATCCGGGAGATGACACGCACGGGGCGTACGCCCGTCGAGGTGATGGACGCGGCCACCTGGGGCGTGCTCGAAACCGGCTGGCGCCAGGGCATGGGCGCGGATGCCGACCACCTCAAGACCACCGACGACATCGACGCGTGCCTGGCCGCCGGTTTCACCTGGTTCACCATCGATCCCGGCGCGCACGTCGACGGAACCGCCGACACCGCGGCGGCCTCGCCGCTCAACTCGGCGGTCGACGCCCTGCCGTGGGCGGCGCTCGAAGACACGAGGGCGTCGATGCTGGCGCGCTATGCGGCCCCGGCCATCGACGTCGAAGGCCACGCCGTGCCCTTCAGCCCGGAGGTCGTGCTGCGGGCGGCGGCGAAGTACGGCCGCGCCGTCGCGCATGTGGCGGCCATGTTCCGGCATCTCGCGTCGGCGCTGCCGGCCGGAGGGTTCGATCTCGAAGTGTCCGTCGACGAGACCGACACGCCGACGACCCCCGCGGAACACATCTGGGTGGTCACCGAGTTGAAGCGGCTGGGCGTCCGCTGGGAGAGCCTTGCGCCGCGTTTCGTCGGACGGTTCGAGAAGGGCGTCGACTACATCGGCGACATCCCGACGTTCGAGGCCGAGTTCGCCGTGCACGCGGCCATCGCGCGCCAGTTCGGGCCCTACAAGATCAGCCTGCACTCGGGCTCCGACAAGTTCAGCATCTATCCCATCGCGGCGGCGCACACCCGCGGCCTCGTGCACCTGAAGACCGCGGGCACGAGTTACCTCGAAGCGGTCCGGACGATCGGGCAGGTGGCGCCGGCCCTGTTCCGCGAGATCTACACGTTCGCCCTCGCGCGCTACGACGACGACAAGGCGACGTACCACGTCTCGGCCGAGGCGGCCAGGGCGCCGCGGCCAGAGACGCTGTCCGACGCCGATCTGGCGGGCGTGCTCGATCAGTTCGACGCCAGGCAGGTGTTGCACGTGACCTTCGGTTCGGTGCTCACCACGCGGACCGCCGACGGCCGTCTGCAATTCGCGGATCGGTTCATGGCGGCGCTCCGCGACCATCCCGATGTCTACGCGGGCTGCCTGGAATCCCATTTCCTCCGGCACCTGCAACCGTTCACCTCGGCTTCTTCTTCTCAGGGCACACGATGAACCTCACCGAGCTTTCCGCGCAATACGACTTCACCGGCCGAACGGTCGTGCTCACCGGCGCCACCGGCGTCCTGGGCGGCGAGATTGCCTGCGCCCTGGTCGGGTGCGGTGCCAACGTGGCCATGCTGGACCGCAACCTCGAGCCGCTGTCCGGCATTCTCGAACTGATGGGGCCCGATGCGGCCAGCCACGCCGTCGGCGTCTACGGCGACGTGCTCGATCTCGAGTCGCTGCGCAAGGCGGCCGATGAGATCGTCGGCCGGTTCGGGAAGGTGGACATGCTCATCAACGCCGCCGGCGGCAACAAGCCGGAGGCCACGACGAGCGTCGATCGGTCGTTCTTCGACCTGCCCCCCGATTCGGTCCGCGCGGTGTTCGATCTCAACATGCTCGGCACGGTGCTGCCGTGCCAGGTGTTCGGCAAGCTGATGGCCGGCCAGAAGCAGGGCGTGATCCTGAACATTACGTCGATGGCGGCCTTCCGCCCGCTGACGCGAATCCCGGCGTATGCCGCGGCCAAGGCCGGCATCAGCAACTTCACGCAGTGGCTGGCCGTGCACATGGCGCAGGAGTACAGCCCCAACATCCGCGTCAACGCCATTGCGCCCGGCTTCTTCCTCACGCGCCAGAACCGGTTCCTGCTGACGGAGGAAAAGACCGGCGACCTGACGGCGCGCGGGCGAGCCATCGTGGCGCACACGCCGATGGGCCGGTTCGGAGCACCCGAGGACCTGCTCGGGCCCGTGCTCTGGCTGCTGTCGCCCGCCTCCTCGTTCGTGACGGGCACCGTCGTACCGATCGACGGCGGGTTCGCGGCGTTCAGCGGGGTGTAGCGCATGAGTACGACCACCGCGCCGGCCGCCCTCGGCGTGGGGTACCGCGACCGGTACCTCTCGGACGACGAGGTCCGCGGCCTCGTGCACGAAGCGCTCGACTCGACCCCGCTGGCGGGCAAACGGGTGTTGTGCCTGATTCCCGACGGCACGCGCACGATGCCCATGCCGCAGATGTTCCGGTTGATTCGGGACCGGCTTGCGGGCCGCGCGGCCGCCTGCGATTTCCTGGTGGCGCTCGGCACGCACACGCCGATGACCGACGAGCAGTTGACCAGGCTCGTCGGCGCGCCCGTCGTCGATGGCCGCGTCGGAACGACGACGGTCCACAACCACCACTGGGAGCGACCCGATGCGTTCGCGACCCTCGGCACGCTGACGGCGGCCGAAACCGGCGCGTTGTCGGGCGGCCTGCTGGCCAGGGACGTCCCGGTGCAGGTCAACCGGCTGGTGTTCGACTACGACCACATCATCGTGTGTGGTCCGGTGTTTCCGCACGAGGTCGTGGGGTTCTCGGGCGGGTCGAAGTACTTTTTCCCCGGCATTGGCGGTCCCGAGATCATCAACTACTCGCACTGGCTCGGCGCGCTGCTGACCAACTACAAGGTGATCGGCGCCGGCTACACGCCCGTGCGCGCCGTGATCGACCGCGCGGTGTCGATGATCGACCGGCCCATCACCTGCTTCGGTCTCGTCGTGACGCACGGCGGCATCGCGGGCCTCTACTACGGGAGCCTGCAGGCGTCGTGGGAGGCGGCCTCGGCCCTGTCGTCCGAACGCCATATCGTGTGGGTCGACACGCCCATCCGGCGCGTGCTGTCGGTCATGCCCGAGATGTACGACGATCTGTGGACGGCGGCGAAGGGCATGTACAAGATGGAACCCGCCATCGCGGATGGCGGGGACGTCGTCATCTACGCGCCGCACATCACCGAAGTCAGCTACACCCACGGCCGCCTGCTCGACGAGATCGGCTACCACTGCATGGCGTACTTCCTCGGCCAGTGGGACCGGTTCTCGGACTATCCCGGCGGCGTGCTCGCGCACTCGACACACGTGAAGGGGATGGGCACCTACGATTCGTCCACGGGCGTCGAATCGCCGCGCATCAACGTCACGCTCGCGACCGGGATCCCGGAAGAGCGATGCCGCCGCATCAACCTGGGCTACATGGATCCCGCATCGGTGCGACTCGATGACTGGCGCGGCCGGGAATCCGAAGGTGTCCTCGTCGTCCCGCGCGCGGGCGAAATGCTGTATCGGGTCAGGGGCTAGAGGCTAGGGGCTAGAGGCTAGGGGCTAGAGGCTAGAGGCTAGGGGCTAGAGGCTAGAGGCTAGAGGCTAGAGGCTAGAGAAGATGACATACAAGATCGGTGTCGTTGGCCTGGGTGTGATGGGCGGGAACCTGGCCCTGAACATGGAGCGGAACGGGTTCCCGGTGGTGGGGTACGACCTCGACCAGGCGAAGGTCTCGGCGTTCCTCGCGGGCCCGGCGAAGGGCAAGGCCATCGCGCAGGCGGATTCGCCTGGCGCGCTGATGGCGTTGCTGGAGCGACCGCGCCGCGTGCTGATGATGGTGCCCGCCGGCGCACCCGTCGACGCGGCCATCGCGCACCTCGCGCCGCATCTCGAACCCGGCGACATGCTCATCGACGGCGGCAACTCGCTCTTCAGCGATACCGACCGCCGCAGCCGCGACCTCGAGACGAAGGGTTTCCACTACATCGGCACCGGCGTGTCCGGCGGCGAAGAAGGGGCGCTCTGGGGACCGGCCATCATGCCTGGCGGGCAGGTCGAAGCCTGGGAGGCTGTCGCGCCGATCTTCCGCGCGATTGCCGCGAAGGCGGACGATGGTGAGCCGTGCGTGGACTACATGGGGCCGCGCGGCGCCGGGCACTACGTGAAGATGGTGCACAACGGCATCGAGTACGGCGACATGCAGCTCATCGCCGAGACTTACGACCTGCTGCATCGCGGGCTCGGGCTGACGGCCGCCGAACTGCACGAGGTGTTCGCCGAGTGGAACGCCGGCGAACTGAAGTCCTACCTCATCGAGATCACGGCGCGGATCTTCGAGGTCTCCGATCCGAAGACCGGCCGGCCGATGGTGGACGTGATCCTGGACGAGGCGGCGCAGAAGGGGACGGGCAAGTGGACCAGCCAGAATGCGCTCGACGTGGGCGCGCCCATCCCGACCATCAACGCCGCCGTCGAGAGCCGCATCATTTCGGCGCTCAAGGCCGAGCGTGTCGTGGCCAGCCGCGTGCTGCGCGGGCCCGCATCGACCTTCAGTGGATCGAGGGCGGCGCTCGTGGACGCGGCGCGGCAGGCGCTCTACGCCGCGAAGATCACGTCGTACGCCCAGGGGCTGTCCCTGTTGCGTCTCGCGTCGCACGAGTACAAGTACGATCTCAACCCGGGTACGATTTCGAAGGTCTGGCGGGCGGGCTGTATCATCCGGGCCACGCTGCTCGGTGACATCACGCGGGCGTTCGGTCGCCAGCCCGGCCTCGTGAACCTGCTGCTCGACGAGGCGTTCCGCGCGGCCGTGGACGAGCGCCAGGCGGCGTGGCGCACGGTCGTGCAGACGGCCGTCGGTCTCGGGATCCCGATGCTCGCGATGAGTTCGTCGCTCGCGTACTTCGACGCGTATCGCAGCGAACGGTTGCCGGCGAACCTCACGCAGGCGCAGCGCGACTACTTCGGTGCGCACACCTACCGGCGCGTGGACGAAGCGGGCACGTTCCATACGGAGTGGATCTAGGCAGGGACATGGGACATGGGACATGGGGCATGGGAATCCCCCAGTCCCTAATCCCCAATCCCAGTAATCGGAGGCGACATGTCGCACGGACTCAACATTCGGCCTGACGGCGCGCTCGACTTTGTGTCGCTCGGCGCCTTGGTACACCGGCTCGATCCGGGAATCATCCCGTTCCGCAAAGCCACGTCGTGCCAGATTCACGTGAGCGGCGGGGAGTTCAACTGCGCCGCGAATCTCGCGGACTGCTTCCGCCTGAACACGGGCATCGTGACGGCCATGGTGGACTATCCCATCGGGGACCTGATTCACGAGCGCGTGCGGGCGATGGGCGTGAAACCGTTCTACAAACGGTTCGCCCACGACGGCGTGACCGGGCCCAACATGGCAACCGTGCTCAGCGACCGCGGCTGCGGCGTTCGTGCGCCCGTGGTCTTCTACAACCGGTCGAACGAGGCGGCCGCGCGCCTGAAGCCCGGTGACTTCGACTGGGCCTCGATCTTCGGCGGCGGCGTGCGGTGGTTCCACAGCGGCGGCATCTTCGCGGCCCTCTCGCCGACCACGTCCAGCGTCATCATCGAGGGCATGGAGGCGGCGAAGAAGGCCGGCGCCGTCGTGTCGTTCGACCTGAACTTCCGCGAGAAGCTCTGGAAGGTGTTCGGTGGCGCCGACAAGGCCGTCGAGGTCGTCCGCCGCATCGTGGACCACGTCGATGTCCTCGTCGGGAACGAAGAAGACCTGCAGAAGGGCCTCGGCATCCCCGGGCCCGACGTCCACGCGAAGTCCAAGCTCGACCCGTCGGTGTTCGTGGCGATGATCGACGACGTCGTGAAACGTCATCCGTCGGTCAAGGTCGTGGCGACGACGTTGCGCGAGGTACACTCGACCAACCGCCACAGCTGGAGCGCGGTCGCGTGGATGAACGGCGAGATCCACCAGGCGCCGACCGCCGAACTCGACGTCTACGACCGCGTGGGCGGCGGCGACGGCTTCGCGGCGGGCTTCATCTACGGGTTGCTCGCCGACGCCTCCCCGGAAGAGGCCGTGCGCCTCGGCTGGGCCCACGGCGCGCTCCTCACCACGTTCCCCGGCGATACGACGATGGCCACCGTGGAAGACGTGAAGGCCTTCGCGAAGGGCGGCTCGGCGAGGATCCAGAGATAGGGATTGGGGATTGGGGATTGGGGATTGGAAAGACGACGGGCCCGGCGAGTGACCTCGCCGGGCCCGTTCTGTATCTGTCTAGCCTCCGGGAGCCAGCCTCTAGCCCCTAGTTCTCGACCGGGTGCACGCTGATGAAGCGGCCGTGGTTGCCGTGGTCTTCGAACTTGACCACGCCCGACACCTTGGCGAACAGCGTGTCGTCCTTGCCGAGGCCGACGTTGAGACCGGGCTTGAAGCGGCGGCCCCGCTGCCGGACCAGGATCGACCCGCCGGTGACGATGTTGCCGCTGAACCGCTTGACGCCCAGGCGCTGCGAATTGCTGTCGCGGCCGTTACGTGAACTGCCCTGTCCTTTTTTGTGTGCCATGGCCGTGCTTTCCTGAAATCAAGGCCGCTCAGCCGCGCGGCCGGAACGTCCTAGCCCTCGATGCCGGTGATGAGAACGCGCGTCTGGTCGGCGCGGAACCCGTGTGTACGGCGCTCCTGCTTCCGGCGCTTGCTCTTGAACACGCGCACCTTCGGCCCGCGCACCTGCTCCTCGACCACGCCCACGACCTTCGCGCCGCTGACGTACGGGGTGCCGGTCTTGACGTCGCCTTCGTTCGAGATGAGCAGCACCTGGTCGAACGTCACCGAGGCGCCCTTGTCTCCGTCCATCCGGTCGATGGTCACCACCACGCCCGGTTCGACTTTCATCTGATGTCCGCCGTTCTGAACGATCGCGTACACGGGTCACTCCTGTATCAGCCGCCAACCCGGTCTGCCATGCCCCTCTGACGCATGGTCCAAGCTGCGGAACTTCCAATACTAGCAAACAACCAGCGGAAATGACAACCCCTCGGCCGGGGCGGCTACTTCAGCAGGATTCGGGACCCCCGGATCTTCTGGGTGCTCAGGGTTGTCAGGAAACTCGGCAGCAGCCGGTCCATCAACTCGAAGTACGACGACAGGGCCGGCGTCGTCTGCTGCGCGTTGTAGAGCACTTCTTCTCGGAATGTCTCCGAGTAGAGGGTGGCGCCGGTCCTCCCGTCGATGAAGATGAACTTCGGCTTCAGGATGAAGCCTTTCCGCTCCATGTAGGTCCGGACGGGCACCACGCGGCGGCGGCCGAAAGTGTCGTACACTTCCTGTTCCCGCTGAACGTAACCCGAGCGCTGGTGTGACTGGAAGTGGATGGTCCCCGTGATGATGAGCGGACCCTGGAACTCGTCTCCGATCTTCTTCCAGTAGTCCGCGTTGGCGAACACCTGGGTGACCGAGTCCAGCTGCTTCTCGTCCCGGATCACCGTCGCCGTCTGCGCCGGTTCGGCCTGAGCCGTGCCGGCGGCGGGCGCGGCCGGCTGCTCGGCCGGCAGTTCCTTCACGGCCAGTTCCTGGAGCGGGAGCACATCGACGTCGATCACCTTGAGCGAAGACTTGGTCCGGAGCTGGCTTCGCAGCAGGCGGACCGTCTCCAGGTTCGAATCGACGTCCTCTTCACCGCCCGCGACGAATCCTGCGACGAGCACGCGGGAGAAGGGCGTGACGTCCAGCTTGGCCTGGATCGGCAGCTCGATGGGGACGTCGTAGTACGACGTGCACCCGGTGACGATGGCGGCGCCAAGCACGCTAGCGAGAATCGTTGCGGCTCGCACGGTCGTTGATTTCCTTGAAGAGATCGAAGTTCTGGCGGATGTACGTGTTCTTGGGTTCGAGCGCGATCGCCTTCTCGTAGGCGTCCTTCGCCTTCGCGAAACTGCCCTGGGCCTCGTAGGCAATGGCCAGGTTGTTGAAAGCCGCCGCGTAGGTCGGGTCGAGTTCGACCGCTCGCTCCCACCGGTAGACGGCTTCCCGCCAGAGTCCCTGCTGCGCGACCCGAATCCCGAAATCCACCTGCTCCTTGGCGGCTTTCCGATCACCGCACCAGGCAGGCGTGGCAGTAACTGCCATCAGCACCACCGCCGACGCGATCAGTTTGTTCCAGCCGGACATAGACACCTTGGGCACTCTCAGCACGTGACGTTCGATAGCAGGCAGGGTCAAGTCCCACTATACCAGTGACTTAGGACCCTCGCAAGGATCAACGTCCCTGATTGGGAACGTGATTCGCATCCGTCGTCCGGCGTGAGTGACCTGACCCACGCCGTGGCTCGCGCGATCCTCCGCGAGGGGTTACCCGTTAAGACTCCGGAAACGGGTCGAACGGTTGCCGAGACCGGCGACGACACCATCGTGCCGGCGTCTCTGCTGGTCCGCGCCGGCGAGTGGCTGGCCAGGGCAGAGGCCGACGGCATCGCTGCGACCGTTCCAGGGGATGGCCGGTACCCGCTGGCGCTCGCCGAGATTCCCGACGCGCCGCCGGTGCTCTGGGTGAAGGGCACGCTCTGCCCGGAAGACCACGCCGTCGCCATCGTGGGATCCCGGGCGGCGACGCCCCATGCCCTCGAGGTGGCGTTCCGGCTCGCCGAAGGGCTGGCGCGCGCCGGGGTGGTCGTGGTCAGCGGGCTGGCCCGTGGAGTCGACGCCGCCGCGCACCGCGGGGCCCTGGCCGGCGAGGGGCGCACGGTGGCCGTCCTGGGGTCCGGCGTGGACGTCATCTACCCCGCGGAGCACCGCGCTCTGGCCGCCCAGGTCGCCGCATCGGGCGCGCTCGTCAGCGAACGTCTTCCAGGCGCGTTGCCCCTGCCCTGGCACTTCCCGCTCAGGAACCGGATCATCAGCGGCCTGTCCGCCGGGGTGGTCGTCGTCGAAGCGGCGACCCACAGTGGATCGCTCATCACCGCGGCAAGGGCCCTGGACCAGGGCCGGGTCGTCATGGCGGTGCCCGGCGGCGTCCTGAGCGGCCGCAACCGGGGAGCGCACGGGTTACTCAAGGACGGGGCCCGGATCGTCGAGTCGGTCGACGACATTCTCGACGAACTGCACTACGTCGGAGCCGCGGTGGTCATGTCCGGGGCGGCACGCCGCGGGGGCGGCGCCCGGGTCCCCGACGATCCGCTCCTGCAGTCGATGGCCGTCGGGGAGCCGTATGATATTGGGTCGCTGTGCGAGCAGACCGGGCTGGAAACCGTCCGGGTCCTTGGCCGCCTGGCGGAACTGGAACTCGCGGGATGGGTAGCCAGGGCCGGGGGCGGGCGATTCGTGAGGCTCGGGTCGAACGTGTTAAGGTAGCGGTCAACGGCACACAGGAGATCGATGGCACGACCACTGGTGATAGTCGAGTCGCCGGCCAAGGCGAAAACGCTTTCCCGCTTCCTCGGGGCGAAGTACCGGGTGGAAGCCAGCTTCGGGCACGTCCGCGACCTGCCCGAGAAAGCGTCGGAGGTGCCGGCGGAGATCAAGCAGCGGCCCTGGGGGAGGCTGGGTGTGGACGTCGAAGGCGACTTCCGGCCCCACTACGTCATCCCGGCCGACAAGAAGAAACAGGTGACGGCCCTCAAGGCCGCGCTGAAAGACGCGTCCGAGCTGTACCTCGCGACCGACCCCGACCGCGAAGGGGAGTCGATCAGCTGGCATCTGGCCGAGATCCTGAAGCCGAAAGTGCCCGTGCGCCGCATCGTGTTCCACGAGATCACCGAGGAGGCGGTCCGCGAAGCCCTGGCCTCCGCTCACGACCTCGACGAGAACCTGGTCCGGGCGCAGGAGAGTCGTCGCATTCTCGACCGCCTCTACGGGTACACCCTCTCGCCGGTGTTGTGGAAGAAGGTGCAGACCGGGCTCAGCGCCGGGCGCGTGCAGTCTGTGGCGGTGCGGCTGCTGGTCGAACGTGAAGAAGCCCGCCGGGCGTTCAGGTCGAGCGCGTACTGGGACATCGAAGCCGCGCTGTCGGGCGAGGGGCGTGAGTTCACGGCCACGCTTGTCCGTGTCGGAGAGGAACGCGTGGCGTCGGGCAAGGACTTCGACGCGGCCACCGGCCAGCTGTCGGCGAAGAAGGTGCGTCACCTGGACGAGACGGCCGCGCGTCACCTGGCGGGCGGCCTGGAGCGGCACCTGCCGTGGACGGTCACCTCCGTCGAGGCACGTCCCGGCGTCGAACGGCCCGCACCGCCCTTCACCACGTCGACGTTGACGCAGGAAGCCAGCCGCAAACTCGGCTTCTCGACCGAGCGGACGATGCAGATCGCGCAGCGCCTGTTCCAGGGCGTCGAAATCGGCGGGGGAGAAATCGAAGGTCTCATCACCTACCACCGCACCGACTCGACGACGCTGAGCGAAAAGGCGCTGACCGAGGCGGCTCGCGTCATCCACGAGATGTTCGGCGCCGACTACTACGAAGGGCCGCGGCGGTATCAGACCCGCGTGAAGAACGCGCAGGAAGCGCACGAAGCCATCCGCCCCACCGACTTCCGCCAGACGCCGCAGATGTTGACGGCGTACCTGGACGCCGACGAGCTGCGGGTCTACGAACTCGTCTGGAAACGGACGATGGCGTCCCAGATGCCCGATGCCCGCGTTCTCAAGACGTCGGTCGAACTGACCGGCCAGGGCCCGGACGGTGAAGCCTGTGTGTTCACCGCCAGCGGCAAGGCCATCGAGTTCCCCGGATTCCGCCGCGCGTACGTCGAAGGCAGTGACGACCCGGATGCCGAACTGGCGGACCAGGAGTCGATCCTGCCCGCGATGAAGGAGGGTGACCGTGTCGGGCGCGCGGCCGACGCTGCGCCGCGCGAGGCGAAGGCCGTCGGGCTGGTGGCGATCACGCCCAAGGGCCACGAGACCCAGCCGCCCGCCCGGTACACCGAGGCGGCGCTCATCAAGGAACTCGAGCAGGCCGGCATCGGCCGGCCGTCGACCTACGCGCCGACGATCGCCACCATCGAGCGCCGTGGTTACATGTTCCGGCAGGGCAAGGCGCTCGTGCCGAGTTATTCCGCCTTCGCGGTGACGCAGTTACTGCGCTCGCACTTCGCGGACTACGTCGATCCGGGGTTCACCGCCGAGATGGAGGAGGACCTCGACCAGATTGCCAACGGCGAGCGCGACTGGCTGTCGTTCATCCGGGCGTTCTACCGCGACGGCGAGGGCGGTCACCCGGGGCTCGAACCCATGGTGGCCCGGAAAGAAGCCAGCATCGACTACCCGGCCATCGAGGTCGGCACCGACCCGTCGACCGGCGAGTCGATCCGCGTGCGCATCGGGCGATACGGGCCGTTCCTCCAGCGGGGCGAAGGCGGAGACGGCAACACGGCCACGTTGCCGCGGGCGCTGCCTCCGGCCGACCTGACGGTCCACAAGGCCGTGGCGCTCCTCAAGGCCAAAGCCGAGGGGCCGCGCGTACTCGGCACCGACCCGGCGACCGGGCTGGCGGTGTCCGTGCAGCACGGCCGCTTCGGGCACTACGTGCAGCTGGGTGACACGCCGCCGGTGCAGAAGGGCAAGGCCGTCGAGAAACCCCGGCGGGCGTCGATCCCGGCGGGCGTGGCCCACGGCGACCTGACGCTCGAACAGGCGCTGCAGCTGCTGAGCCTGCCGCGCGAACTCGGCCCTCATCCCGAGACCGGTGAACTCGTGACGGCCAGCCGCGGGCGGTTCGGCCCGTACGTCAAGCTCGGTGACGACTTCCGTTCCCTCGAGGACGGAGACGACGTGTTCACGATCAGCCTCGAACGGGCGCTCGAACTGCTGGCGGCGCCGAAGAAGTCGCGGCGGCGTGCGATGACACGAACCGTGCTGCGGACGCTCGGCCCTCACCCGGCCGGCGGTGCCGAGATCACGCTGATGGATGGCCGCTACGGCCCGTACGTCACCGACGGCACGACCAACGCGTCGCTCGCGCGGAATGCCGATCCGGCGGCGCTGACGATCGAAGAAGCGGTGGCCCTGCTGAAGGCGCGCGCCGACGCCGGGCCGTCGCCGCGGCGCGGCACCCGGTCTGCCGCGCCCAAGCGCGGCAAGAGGCACTGACGGTCGCCGGTGATGCCCCACGTCCGGATCGTCGGTGGCGGGCTTGCGGGCTGCGAGGCCGCCTGGCAGGCCGCGTCGCGTGGCGTGCGTGTGACGCTGCACGAGATGCGGCCGAACCGGGGGACCGACGTCCACAAGACGGGCGACCTGGCGGAGCTCGTCTGCAGCAACTCCCTGCGAGGCGACAAACTCGATAACGCCGTCGGCCTCCTCAAGGAAGAGATGCGGCGCCTCGGCTCGCTCGTGATGCGGGCCGCCGACGAGACTCGCGTGCCGGCCGGTGCGGCCCTGGCCGTCGATCGGGATGCGTTTGCGGCCGCCGTCACGGCCGCGGTCTCCGGCCATCCCCTCATCACGATTGCGCGGGGCGAGGTCGCGGCCATCCCCGACCTGCGCGGCGCGTCCGAGCCGGTAGTCCTCGCCACGGGACCGCTCACCTCGGAGGCCCTGGCCGCCAGCATCGCCACCTTCGTGGGCCAGGACTATCTCTACTTCTACGACGCCATCAGCCCGATCGTCCTGGCCGAGTCGATCGATCGCACGAAGGTGTTCCGCGCGTCCCGTTACGATCGTAGTCTCGGGCCCGTTCCCGATCGCCAGGCCGTCGCCGCCGGGCCGGCGTGCGGGACCGACGACGGTGAAGGGGATTATCTCAACTGTCCGTTCACGAAGACGGAATACGAGGCCTTCTACGACGCGCTGACGCACGCCGAGTCGGCCACGGTGCACGACTTCGACCGCGAACCCTTCTTCGAAGGGTGCCTGCCGATCGAGGTGCTCGCACACCGTGGTCCTGACACCCTGCGTTTCGGCCCCATGAAGCCCGTGGGGCTGACCGATCCGAAGACCGGGCGCTGGCCCTACGCGTGCGTGCAACTGCGCCAGGACAACCTGGCGGGTGACCACTTCAGCCTGGTCGGTTTCCAGACGCAGCTGAAGTGGGGCGAACAGGCGCGTGTCCTGCGGCTCGTTCCGGGACTCGAGCAGGCGGAGTTCGTCCGGTTCGGCATGGTGCACCGCAACACGTACATCAACGGCCCCAGCATCCTGAACGAGACGTGGCAGACGCGAACGCGGCCCGACCTGTTCTTCGCGGGGCAGATCTCGGGGGTCGAGGGTTACGTCGAGAGCGCCGCGTCGGGATTGCTGGCCGGACGCAATGCGGCCGCGCTGGCCCTGGGCGAAACGCCCTCGTGCCCGCCGAGGACGACGGCGATCGGGGCGCTGGCCTACTACGCGTCCCACGCGCTGGCGTCGACGTACCAGCCGAGCAACATCACCTTCGGTATCATGGAGCCGCTGGCCAGTCCGCCGCGCGGCAAGGCGGATCGCAAACGCGCGACGTCGGAGCGCGCGCTGGCGGCGCTGGCCGAGTGGGCCCGGCAGCATCCATGCGCGAACACCTGAAGGCGTTTCTCGACTACCTGCGCCTGAACAGGGGCGCGTCGCCCCACACGGTGGCGGCCTACGGCAGCGATCTCGACCAGTTCCTCGGCTATCTCGTGCTGCACACGGGGCGTCCGCGACCGGACCTGCGTGCCAGCGACTGTACGCTGGCCGCCATTCGGGGGTTCCTGGCCGAACTCTACCGCGAGCGCCTGGCCCGCAAGACCTCCGCGCGAAAGCTGGCCGCGGTGCGGGCGTTCAGCCGTTACCTCCGCCGCGAAGGCCTGCTCGAACACGACCCCGGCGGCCTGGTGGCCACCCCGAAGGTCGAGCAGAGACTGCCGACCCACCTCGAGATCGACGAGATGGCGACACTGCTCGAGACGCCGGACTCTTCTTCGCCCCTCGGGACTCGCGACAAGGCGATGCTCGAACTGCTCTACGCGTCGGGCCTGCGCTTGAGTGAACTCGTCGGGCTGAATCTCGAGGACGTCAACGTGCCTGGCCGCATGGTGCGCGTCATGGGCAAGGGGCGGAAGGAGCGGCTCGTCCCGTTCAACACGACCACGGCCGAGGCGCTGCGCGCGTATCTGAAGGTGCGGCCGTTGCTCGAGCAGGAAGCCGCGAAGCAGCGGGAAGGCCCTCCGAAGCCGCCGCCGGCCGTCCGTGGCCCGGCGCGGGCGAGGTCGGCAGGCGCGACGCCGCTCTTCCTGAACTTCCGGGGCGGCCGGCTCACAGGCCGCAGCGTGCACCGCCACCTGCGCCGCTACGTGGCGCAATGCCACGTGCGTGACGGCGTCAGTCCCCACGCGCTGCGCCACTCGTTCGCGACACACCTGCTCGAACGCGGCGCGGACCTGCGGGCGATCCAGGAACTGCTCGGCCACGTGCGGTTGTCGACGACCCAGCGGTATACGCACGTGAGCGCCGCCCACCTCATCGAGGTCTACCGGAAGGCGCATCCGCGGGCTCAGGGGAAGGAAGTATGAATCAGCGCTTCCGGATCGCCACGAGGTACACGCCCACCGAGACGACGAGGGCGGGGAACGTGCTGCCCC